>JALEGX010000001.1 GCA_022763485.1 Paracoccaceae bacterium | reverse complement strand
GTGGCCAATGATACCGAGTTCGGCCTGAGCTCGGGGATCTGCACCGCAAGCCTGAAACACGCGCGTGCGTTCAAGCGGTTCAGCACCGCGGGTATGGTGATGGTGAACCTGCCTACCGCTGGCGTGGATTATCACGTTCCCTTTGGCGGGCGCCGTGGGTCGTCCTTCGGTTCGCGGGAACAGGGGCGGTATGCGGCTGAATTCTACACCGCCGTGAAAACCGCCTACAGCTTCGCGGGGTAGGGGGCATGCAGTTCCGGACAGTTGGCGTTATCGGGGCAGGGCAGATGGGCAACGGGATTGCCCATGTCTTTGCCACGTCGGGGTTTGACGTGGTGCTGAATGACATCTCTGCCGAGGCGTTGCAGTCGGCCCGCGCGCGGGTCGAAAAGAACACCGCCCGCCAGGTGTCCAAGGGCCAGTTGAGCGAGGCGGATCGCGATGCAGCGCTGGCCCGAATCCGGACCACGACCGAGCTGGGTGAGCTGGGTGCCAGCGATCTGGTGATCGAGGCAGCGACCGAGCGGGAGGCGATCAAGGATCAGATTTTTGCCGGTTTGGCCCCATCCCTTGGGCCGCACACGGTTTTGACGTCCAACACGTCTTCCATTTCGATCACACGGCTGGCGGCCAAGACGGATCGGCCCGAGCGGTTCATGGGATTCCACTTCATGAACCCGGTGCCGATGATGCAACTGGTCGAGCTGATCCGCGGCATTGCCACCTCGGAAGAGACCTATCAGGCCCTGCTGGGCGTGGTTGGGCAGCTGGGCAAGACCGCCGCCAGCGCCGAGGATTATCCCGCCTTCATCGTCAACCGGATCCTGATCCCGATGATCAACGAGGCATGTTACGCGCTCTACGAAGGGGTGGGCAATGTTGCCTCCATCGACGCCTCCATGCGTCTGGGGGCCAACCATCCGATGGGTCCGCTGGAGCTGGGGGATTTCATTGGCCTCGACACCTGTCTGGCGATCATGAACGTGCTGCATGACGGGCTGGCCGACAGCAAATATCGCCCCTGTCCACTGCTGGTCAAATATGTCGAAGCGGGCTGGGTCGGACGCAAGGCCGGTCGCGGTTTCTACGACTACCGTGGGGACAGCCCGGTGCCGACCCGCTGAAGTCTCAGGTCTGACGCGCAAAGGTGATCCGACCGTCCATGACCGTCAGATCCACTTGCGTTTGGGACCACTCAACTTGCTGCGGTTCACCGGTTGCCGACAACATCACGATATCCGCCGCCATGCCCGGTGCAAGCGTGCCCAAACGGTCCTCCAGGTGACTGGCATAGGCTCCACCTGCCGTGTAGGCGTGCAGCACCTGTTCGATGGGCAGACGCTGGTCGCTGAGATCGGGATGCCAAGGCTGGCGGGACATGGCACAGGCGATCCCGGCAATCGGGGACAACGGGGCCACGGGCCAGTCGGAACTGAAGCACAGGCGCACCCCGGCCTCGGCCATGTCGCGCCACAGAAACGCACGGTGCCAGTTCTTCTGGCCGGTGATGGACAGGCTTGGTTCCAGCGGAAAGACCCCGGCACCCGGACAATGTGGCGGTTGGAAGGACGCGATCACCCCAAGGTCGCGAAACCGTGCAATGTCACTCAGGGCGATCTGTTCGATATGTTCGATGCGGTGCCGCGCGTCGCGGGACCCGTTGTTGTCACGGGCCGCCTGATACCCGTCCAGGACCGCGCTGACGGCGCCATCCCCGACCGCGTGAACCGAGATCTGGAAGCCCAGCCGATCCGCCTCGCAGATCACCGCGGCGAATTCTTCGGGGCTGTGCAACCGTGTGCCCCGCTCACCGGGGTGATCCGGGTAGTCCTCCAGCATCAGGGCGGTGCGCGCCTCGATCACCCCGTCCATGAACAGTTTGACGCGGCGGGACCACAGCAGATCGCCTGCAAAATCGCGCCGCATGTCGACCGCGCGCTCAAGGTTTGCAAGCGCCTCGCCGGGGGTAAAGTGATAGGGGATCTCGACCCGGCAGTGCAGGTTCCCGGATTTGGCCAGGTCCGCCAGCAGTTCCAGCTGGTAGCGGTTGCCGTCCATGTTGATGATCGTGGTGATACCCAGTTCAGCACAATGGGTCAGGCCGTCCCGCAGAACCTGCAGGTCATAAGCGCGCTGATCCTCGGTGACGTTTTCGGGTTCAACCCCGTCAAAGCCCAGGTTTTCGCGCCCGCCCTTGCTGCGCAGCGCCATCACGGGCAGAACCGCGCCGAATTCCTTCAGGAACCCTGTGGCCAGCCCGTCGGCAGCCATCTCGACCTCTGCATGGTCCAGCATCAGACCGTGCAGAAGCCCGGCGCGGTCCAGCGCGATGGTGTTGGCCCAGCCGTTGTGCAGATCGCCTGCCACCATCAGGACCGGACGATCGGCCACGATGGCGTCGATGTCGTGCCGGGTGATCGGACGGTCATCCCCCAGAACCGTGTATTGAACGGCCTGCACTACCAGCAGATCCTCGTCTGGATTGTCCGCGGCGAAGGCCCGAACGGCGCGGCGCAGGCTGGCTTCGTCCTCGATCTCACCCGCCTGAAGATAGGCCAGCCCCTGAGCGCCGGGGAACAGATGCATATGGGCCTCGACAAATCCGGGCAGAACGATGCGCCCCTCCGCGTCGACGACATGCGTCCTTTCGGTTGCCAGCGCCCGGATCTGGTCGTTGCTGCCGACGGCGGTGATCAGATTGCCGGTGATGGCCAATGCGTCCGCCGTGGCGGCGGGCTCTGTCATCGTCTGAATATTCGCGTTCACAATGATCAAATCAGCGGTCATGTCGGGTCCATGCTTGGCAGTTCCGGCGCAGCCTAGAGCAGGCGGCCTGACTGTCCAAGGGCCGTTGAGCGCCACGTTTTGACAGCCCCAATCGGCTGAGGTTGGCGCTGCCGGGTGGATCGCATAGACTGTGACCCGCACCAAGGGCAGGGGGCCCCGTGAAACACACGAGCACGATGACGGGAAACAGGACATGACCGAGGCAATGGAACAGGGCGGCGGCCAGAAGCGCGTCCGGGGACCGCAGCGAACCTCCCGCGAGGATTGGGTGCGGGCCGCGCTGGACACGCTGATTTCCGACGGCGTCGCTTCGGTCAAAGTTGCAATTCTAGCGGAACAGCTGGATTGCGCGCGTTCCAGTTTCTATTGGTTCTTCAAGAACCGGAAGGACCTGTTGGACGCGTTGCTGGACCATTGGCAGAACACCAACACCCGGGCCATCGTCTCCGAGGCGAACAAACCGGCCGACAGTATCAATTACGCGCTGTCCAACGTGTTTTCCTGTTGGGTTCTGGATGGTGAGTTCGACACCAAGCTGGACTTCGCCATTCGCGAATGGGCACGTCGGGACGGATCGGTGCGGCGGGCCGTGGATATCTCGGATGATACGCGGATCGCGGCGCTGAGCGGGATGTATCAACGCTTTAGCTATGATGCGGGCGAGGCGGATATCCGGGCCCGGATCGTGTATTTCACCCAGCTTGGGTATGAAGCACTGGATCCGCGGGACAGTATGCTGGACCGGGCCAAATCCGGAGCGAACTACCTGTATTGTCTGACCGGACAGAAACCCACGCGCGCTGAGGTTGAACGCACCGTGGCGCTGACAGGGTATTCGCTCAGCGATATCGAGTAGGCGCAGCTCTGCCCGGACCTGACAAAAGAAAACACCGCCCCGAAACCGGAGCGGTGTCTTCTCAAACGTGACGATGCGCGGGCTTAGAGCGTGCGCACCGCGCCCTTGGCGGCGCTGCTGGTCATGCGGGCATAGGCCTTGAGCGCCTTGGAAACCTGACGCGCGCGCGGCTCTGCCGGTTCCCAGCCTTTTTCGTCCTGAATGGCACGGCGGGCGGCCAGTTCTTCGTCCGAAACCGCCAGGTGGATGGTGCGGTTGGGGATATCGATCTCAATCGTGTCGCCGTCCTGGACCAGACCGATGGCGCCGCCTTCGGCGGCTTCCGGCGAGGCGTGACCAATCGACAGTCCCGAGGTGCCGCCCGAGAACCGGCCGTCGGTCAGCAGCGCGCAGGCTTTGCCCAGACCTTTGGATTTCAGATAGGAGGTCGGATAGAGCATTTCCTGCATGCCCGGTCCGCCGCGCGGGCCTTCGTAGCGAATGACCACAACATCCCCCTTCTTGACCTTGCCGGTCAGGATGTTGTTCACCGCGTCGTCCTGGCTTTCGCAGACATGAGCAGTGCCGGTGAACTTCAGGATGCTGGCATCCACACCGGCGGTTTTCACGATGCACCCGTCCAGCGCGATGTTGCCAAACAGGACCGCAAGGCCGCCATCCTGGCTGAACGCATGTTCCTTGGACCGGATGACGCCGCCTTCGCGGTCGGTGTCCAGCTCTTTGAACCGGTTCGACTGGCTGAAGGCCTGGGTCGTGCGCACGCCACCGGGGGCCGCTTTGAACAGCTCTTCGGCAGCGGGGTTGTTCGCCACCTTGATGTCCCATTTGGAAATGGCTTCGCCCATGCTGGCGGTGTGAACCGTGGGCACGTCCAGATGCAGCAGATCGGCGCGGCTGAGTTCGCCCAGGATCGAGAAAATACCACCCGCGCGATGGACGTCTTCCATGTGAACGTTGTGAATGTTCGGCGCGACCTTGCACAGGCAGGGGACCTTGCGGCTCAGCCGGTCGATGTCATTCATGGTGAAATCGACTTCGCCTTCGTTGGCGATGGCCAGCAGGTGCAGCACCGTATTGGTTGAGCCGCCCATGGCGATGTCCAGGCTCATGGCGTTTTCAAACGCTTCAAAGGTGGCGACTTCGCGCGGCAGCAGGCCTTTTTCTTCGCCTTCATAGTGGCGCTTGGTGATCTCGACGATCTTGCGGCCTGCTTCCAGGAACAGGTTCTTGCGGTCTGCGTGGGTGGCCAGAGTCGAGCCGTTGCCCGGCAGGGCCAGACCCAGCGCTTCGGCCAGACAGTTCATCGAGTTTGCGGTGAACATGCCCGAGCAGGAGCCACAGGTGGGGCAAGCATTCTCTTCGATGTGCTTGACCTGCTCATCGGTGAATTTGTCGTCTGCTGCGGCGACCATGGCATCCACCAGGTCAACCTTGTTCAGTTCCAGATCCGCCAGGTCGATCTTGCCCGCTTCCATCGGTCCACCGGACACGAAGATGGCGGGAATGTTCAGGCGCATCGCGGCCATCAACATACCGGGGGTGATCTTGTCACAGTTGGAGATACAGACCATGGCGTCCGCGCAGTGGGCGTTGACCATGTATTCCACGCTGTCTGCGATCACTTCGCGTGACGGCAGCGAATACAGCATGCCGTCGTGACCCATCGCGATTCCGTCATCCACCGCGATGGTGTTGAACTCTTTCGCGATACCACCGGCTGCTTCGACTTCGCGGGCAACCATCTGGCCCAGGTCCTTCAGGTGGACGTGACCGGGCACGAACTGGGTAAAGGAGTTCACGATGGCGATGATCGGTTTGCCGAAATCGCCCTCAGCGACCCCCGTGGCGCGCCACAGGCTGCGGGCTCCGGCCATATTGCGACCGTGGGTGGATCTTCTGGAACGGTAATGTGGCACGGGCTGCCTCTTGCTGGTTGGATTCGGATAGGTGGCTGTAATGCGTTCAGATGGGTTTCCCCGAAACCCCCTTCAAGGTCAAGTCAGCAGTGGTCGCAGGGGTAGGTGCAAAATGTGCTGTTTCGCCGCGAACCGGATGGGTTTCGGCTCCAATTCCGTTGTCCGCCTGAGTGGGTTTGTGGCCTGAGGATAGAAACGATGGCTGCAAGTTGACAGCCTACCAATCGGTAATTTACCGTACCTACCAACCGGTAAGCAGTCAGGGAGCGCGCGATGAATCGGGAAATGCAGATCCAGAGCCTGGAAGCCCTTTACGGACTCAATCAGCAAGGCTCGGCCTTTTTGGATGAAACGGTCACCCGTTCACCCATCGGCCGCTACACCAGTCAGACCCGCTTCGAAGCGGAGCGTGCGGCAGTGTTTCGTGGCCAGCCGATACTGGCCGCGCATGGGTCAGAGCTGCCTGAAAACGGGTCTTTCCTGACGCTGCAGAAATCCGGCCTGCCGATCCTTCTGACCCGCGACAGCTCAGGCCGGGTGAATGCCTTTCTGAACGTCTGCCGCCATCGTGGGGCCAAGCTTGTGCATGATGAAAAAGGCTGCAAGGGTGCGTTCTCCTGCCCCTATCATGCCTGGACCTTCGCCAATACCGGTGAACTGCGCGGTGTCCCGCATCAGAAGCAGGGCTTCCCGGAAATCGACAAGGCGGCCAATGGGCTGAAGCGACTGCCGGCGGTAGAGCGGCTGGGGTTCATCTGGATCGTGGCGACCCCGGATATCGACTATGACTTCGATACGTTCCTTGCTCCGTTGGAACAGGAGATGGCCTGGATCGATATGGATCAGCATGTGCTGGTTCACGTTGAAACCGTGGAATGCCGGGCAAACTGGAAGCTGCTGCTGGAAGCCGGGTTGGAAGCCTATCATTTCCGGGTCGCGCATAAGGAAACCGTCGGGCCGCACATGATGGACAACCTGTCCAGCTATCACATGTTCGGCCCTCACATCCGGTCGGTTCTGCCGCGGACCTCTTTGCCGGATCTGGATATGACCGCGCCGGAAACCTGGGATTTCCGGGAGCTGGCGAATGTCGTCTACACCGTCTTTCCGACCACGCAGTTCCTGACGATGCAGGACCATTTCGCATGGATCAACGTTGATCCGGTGGCACCGGACCATACACGCATCCGATTGGGCACACTGGCACCGGCGGCTGACATCACGCCAGAGAAGGCCGCCCATTGGACCCGAAACCACGCCATTTCAAAGGCAACGCTGAGCGAGGATTTCGACATCTGCGTCGACATTCAGGCGGGCCTGGACAGTGGGGCCAATGACGCGCTGACCTATGGCCGGTATGAGGGGGCGCTGGACAGGTTCAACGCCGAAATCGAAGCGGTGCTGTAACCCTACGAACGCCCACCGAAAGTGCTTGCGCGCGTTTCGCTGTTCGAAACTGGGGTCAGCTCGGTGTAATGACAACGATCCGGCCCTTGTTCTGCACGGGCAAGTCAGGCGTCGGGCGGAGTGTGAAACTGCCCTGGACCAGATCCAGCCAGGCCATGGACATCTGGCCGTCCTCATGCAGCACCGGCAAAGGTCCCTTGGCGCGATGGGCAGAAGGGGCCTGATGCTTCAACCA
Source organism: Paracoccaceae bacterium (assembly GCA_022763485.1). GTDB lineage: Bacteria > Pseudomonadota > Alphaproteobacteria > Rhodobacterales > Rhodobacteraceae > Aliisedimentitalea. The sequence continues at coordinate 21,127 of JALEGX010000001.1, read as the reverse complement.
TGCCTCAACCCTATGGGCTGGCATGGGGTCTGGGTGAAAGGTCACATTTGAAAAATGCGTATCGTGTTCGGTGGCCGGGATGTTGTTGCCCTGTCTGGCCCCGTCCGTCAGGAAGCCATGCAGGTCTGCGGTCTGACGACTGCCTTGCAGTTCCAGCTGTAGTTCCGAGGTTTTTCCTTGAGTCGCGCGGTTCAAGCACAGCGCGTCGGCCTGTTCGATCTGTTGTCTGAACAATCTGGACACGAATTTGTCCGTCGCCACCCGGTCGGCGCGGGACAGGTTGACCACGGTCAGACAGCGGGCGGGCAGGGTGCCTGCCACCCCGCGCAAAAGCCGAGACAGGCGCGCGGGCTGCGCAACGCCGCTGGCTTCGATCACCAGCAGATCCGGCGCATTGGCAGCAGCGGTTTGAGTGGCGCCCAGCAGGTCATCACCGATCGAGCAGCAGGCACATCCATTGGTCAGCGCGATGGTGTCTGCGCCGGTTTCCGCGATCAGCTCTGCATCCAGATTGATCTGGCCGAAATCATTGACCAGCACGGTGGCGCGCAGACCCTTTGGGTCGGTCAGAAAGTCACGGATCAGCGTTGTTTTGCCAGCCCCAAGGTAGCCGGAGATGATGATGACCGGGATCATCGCGTCAGTCCTGCACCAGCTGCGGAACGCCTTCGAACACGGTTCCATGCACGCGAATATCGCGGATGGTTTCAGGGGCGACCTCATAGGGGTCTTCGTCCAGGACGGTGAAATCGGCGGATTTCCCGGCCCGGATTGACCCGATACGGTGCTCCTGGCCCAGCACATAGGCGGCCTCGATGGTGATGGCGCGCATGGCCTGATCCACGCTGACCCGTTCGTTCGGTCCGAGCACAGCCCCCGATTCCGCGATCCGGTTGACCGCAACCCAGACACTGTTCAAAGGCCGGGCCGGGGCTAGGGTGAAATCCGAATGCAGCGCAAAGGGCACCTGTTCGCGGGCCAGCGAACCCAGGCGGGCCATCTGGCTGGCGCGTTCATGGCCCAGGTTGTGCCGCCAATAGGCTTCCCCCAGTTCATGCAGATAGTAGACATTGGCCGACACCAACGCCCCAAGCGCCTTGATCCGGCGCACCTGCTCTTCTGTAGAGACGCCAAAATGTTCGATGGTGAAGCGATGGTCGAAACGGGGCCGTTCGAATTGCAGCTTGTCCAGAACATCCAGCGCCAGTTCGACGCCCAGATCGCCGGTGCAATGCACGTGGATGCGATAGCCCGCGTTCCAGTAGGCGCGGCAGGCGGCTTCGAACTGCTCCGGCGCGGTCAGCCATTCACCGTGATGCCCGTCAATAAAGCCGGGCTCCTGTACCTGCATGAGCTGTGAGAAAAACGCCCCATCGGTGAAGAGTTTGACGTGTTTGTCAAAGAAAAGCCGGTGGCTGCCCCGGTCGCAAAGGGCGTCGATCCGGTCCAGCGCCTCTTCGGGGCTGCCCGTCAGTTCCGCTTCGGGAATACCGCGCGGGATCATCATCACCCTGAACGGCGCTTCGGCGGTTTCAAAGGCGTGGGTGTAGGACTGCCATTCCACCTCGAAATCGAAAATGCCCCAGGCCATATCAGCGACGGTGGTGTGCCCACCCGCGTGCAGGATCTGTTTCAGGTCTTCCAATCCGGCGCCGAACCACGTGGGCGAAAAGAGATGCGGGCGCAGGCCATTCATCGCCAGCGCCGCGCCGGTTTCGTAGAAAACACCGTTCTCGGCATCGACCTGAGGGTGCTCCGCGATCATCTGACGATCCATACCCAACAGGTCGATCGCGGCATCGTTCATGATCAGTTCATGAAAGGACCGGTGCCACAACATGACCGGGAAATCGGGCGCAATCTCGTTCAGTTCTTTGCGGCCGACAATCCCGTGCCATGTCCGGTGATAGCCATAGGTGACAAAAAGCTTCTGATCAGGATCGCGTCCCGCAACGGCCTGACGCACCGCGTCCAGATAGGCCCCGCGTCCCCGTGTGGCGGGGATCTTGCGGTTGCCCAATCCCCACTCGAAAGCGGTGATGAAATGGCAGGGCAGGATCGTGGCCCCCAGCGACGGATGCAGATGCGGATCGATGAAGCCGGGAAAGATCACCTTGTCGGCGAACTGCTCGTCGATATGCACTTTGGCGTCCTGCAACCAGGGCTGCATGTCTTCGATCCGCCCGGCCTCAAGGATCATGCCGTCACGCACCGCGACCGCTTGGGCCTCGGGGTTGGAGGGGCTCATCGTGTGAATGCGGCGGGCGGTGTAAATGGTGATGTCGGACATGTGTGGGGCCTTGGTGGGTCAGAGCAAGATCAGGGACAGGGCAGGGACGAAGGTGATGATCATCAGCCCGACAATCATCAGCACGATGAAGGGCAGAACACTGCGGCAGATTAGGCCGAACTTTTCCCGGAAAGCCGTCATTGCGACGATCAGGTTGATGCCCACGGGCGGGGTCAGCAGGCCGATCTCCAGGTTGACGGTCATGATGATGCCCAGATGCACGGGATCGACACCGTAGGTGCGGCCAAGCGCCAGAAGCAGCGGGGCCAGGATCAGGATCGCCGACACCATGTCCATGACGCAGCCCACGATCAGCAGCAGCACGTTCACTGCCAGCAGGAAGGTGATCTTGTTGGTGATGAAGCCGCTGATCCATTCGGCCAGATGGCCGGGTGCCTGATGCGCGGTCAGCAGCAGATTGACCGACAGGGCGATCGCCAGAACCGGAAAGATCGTGCCGACCATGGTGGTGGTTTCGATCGCGATGTCCTTCAGGTCCGTCAACTTCAGTTCCCGGTGGACAAAGATCTCGACCACCACGGCATAGGCCAGCGCGACGGCAGCGGATTCCGTGGGTGAGAAATAGCCCGAATAGATGCCGCCCAGCAGGATTAGCGGCATCAGCATCGACCAGATCCCATCGCGCAGGGCGCTCAACAACCGAGCGAGTGAAAAGCGTTCCCGTGGCATGCTGCGATTGACGAAGAAGGAATACCCCGCAAGCAGGGTCATCAGGAACAGCCCCGGCAGGATCCCGGCGGTGAACAGGTCGATGATCGAGGTTTCAGTGGCGATGCCATACAGGATCATCGGGATTGACGGCGGAATGATCACCCCCAGCGTGCCAGCCGTTGTCAGCGCGCCCAATGAGAACGATTTGTCATAGCCCTGCGCCAGCAAGGCGGGATAGGCGATGGATCCCACGGCGATCAGCGTCACCGCGGAAGAGCCGGAGATTGCGGCAAAGACCGCACAGGTCATCACGGTGGCAACCGCAAGCCCGCCGGGCAACGGAGAGGTCAGCGCCGTCATCACCGCGATCAGCCGCGCGGCGATGGCACCGCGTCCCATCACCGAGCCACAGATCAGGAACAGCGGGATCGATAGCAGGACTTCCTTGTCCAGTGCGATCCACATGTCTTCGACCACATAGATCAGTTCGGCGTCGCCCCAGACCAGATGGATGAAGCTGCCAAGAACCAGCAGGACCACGAACAGATTGACCCGCAACGCCAGCAAGGCAACGGTCAGGGCAAAGAGGATAAGAGCGTAGGTCATTCTGAACTGACCTCCTCGGGCCGCAGGGCAGGGTAGAGCGCAAAGAGCGCATAGCGCAGCGCGGTGGTGGCGAAGGCGTAGGGCACGATCAGGTGCAGATACCAAAGCGGGATGTCGATGATCCGGGCCATGTCTTCGAACTCATGCGCCTCCAGCACGAAGCGCACGCCGATCCACGCAAAGCCCAGCAGAACGGCGGTCATGATCAGATCGCCCAGCCGTGTTGCAGCCCGTGTTAACCCGGTCGGGATCAAGCCGTCGGCAAACCGGGGCCGCAGGTGGCGGCCTTGCGCCGCGGCCAGACCAAGGCCCAGGAACCCGGTGATGATCATCACGTAGACCGAAATCCTCTGCGCTCCGTAGACCGAGGTGCCGACCAGCTCACGCAAGGCCACATCGACCACCAGCAACCCGGCGACGATGGCATAGCCTGCGACTGCGATGACGGATTCCAGCGTAAAGACATACGCCAGAACCCGTTCTGCCCAACGCGGATGGGTCATTCGCCGCAGGTGGCCTTGGCGGTCAGAACCTGGGGCCAAAGCTCTTCGGAGCGACCGCCCAGACCGGCGACAAATGCGGGCCAGTTCGGTTCCACTTTGGCTTTCCAGGCTGCGCGCTGTTCATCGCTCAGCCGATGCACGGGGCCACCGGCCTGTTCATACTTGCCGACCAGAGCCACACCCATCTGGCGGATGGAATCGCGCCCGGATTGGGTCGACGGCAGGCTGTCGCGCAGGATCTGCTGATGCTCTGGGCTGAGCTTTTTCATGGTCCGTTCGCTGATCACGATGCCGCCTGCCTGATGCATGTGGTAGGTCATCATGAAATGCGGGGCCACCTTGCCCAGGCCGAAGGCAACATAGGAGACCTCGGCCGATTCACCGGCCTTGACCAGTCCGGTCTGCAGTGCAGCGGGTGTTTCGGCATAGGGCAGCTCGGTTCCGTTTGCCCCGACCGAGTTCCACAGCAGTCGGGACATGTCATGGGGTGCGATACGGGTCTTGTAGCCGTCGGCGTTTGCCACATCGGACAGATCATCCTGCGCATAGACATGAACCCAGCCGGTTTCACCCCATTGCAGCAGCTCAACCTTCTTCTCGGCCACCAGCGATTTCATCGTTTCGCCCAGCTCGCCATCATAAACGCAGTCGATGGTGTCAGCGGAATCGAACAGATAGGGCGTGGACATCAGAGCCAGTTCGGGAACGAAGGCGCTGAGCACGCCGCCGGACAGCGATGCCGCATCAATCCTGCCGCGCTGGATCTGTTTGAAGGTGTCGAACTCATTGCCCAACTGGCCGGACGGGTAGATCACGATGTCCAGCTCACCGTTGCTGGCGGCTTCGACGTTCTTTTCCCAGGCTTCCAGATGGCTGATCCACGGCGTGCCCGCCGGGGCGATCGAGGCCAGTTTGATTTCGGTCTGAGCGCTTGCCCCGGTTGCCAGGCAGGCCGTGGTCGCAGCGGCGATCAGCAGGTGTTTCATGGTCTTCTCCCTGTTCGGATTCGAACTTGCTTTATAATTAGAACTTTTCTTCTAATATTGAACTCACACCGGGAATCTGCTTTTGTCAACGAAAATGGGTGGGGGATTTCTGGCGACGTGACGGAGAACGCAACGGAAAAAGGGTATAAACCTGCTCAGCAGGCCCGGAGCCGACGGACGGAGCAGAAGTTCCTGGACGCGGCTGAGGCGTCATTTGCGAAGTACGGATTCGCGGGTGCGCGGGTGGCAGACATCATCTCGGCGTCGGGATGTTCCACCGGATCATTCTATCATCGGTTCGCGGACAAACGGGACGTGTTCAATGTCATGCTGGAACGGTTGTATGACACATTGGGTGCGGACGCTCTGGCAGTTGATCTGGCGCGGGCCACGCACGGCGATGTTCAGACGCTGTTGTCCCACTATGCAGAGCGGTCCTTTGCCATCGTGCAGGACCATGCCGGGTTTTACCGCGCGGCCTATGAAATCTCTGCCCAGGACCCGGAAGTTTGGAACCGTCTCAAGGGGCTGACGCTGATCATCGGGGAACGCGTGGCCGGGATTGCCCACGAATACGCGGATGAGATCAAGGTCGCAGACAAGCAGGTCGCGTTGCAGCACGCGGTTCAGGTGATCATTACCATGGCGGTCCACGTTACATTGGGGTCTGGTCCCTTGTTCCCGGATGACCCGGCGGAGTTGCGGGACGTTGTCGTGAAGGCCGCGCTCGGCGTCTTGCGATAAATCCGGCAGCAACGGCGCACGATGTAAAAATTTGACTCAAAAGTTTACACATGTAAAAAGATGGGCGGAAAGATTACAGGATTCCCTGTCATGCCGCATCATCATGAGTCCATTGCGACCTCCGCCTCTGTCGACCTGAACCAGGTTGAACAGATCCGTGCCGACCCCCGTTTGGGGGAAGAGATCAAATCGCTGCGCAAGATCCGTAAGATGACATTAGGCAAACTGGCGGAGGCCAGCGGCCTGTCCACCGGGTTTCTGAGCCAGATCGAACGCAACCAGAACCGGCCGTCGGTCACGGCGCTGCACCGTTTGGCGCGAGCGCTTGGCGTTTCGGTCAGCTGGTTCTTCTTTCCGGGAACCGGTGAAGGTGGTTCAACCGACCGCGAGATCGTGCGCGCCGATCAACGCCGTGCGATCACCTATGAGTCCGGCTTGCGCGATGAACTGCTGACGCCCAACCTGTCCGGCGCGCTGGAGATGCTGCGCTGTACCTTCCCGCCCGGAACCGGGATCGACGCCAGCTATTCCCACAACGGGGAAGAGGCCGGGATTGTCCTGTCCGGAACGCTGGACCTGTGGATCGAAGAGCGGCTGCACCATCTCAAGGCGGGTGACAGCTTTGCCTTCGACAGCCGCAAACCCCATCGCTATCGCAACCCCGGCACACAGGAAACGGTGGTGATCTGGGTGATCACCCCGCCGGGTTTCTGATCCTGTTTTTTTCTGACTGAGAGGCTGTACCTATGTCCGCGGCACCCCTTTCCCATTTGTTTTCGCCTTTCCGGCTGGGTCATCTGACCCTTCGCAACCGGATCGTGTCCACCGGCCATGAAACCCATCTGAACGAACGGGGACTGATCGGGGACCGGTTGATCGCCTATCATGAGGCGCGCGCGCGGGGCGGGGCCGGTCTGATCATGACAGAGGTGGCGCTGGTTCATCCAAGTGCCGTTTTTGTGGCTGACCCGATCCGGGTGGACACCGATGCCTGCATTCCCGGTTACAGAAAGCTGGCCGAAACCCTGCACGCCCATGACACGGCGGTGATCGCGCAGCTGTTTCATCCGGGGCGCGAGATGCTGGCCTCCGAAGATGGCACGACGCCGGTGTCCTTCAGCGCGTCCGCCGTTCCGAACGAACGCTTTCACGTGATGCCGCGCCCCATGCCGCCGGAAATGATCACTGAGGTCGTGACGGCCCATGCGGCGGCGGCACGCCGGATGCAGGCGGCTGGAATGGACGGGGTCGAGATTGTCGCCTCCCACGGCTATCTGCCTGCGCAATTCCTGAACCCGAATGTCAACCAGCGCGATGACGCCTATGGTGGCAGCCTTGAAAACCGCACCCGGTTTCTGCGTGATATTGCGGCGGCGATCCGGGCTGAAACCGGACCGGAGTTTGTCATCGGCCTGCGGATCTCCGGTGATGAGAAAAGCCATGAGGGGCTGGAAGCGGATGAAATCCTTCTGGCCTGTGAGATGATCGCGCAGGAAGGGAACCTGAGTTATGTCAGCGTGGTGGCGGGGTCCTCCGCCACCCTCGCGGGATCGGTTCATATCGCCCCGCCCATGTTCGAGGAGACAGGCTATACCGCCCCGCTGGCTCAGGCCTTGCGGCAACGCACCGGCCTGCCGACAATCGTTACCGGGCGGATCAACCAGCCGCAGGACGCCGACAAGATCGTGGCCACCGGGCAGGCAGATCTTTGTGGTATGACCCGTGCGATGATCTGTGACCCGGACATGGGCAACAAGGCGCAGGCCGGTCGGTTGGATGATATCCGGGCCTGTATCGCCTGCAATCAGGCCTGCATCGGCCATTTTCACGACGGCTATCCGATTTCATGCATTCAGAATCCGGTCAGCGGGCGGGAGCTGGACTATGGCGTGGCTCCGGCGGCTGCGGCGCGGCGGCGGATCATGGTTGTCGGCGGTGGCCCGGCCGGGATGAAGGCGGCAGCGGTTGCGGCGGCGCGCGGGCACAAGGTCACGCTCTTTGAGAAAGCTCAACAGCTGGGTGGGCAGGCGCGGCTGGCCCAGCTGCTGCCGCAACGGTCGGAATTTGGCGGCATCATCACCAATCTGAGTCGCGAGATGGAACTGGCGGGTGTGGCGCTGCGCAAGGGCACGCCCGTCACGCGTGAGGTCATCGAGGCCGAGGCGCCCGATGCGGTGATCGTGGCCACGGGCGCCACGCCGCGCTGGCCAGAGTTCGAAGGACGCGAGACGGCGCATGTGGTGGACGCGTGGCAGGTGCTGCAAGGCGAGGTGAAGCCGGGGAAATCCGTGCTGGTGGCCGATTGGCGCGCTGACTGGATCGGAATCGGCGTGGCCGAGCAACTGGCCCAGGCCGGGCATTCGGTAACCCTTGCAGTCAACGGTTACATGCCTGGTCAGACGATCCAGATGTATGTCCGCGACGCCAGTATCGCCCGGCTGCATCGCTTGGGTGTTGAATGTGTGCCTTACGTGCGTCTGTTTGGGGCTGATGAGGATACCGTCTATCTGCAACACCTGATGAGCGGTGAGCCTGTCATTCGCGAAGGGGTGGACACGCTGGTGCTGTGTCAGGGGCATACGCCTGACGGCAGCGTTGAAGCAATCCTGCGCGACATGGATCTGGAGTATCATCTGGCAGGCGATTGCCTGTCTCCGCGTACCGCCGAAGAAGCCGTGTGGGAGGGGTTGAAGCTGGGCATGCGGGTCTGAGGTCTGGTTGCCGATCCGGGGCCGAATCTCAGGTCGGCATCAACCCGTTTGGTAAGTCGCCCAAGCCCGGCCCCGGTGCGGCGCGGACCCGGCTGGGTGCAGGGCGGTCGATCATCGACCGGTCGGTATCGATCGGATCCGTCAGGTCGATGGAGGAGATCAGCATCGCAGGCGGTGCTCCCACCGCCAGATGCAGCGCCCCGGCCCCGGCGATCTGACCGGCCCACCAACCGTCAATGCGCACCCGGATCCCCGCCGCCGCGCAGGCATCGCGCACCGTGCGCCCGACGCTGAGACCGCCGATGGAGTCCGGCTTGATCACCAGCGCCGCCACCACGCGGTCCTGAATGGCGCGCATATAGGTGGGCAGGTCCTTGAGGCATTGATCCAGCATCACCGGCGCCGCAATGCCGCGCGCCACGGCAAGGCCGTCATCGTAATCGTCGCAGGGTTCCTCCCAGATCACGCGGGGGTCGCCGATGTCCGGCAATGCGCGGATCGCGTCATCCGGGGACAGTGCGCCGTTGAAATCGGCCAGCAGCATCTGGTCGGGGCGCATCGCCTCCAAAACGGCGCGGACGCGGGTGAGGTCATTGACGAGCGTGTCGGACCCAAGCTTGGCCTGCACCACGTCGAAATTCCGGTTCTGGGCGCGGGTGATTTCGGCCATGACCTCGGGCGCCTCGCAGGAAAGCGACAGGTATTCCGGACAATCGGCTGCGCGGGCGCCGCCCAGGAGGCTCGACACCGGCAGGCCAAGGGCGCGGCCCATCAGGTCAAGCATCGCCAGGTCAATCCCCGCGACCACGTATTGCAGCCGCTTTTCGCCCTCGCGCCATGTGGCCAGCAGGGCAGGGAGGTCGGCCAGGTCGATGCCCCGCAGCGCGGGCAGGCAGTCGTCCTCGATGGCTTCGATCTCGGCCACGCTCCAGGTGGGCGGGCGGACGAATTCTCCGATCCCGACCGTGCCGTCCTCGGCTGTCAGGCGCAGCAGACGGTGGTAAAGCACCGTCTGACGCCCCATCGACATGGCGTAGCCGTCGCCCTTGAACCGGGGCTGCAGGGGAAAGGTTTCGATACGGGTGATCTTCATCGCAGCAGGTTTTCGTCGTAGGGATAGTCGTCCAGCTGTTCGAGGCCATTCGCCGTCACCAGGAACTGGTGTTCGATCTTGACCCCGCTGCCGCCGCGATCGGACCCCACATAGCCTTCGACGCAGATCATCATGTTTTCCTCGATGATCCCGTCATAGCCGATATCATCCCAGTCCTGGGGATAGGGGACATAGGGGTATTCGTCGCACATGCCGACGCCATGCATGATGCAGGGGTAACGGTGGGCGACGAATTCTTCGGGGTGGCGGAAGCTGTTGTCGACCAGCTCCTTGAAGGACACGCCGGGGCGGACATTGGCCTTGTTGTGTTCAATCTCATCCAGCGCACGTTTATAGAGGTCGCAGAATTCATCCGGGGCCTTGCCCTCGCCGCAATACCAGGTGCGCGAGATGTCGGACATGTAGCCGAACGGGCCGACCATATCGGTGTCAAAGCCGAGCAATTCGCCCTGTTGCACGCGGCGTTCGCCCGCCTCTTGCAGCCAGGGGTTGGTGCGCGGGCCGGACGCCAGCATCCGCGCCTCGGACCACAGGCCGCCATGGGCGATGTTGATCTGGCTCAGGATGCTCCACAGCTCGTTTTCCGAGATGCCGGGCTGGAACGCCCCGTGCATTTTGGTGATGCCCAGCTGGGCCACGTCGATGGCATAGCGGCAGAGTGCGATCTCTTCCTCGGACTTGATCGAGCGGGCTTTTTCGAGAAAGCCGGGGGCGTCCACAACTTCGAACCCGGCCTGCATCAATCCTTGCACGGCAGAGGCGTCCAGCCGGTCCAGCGCCACGCGGCAGCGGGCTTTGCCCGCCAGCCGGCCTTTGACGAAATCCACGAATTTGCGGGTGTTTTCGGTCTGGTCAAACCCGGCGAGGAAAGGGGCCGGCCCGAACATCGGGATGTATTCGGTGACGTGGTCCAGATCCTTGATGAAGGCGCCGCTGAACACAACCGGACCATCGGCAAAGATCATCAGCATCATCAGCGGGATGCGCGCCTGGAACTGCATGTATTCATGGTAGTTCACCGCATAGCGCATGGTCAGCGGGTTGGTGATGACGGCGAGCTCCACATCCTGTTCCGCCATCGCGGCGCGGATCCGGCCCATGCGGTAATCGTTCAGCTTGTCCCAGTCGATCTCGGGTGCGGGCAGCGTCGCCCTAGTGTAGTTGGTTGGAGAGTTCATGCCTTCAACCTTTCGTTTTGCGGGTCGAGCATGGGTTCGGCGAGGACGGTGGCCGGGCACATGTCGCCGAAGAGCGAGATTTCGAGCGCGGCGCCGGGTTTGGCGGCGTCGGGTCTGAGGAAGGCGAAGGCGAGGCTGCGATGGGTGTTGGGGCCATAGCCACCAGAGGAGACGGAGCCGACCTTTTCGCCGTTCAGATAGACCGCCTCGCCGCCCAACACGTCGCTGTCAGTCACGTCGACGTCAAGGTAAGCGATGGCGGAGGTTTCCCCGGTTTCCGCCCGGCGCGCCAGGGTATCGCGCCCCACGAAATCCTTGTCGAATTTGACGAACCACATCTGGTCGGTGTGGACTGGGCTGGCGTCATTGGCCAGCTCATGGCCGCCGCGATAAGCCTTTTCCAAGCGCATCATTTCCAGCGCCTTGGAGCCGAAGGGGACCATCCCATGCGGCTGGCCAGCCTCCCACAGCGCGTCCCACAGATCGCCCAGCCGGGCGTTCGGGGCGTGCAGCTCCCATGCCAGTTCGCCGGAGAAGGACAGGCGCATGGCGATAAGCGGGATGCCCGCCACGGTGATCTCGCGCGCCTTGAGCCAGCCGAAATCGGCGTTTTCCAGCGAGGTGTCGGTTTGCGTCGCCAGCACCGCGCGCGCCTTTGGGCCTGCGATGGTCAAGATTCCCCAGTCGTCCGATAGATTGCGCACGGTCACATCCTCGCACCCGCGCTGATGCAGGGTGATCCAGTCCCAGACCCGGCGTTCGCTGGGGCCGCCGGTGACGAACCAGAACCGATCCTCGGCCAGGCGGGCAATCGTGGCCTCGCTCTCGATCGTGCCCTGTTCATTCAGGAGCAGCGTCAGGCAGGTGCCGCCAACCTTCCTGGGCATCCGGTTGGCGCAGAGGCGGTTCAGATAGGCCTCAGCCTCGGGACCTGTGATCTCGAACTTGGAAAAAGCGGTGAAGTCGCCCAGGCCCACGCCGTTATGCACCGCCTGCGCTTCTTTCACCGCGGCCTGCCATGAGGGGCCGCGCTTCCAGGAGTGCGGTTCCTTGCCGTTCCAGTCCGGCCCGTAGACGCGTGGGCGTTCCCAGCCGCCAGCGTCCTCGTAGACCGCGCCCAAGGCTTTGGTGCGCTCATGCGCACCGGACACCCGAATGTTGCGACAGGTCTCGTATTGGATTTGGGGGTAGGGCAGCGACAGGCGTGTCATGTAGTTTTCGCGGCAGCGCTGATAGGCGTGTTCTTCATCCACCCAAGCGCCAAATCGGCGCGGATCGAAGCCGCGCATCGAGATATCGGCAGTGCCATGCACCATCCATTGCGCCAAGGCTCGGCCCAAACCCGGACCCCAGGCGATGCCCACGGTGGCGCCGCAGGCCAGCCAGTAGTTTTTCAGCCCCGGCGCGGGGCCGACCAGCGGGTGGCCGTCGGGCGTATAGGTGATCGCGCCGTTGACGATACGCTTGATGCCCAGCTCCATCAGCGAGGGGTAGCGTTCAAAGCACTTCTCAAGCCAGGGGGTGATCCGGTCGTAATCGGGTTCAAACAGTTCATTTTCACTGTCCCAGGGGCAGCCCCCGCGCCATTTGGCCAGTGCATCATGGGTGTCATAAAGCCCGATCAGCGCGCCGCCCTGTTCACGGCGTAGATAACCGGTGAAATAGTCGTCGCGGGTTACCGGTATCTCGTGCCCCATGTTTTCGAATTCGGGCACCGTATCTGTCACCACATAGTGATGCTGCATCGGCACGATGGGCAGGTCGAGGCCGGAAAACGCGCCGATCTGGCGGGCGTGATAGCCGCCGGCATTGACCACATGTTCGCAGATGATGTCGCCCTGTTCGGTTCGCACAAGCCATTCGCCATTGGGCTGCTGCACCACATCCGTCACCCGGTTGCGCCGCATCACCCGCGCGCCCCGCATACGCGCGCCCTTGGCCATGGCCTGACAGGTGCCGGAAGGGTCCACATGGCCATCGTCAGGCGTGTAGATGCCGCCGATGATGTGCGAGGTGTCATAGATCGGGTTCAACTCGGCAATTTCATCCGGCGTGACCCAGTGGCACTCCTGTCCGCGCGCCAGCACCGCGTCGCGGGTGTGCATCAGCCAGTCGCGGTGATCTTCGGTGGCACCGACGCGCAGGGAGCCGCAATTGTGCCAGCTGACACCCTGTTCGGTTTCGCCTTCGATGGTTTTGTAGAGGTCCACCGCATAGTCATGGCAGGTCCCCAGCGCATGGCCCGGCGTCATCCGGCTGACCAGCCCGGCGGCGTGCCAGGTCGCGCCGGAGGTCAGTTCCGCCTTTTCCACCAGGGCGATGTCCGTCCAGCCCTCCTTGGCCAGATGATAAAGGACCGAGGCGCCCATATTGCCGCCGCCGATCACCACCACGCGCGCTGATTCCATGATCTGTCCTCCGCTGTCCTGGGCCGACTATCGGGGCAAAGAAAAATTTTGCATAGCAATTTTTACCAATGGAATAATATTTGACGGCAACCATGATTCGGGAGGGCACCATGGACGGCACCATCGTTTCGGAGACGACGGAACAACGGATCAAACGCATTCTGGGCCCTGAAGGGTTTGAGCAGGTGTTCCGCCCGATCGAGGAGGCCGGGGGCCTGCCCAATGCGGCCTATTGGTCGTCTGAGTGGCACGAGCTGGAGCAGGAGCTGATCTTTCGCCGGTCCTGGGTGTTTGCAGGGGCGCGGGCCGAATTGCCGGACCCCGGCGACATGAAACCGCTGGAGGTGGGCGGCATGCCCATCGTGCTGGTGCATGACCGGGATGGTGAGATCCGGGGCTTTCAGAACGTCTGCCGCCACCGGGGGATGCAGCTGGTGACCGAGCCGTGCAAGAAGGCGACGCTGACCTGCCCCTATCACAAATGGGCCTACGGGCTGGATGGCAAGCTGCGCGCGCGTCCGCACTTCCAGGGGCCGAACCATGCGGACAGTTTCAAGGATGGCGGCGGGGAAAAGCTCGACCTGATCCCGGTGCGGGTCGAGGAGTTCTTTGGCTGTTTGTTCGTCAATATCTCGGGCGATGCGGACCCGCTGGAGGTCTGGATGGCGCCGGTGTTGGAGCAGCTGAAGGGCTATGACCTTTCGGCGATCCGCTGGGCCGGGAAGCTGGATTTCGAGATCGAGGCCAACTGGAAGCTGGCCTATGAGAATTACATGGAGGGGTATCACGTTTTTGCCCTGCATCCGCGCCTGCTGGAGTTCGCGCCGATGGATCTGCGCTGGTCCGGGGAGTGGCGCGGGAATACCTTCGTCAACGGCTATCGCTTCCCCGAGATCCAGGTGGGCCGCGGCGAGGGGCTGCCGCATTATCCGGGCCTATCCGACGAGGACCGGATGCAGGGCCTGTGGTTCCTGACCATGCCGCATTTCGCGGTCGAGATTTTCCCGGATCAGTTCACTGTGCTGGTCGCCTACCCGGACGCGCCGGATCACTGTCGCGAAGAGCTGCATGTTTTCTTGATCGGGGATGAGGCCGCGACGGGCGAAAAATACGCCAAGGAGCGCGCCGAGGTGATCCAGATGTGGGATGACCTGAACCGTGAAGACATCTCGATCCTCAAAGGAATGCAGCAGGGGCGGCGGTGTTCTGGCTATGATGGTGGGCGCTATTCGCCGCATTGGGAGGGGCCGACGCTGGCCTATGCACGCAAGATCGTGGAGATGATGCTGGAGCAGGGATAGGGCGCTTTTGCCTCAGGATGTCGTTGCGACCGGACTGTCGTTATCTGGCAAGACGCAGGGATTTGTTTGCGGCCCACTTTGGACAAATGGCATGGGAGAGCGGCCCGATGATCAAAGCGCAGAAGATTTCACCGGCCCTGGGGGCAGAGCTGCAAGGCGTCGATTTCAGCGCGTCGTTTGATGACGCTATATATAATGAGGTCTATCAGGCGCTGCTCGACAATCTTGTCGTGTTTTTTCGCGGTTCAGAGATCACCCCGGCGCAGCACATGGCATTTGCCGCCCTTTTCGGAACGCTTGATGAGCCGCACCCCCTGTATCCGCATGTGGAAGGGTTTGAGAACATCGTGCTGTTGGAAAACGATTCCGGTGCGCCGCCCGATACCAATAGCTGGCACACGGACCTGACGTTCAAAAGGCAGCAGCCCTTTGCTTCGATCCTGGTGGCCAGAACGGTTCCTGCTGTTGGCGGCGACACCATGTGGTCCAGCCTCTATGCGGCTTATGACCGGTTGCCAGATGGAATGAAACGCGATCTGGAAGGCCTGTCAGCGATCCATGATATGGGGGACTTTCGAAACAGCTTTGCCGTTGATCAGGGCGGGCTGAGCGGTGAAGAGCGCCTGAACGAAAGCGTGGGACGGTTCGGCCACCGCATTCGACCGTTGATTGACGCGCATCCGGTAACAGGCCGAAAGTTCCTGAACTTCAACGAAGCGTTCGTCACCCATATCAACAGTCTGACAACGAATGAATCCAACGCGCTCAGGACCTATCTGGCCAATCACATGAACCGGCCGGAAGATCAGATCAGATGGCGCTGGACCGCAGGCGACATTGCTATGTGGGACAATCGGGTGACCATGCATTACGCTGTGGCCGACTATCTGCCGCAATATCGGTGCATGAACCGGATCACCGTCGTTCGGGACCGGCGTGAGGACGAACTGGCGTAGTCAGCGCTGCAACATGATGACCGGGGTGTTGGTCAGGATGATCTGCAGATCTTCGGCGCCGGTGTTCAGGTAGCGATGCGGTTTCTCACCCGAAAACCCGAAGCTGTCGCCGGCTTCCAGCACAAAGACATGCCCGTCGACCTCCAGGGTCAGTTGACCGGACAGAACGTAACCGGCCTCTTCCCCTTCGTGTGACAGCGGATTGTCGCCGGAATGGCCGCCGGGGGAGAAGGTCATCATCGTCATGACCAATTGGCCGTCAACCGACGGGGTCAGCAGGAAATCGGTCTCCCCCAGGTATTCGGTGCCCGACAGGCGAGAATAATCGATGCGGCGGCGAAATCCCTTGCGCACGACATAGGCGTCTTCGACCGGATCGTCGCTGGGAGAGGTGGGAAACAGCCAGCCGATTTCCACCGACAGCGCCTTGCTGATCCGTTGCAGCGCATCCAGCGAGGGTTGTTTCTGGCCCCGTTCCACAAGGCTGAGAAAGCCGACAGACAGCGAAGAGGCGCTGGCCAGATCCGCCAGTGTCAAGTTCTGTGCCCGACGCATTGCCCGGATTTCGGCGCCAACAGCGCGCGCATCGGGGGCGTCCCCGTCCTTGCGTCTCTCGGTGGCGTCTTCTTGATGTGACAGGGGTCTTCTCTCAATCCGTCCCAAAGCAACACACCCGTTATAATGCAAGCCGCACGAAGCTACAGGGCGGAAGGCAAAAAATGTGACCCGGCTGTGCCACACTGGACAACAAGCTCCGCCCCGGCAACACTGCGCGCAACCGGGCAGGGGAGGGGATCATGTCCTTTGATCTGAAATCGCTGGAGCTCTTTACCCGGGTGGCCGCAATCGGGGCCATCGGCCGTGCCGGGCAGGAGTTTGGTCTGTCCACCACCAACGCGACCCACCGGATTCAGGCACTGGAGGCCGAACTGGGGGTCAAATTGCTGAACCGGACAACGCGCGCGGTTTCTTTGACGCCGGACGGCGAAACGCTGCTGGCCCATGCCGAACGGATCCTGGATGCGGTTGAAGATGCGCGCCGCGAATTGTCCCACACTGCTGCGACGGTCACGGGCAAGCTGCGGGTTACGGTTTCTTCGACTTTCGGCAAATCTCACATCGTGCCCTTCGTGCCCGAGTTCATGCGGCTCTATCCCGGAATTTCTTTGGATCTGAATCTGACGGATGCGGTCGTCGACATCGTGGAGCAGGGCTATGATCTGGCCCTGCGAAATGGGGAGCTTGCCCCGTCAAGCCTGCTGGCCCAGAAGGTCGACGACAACCCGCGCATGTTGGTGGCCTCGCCTGAGTATTTGGGGCGGGCCGGTGCGCCGGAACGCCCCGAGGACCTCGCGGATCACGCCTGTCTGCATTTCAACTGGGGGCGGGACTGGCAATTGGTTGATCCGGCGGGGCAGATTTACGACATCCGCGTGACCAGCCCGCTGACTCTGAACCTGGGCGAAGCCGTCACATCCTGTGTGAAGGCGGGCATGGGGATCGGTCAGGCCTCGCTTTGGCACGCGGGCCCTGATCTGCGGGCCGGGCGACTGGTGCAGGTTCTGCCCGGTTATCGCGTCTGGCCAGAGACTAAGATCTGGGCGGTGCGCCCGCCGGGGCGAATGATGCATGCGCGGGTCAAGGCGTTCCTGGATTTCATGCAGGCACGGATCATCGAGACCAACGAAGAACGGTATGGCGATCTGATCTGATGGCTTCCTACTATCCCTGAAATCGGGATAATTTTTCCCGAACTCTCGGCATAGTCCTGATTGGCGGAACTGACTACATCATCGGCACACAGCAATTTGCCGGAGCCTTGTGCCATGAAAGACATGCTTCCCACCGCCGACATCCAGAACCAGATCATCGATGCCTTCACCTTTCGCCATGCTTGCAAGGTGTTTGATCCCGACGCGAAGATCCCCGAGGATCAGTTCGCCACGATCCTTGAAGCTGCACGGCTGTCGCCCAGCTCGTTCGGGATGGAGCCGTGGCAGCTGCTGATCCTGGACTCGCCGGACAAGCGCGAGCTGTTTCGTGACTTTACCTGGGGTGCCAACGGCGCGGCCAACGGATCCGAGGGCCAGCTGCGCACGGCCAGCCACTTTGGCATCTTTCTGGCCCATACCGGCGCGACGATGAAATACGACGCACCCTATATCAATACGCACCTGAAAGAGGTGAAGGACCTGCCGGAAGAGGTGATCGCCTTCTACGACACCGCCTATCGCAAGTTTCAGGAACAGGATTTTGGCCTGCTGACCAGTGAGCAGATTGCCGAATGGTCCGCCCGCCAAGTCTACATCGCGCTTGGCAACATGATGACCTCTGCCGCGCTGATGGGGATCGACAGCTGCCCGATCGAAGGGTTCGAGCTGGCCCCGGCGCAGGCCGTCCTGCAAGAGCACTTTGGAGTTGATCCGGCAGAGTACAAACCCGCCGTCATGGTGGCCTTCGGCTATCGCGCCGCCGATCCGGTCCACCCCAAGACGCGCCGTCCGCTGGACATGATCATCCGCCGCGTGTGACCCTTTTTGGCGGCCCCTGCGTGGCGTGGGCTGCCATGTGACGTTGCTGCGGGTCGCAGCTTTGCATCTGGGGTTTGCGCGTGGCCCATGGCACGATACGCGCGAACCTCACTCCATCACACGCGCCATGCCTGACGATATTCCAGTTTTCGATCCGCCCCGCCTGTTGAAACCCGCCATGGCCCAGACCATGCTGGCGGGCCTGTCGCTGCGCAAACGCGGCAGCTCCCTCATGGAGGAGACGGCCTGCTTTCAGATGCTGGAGTGTGGGGATGGCATCCGCACCACCGCGCGTATCTCTGCCCATCCGCAGGGCAGGGGAACAGTGATCCTGTTGCACGGCTGGCTGGGACATGTGGACTCGACCTATGTGATCTCCACCGCGCGGTTCCTCTATGATCAGGGCTGGTCGGTGATCCGCATCAACCTGCTGGATCATGGTGATGCGCTGACGCTCAATCCCGGCGTGTTCAATGCCACCCATTTTGCCGAGATGTTCACCGCGCTGCGACAGGCGGTGGATTTGGCCCCGCATGGTCCCTGTCAACTGATCGGCTTCTCTTTGGGGGGGAATTTTGCGCTGCGCGTGGCGCGTGCCATGCGGCAGGACCCGATCGACGAACTGGCCCGGATCTTTGCGATCAGCCCGGTGATCGACCCGGCAGAGGCGGGGCGCATGATTGATGCCAACCCGCTGATCCGTCGGTATTTCCGCCGCAAGCTGGAGCATACGTTTCGAACCAAACAGGCCGCGTTCCCGGAGCTTGGGCAGATGGAGGATCTGATGGCGCACGCCACGATCACCGGTATCACTGACGCGTATCTGAAACGCTGGAGCAGCTTTCCCGACACGGACAGCTATTTCAAAGCCTATGCCATTGGGCGCGATGATCTGCAGGGCTGCCCGGTGCTTGTCACCGCCATCTGTTCTGCCGATGACCCGATTGTGCCCGGGCTGGCCCTGAACACGCTGAGCCACGATCCGGCGACAGAAATCATTGTGACCCGACATGGTGGGCACAACGGGTTTTTTCAGTCGCTGACCGGACCCACATATTACGACACGCTGATCCACCAGCGCCTGACCGTCTGATCCATCACTCTGATCCCTCAAAGGTTCCCCCGATGCAGAGCTTTTCCCTTCTTGACCTCTCGCCCATTCCCGAAGGTCACACCGCTGCCGATGCGTTGGCCAACACGCTGGACCTTGCGCAACTGGCCGAGCGTGAGGGCTATCACCGCTATTGGCTGGCTGAGCATCACAACATGCCCGGCATCGCCAGCGCCGCGACTGCAATTCTGATCGGGCAGGTGGCGGCCGCGACCCGGACCATCCGGGTTGGGGCAGGGGGGATCATGCTGCCCAATCACGCGCCGCTGGTGGTCGCCGAACAATTCGGCACGTTGGCTACGTTGTTTCCCGACCGGATCGACCTTGGCCTGGGGCGTGCGCCCGGCACCGACATGGCGACGGCCCGCGCGCTGCGCCGCCACATGGCGCCCGAGGACAGTTTCCCCCAGGACGTGCAGGAGCTGATGGCCTATCTGGACAGCACTGATGACACCGACCGGGTGCGCGCCATTCCGGGGCAGGGCACCCGAGTGCCGGTCTGGATCCTTGGCTCATCGCTGTATGGCGCGCAGCTGGCGGCGATGCTGGGGTTGCCCTATGCCTTTGCCTCGCATTTCGCCCCGGCGATGCTGGAGGAAGCTTTGGAGATCTACCGCCGCAACTTCCGCCCCTCGGACCGGCTGGCGCAGCCGCATGTGATGATTGCCGCCGGGGTGTTTGCCGCGGATACGCAGGCCGAGGCCGAACGCCTGCGCAGTTCACAGCAGATCGGCTTTGCCCGTTTGCGCAGTGGCACGCCCGGCAAGCTGCCTCTGCCGGTTGATGATGTGCGCGAAGTGCTGCCCGCACCCGTTCTAGCGCAGGTGAACCAGGCCTTTTCCGTCTCTGCCTGTGGCACGCGCCAAGGTGTCACCGCGCAACTACGCGCGATCGTGGACCGTTATCAGCCGGATGAGCTGATCGTGACGGGGATGATCCATGACCATGACGCGCGCAAACACTCGTTCCGGATCGCGGCCCAGGCCTTGACCGACCTGCGGGGCTGACGGCGAACGGCTCAGCCCGCGGCGGTGTCAGCGCGGTAACGTTCGATCCACGCGCGGCTTGTGGCATCTGCCATCTTGCGGGTGCCGGGGTTGACGCGATCGGCTGCGCTGGGGTCCAGATCAAGATCCTCCAACACCCGGCGCAGGGTCTGCACGGGAGCCTCTGACAGCTCTTCATAGGTGACACGGATCGGGGTGATGCCTTGCGCCTTAAACCAGTCGCGCCACCCCTGATCATAGGCCGTCAGGGTTGCGATCCGGTCTCGGATCAACGCGCGATCATATTCCGGCGGGCGGGGCGGGGCCGTACGTTCCAACTCGGACCCGTCTGCGGCAAGGTGCCAAAGCCCGGTCTGCTGCGCCTTCAGATAAGACACCGCCTGGCCCAGCTTGTCGCCACGCGACAGGTGAACATAGCGCGTCGGACCGAACGTCTGTTCGATCCGGTCCCGATCCGTTGCGGCGTCGGGATGCAACGTTGCCAGTTTTTGACACAGATACGCAAAGCTTGGCCGCTGTTGGCGCAGGGCAAAGACAGGCGTGTCCCCGCGTCCCATCGCAAGCGCGGCATTCATGATCGCTTGCAGATGGGCGTTATCGCTCAAGGTGCCCGCATCGACGCCCATAGAGGTCGCCCATGCCTGTACCGAAGGCCGGAAGAACAAGGACTCGGGATCTCCTGCAATTCCCGTTGCGGCAAGCATCCGGCAGAGCAACGTGCTGCCGCTGCGCGGCGCGGTACAGATCATATAGGCGGTGGTCTGGTGCATTTCTCAGCCATATGCTGGCGGTTTGAAGGCGACATGACAATGAGAGATCATGTGAAGGATAATTGAACTGCGACTGCTCTTGACGTTCAGGGTAGGGGGTCTGCCACTCTCTTCCCTCCAAGGCGGTTTCATGGCGCCACGTTGAGGCTGAGTCGCGGTTCGGGGATTGGAATCGCTGCGAATGGCGGATTTGGTAGAACGTATTGGGCTTTCCACGATATGTTGATGTTGCGGGGCGC
>JALEGX010000033.1 GCA_022763485.1 Paracoccaceae bacterium | reverse complement strand
GTGCCCGTCAAGATGGGCTGCAACGCCGCCCAACAAGACCCAGACATTGCCTGTCGGGGTCAGGGCCCAGTTGTGATCATGGTCCGCAACATCATGGGCATGGCCATGTAACGCCCAAAGCGCATCAATCGCATCCCCATGAGCGTGACCATGTTCAAGCTCAGCTGCGACGGCGGCCACGGGCTGCTGAGCGGTGGAAGGATCATGTTTGAGCACGGCAGAAAAGCTCCAGACCAGCACGGCGGCGATCAAGATCAATCGACAGGTCTGCACTGCAAGCTCAAATAGTCTGTGCATCGGGTTTCCCGGTTGCGTTTCCGCCCGGATATCCCCCCCAGGGGGATAAAGTCAAGTCGGAACGGGAGCGCTCAAACGGTCCTGAGCCGTCCCGGTCCACCTGCAGATGCCCCGCATCGCATCTTGAACCCTGTGGCAGAGAATAGTACCCCTGAGCGCAAGTTTTTTCAGGGGGCTCGCATGCACGACGATCCAACGACACTGGTTTCCACTGATTGGTTGGCCGCCCATCTCAAAGATCCGGATCTACGACTGCTGGACGGGTCGTGGTACCTGCCCCAGGCCGGGCGGGGCGCCAAGGCCGAATATGACGCCGCCCATATCCCCGGCGCGCGCTTCTTCGACATCGACGACATTTCCGACAACCGCTCGGATCTGCCTCACATGGCCCCCCCGGTGGAGAAATTCATGTCCCGCCTGCGCGCGATGGGCGTGGGCGACGGGCATCAGGTGGTGGTCTATGACGGTGCGGGTCTGAATTCGGCCGCACGTGTCTGGTGGCTGTTCCGGTTGATGGGACAGACGAACATCGCCGTTCTGGACGGTGGCCTGCCCAAATGGCAGGCTGAAGGGCACCCGGTCGAGGACATGCCACCGATCATCCGCGACCGGCACATGACCGTGCGCGTTCAGAACCAGCTGGTCCGGGACGTGACCCAGGTATCTGCTGCGACCAAGCTGGGCGACTATGAAATCATCGACGCCCGCTCGGCCGGACGGTTTGCCGGGACGGAACCGGAACCCCGTGAAGGACTGCGCAGCGGGCATATTCCGGGCTCCAAGAATGTTCCGTTCCCGACAGTGCTGAATGCAGATGGCACCATGAAGGACGAAGCTGGCCTGCGCGCAGCCTTTGAGGCCGCCGGGGTGGATTTGTCCAAGCCCGCGATCACCACCTGCGGGTCCGGTGTCACCGCCGCCATCCTGAGCCTGGCAATGGAACGCCTCGGCAAGACCGATCACTCGCTTTATGACGGGTCCTGGGCGGAATGGGGCGCCTTCCCCACCCTCCCCGTCGCTACCGGAGAGAACTGATGTTCGAAAACTTCAAACCGCTGCCCGCAGACAAGATCCTCGGGCTGATGCAGATGTTTCGCGAAGACCCCCGCGAACAGAAAATCGACCTTGGTGTCGGCGTCTACAAGAACGCACAGGGCGTGACACCGGTCATGCGCGCCATCAAGGCCGCCGAGCACAAGCTGTGGGAAGAGCAGGAAACCAAGGCCTACGTCGGTCTGGCCGGGGATCCCGCCTATTCCGACGCGATGATCAACCTGATCCTGGCGGGCGTGGTCGAGCGTGGCAATATCGCCTCCGTCGCCACCCCCGGTGGCACCGGCGCGGTGCGTCAGGCGTTCGAACTGATCAAGATGGCCAACCCTTCGGCGCGCGTCTTTGTCTCGGACCCGACCTGGCCGAACCACGTGTCGATCCTGAACTACCTGAACATCGAAACCGTCGTGTATCGCTACTTTGACCGCGAAACCCGCGCGGTGAACTTCGATGGCATGATGGAGGATCTGAAGACCGCCCAGAAGGGCGATGTGATCCTGCTGCACGGCTGCTGCCACAACCCGACCGGTGCCAACCTGAATGAAGTTCAGTGGCAGGAGGTCATCAACCTGCTGAATGAACGCGGCCTGATCCCGATGATCGACATCGCCTACCAGGGCTTTGGCGACGGTCTGGAAGAAGACGCCAAAGGCACCCGCATGGTGGCGTCGGGCTGCCCCGAAGTGCTGATCGCGGCAAGCTGCTCGAAGAACTTCGGCATCTATCGCGAACGCACCGGCCTGCTGATGGCTGTGTCGAACGACGCGAGCGGCCAGGCGCTGAACCAGCAGACGCTGTCTTTCCTGAACCGGCAGAACTACTCCTTCCCGCCGGATCATGGCGCACGTCTGGTGACTATGATCCTGAACGATGAGGCCCTGCGCGCCGATTGGGCCGCGGAGCTGGAGGAAACCCGCCTTGGCATGCTGGCCCTGCGCCAGCAGCTCTCGGATGAGCTGCAGCGCCTGACCGGCTCGGATCGCTTCGGCTTCATCGCACAGCACCGTGGCATGTTCTCGTTGCTGGGCACCACGCCCGATCTGGTCGAAAAGATGCGCCTGGACAACGGCATCTACATGGTGGGCGACAGCCGCATGAACATTGCCGGCCTGAACACGGAAACCGTGCCGATCCTGGCACAGGCGATTGTAAACGCGGGCGTGTAACCGCAAAGATACCCCCGGGAAAGGCGCCAGATCTGGCGCCTTTTTTGTTTTCTCATCAGCCCCTTAAAAGATTTTCAAACTTTTTCTTCCCGACTGCCGACGGAAATCTGCGGCCCACCCGTTTGAGCCATGTATCGATCAAAACGAGTGTGTATGGAGATGCAGATGAGCTTTTTGAAACCCGCCCTGTTGGCAGCCCTTGTCGCCGTGACCGCCGTGCCGAGCTTTGCGCATGGGGTCCACCTGAACCCCGACCGAGTCGAAGACCGCATGGACCGGCGCGAAAACCGGCGTGATGAAGCGGTGGATCATGGCCCGCTGGATGTGATCGAGGATCATCTTGATCGGGCTGAGGACCGTCGGGACCGGCGCGAAAACCGGCCGCATTACCACGATGGCACCAAGGTCATCATCGTTCGCTGACCAGCACGCCCCGCTGACCAAAGAAAAACGCGGCCCGCACTTGGGGCCGCGTTCGTTGTTTTCTCAGGGCAGATCAGCTGCGCGAGAACTCGGGATAGGCTTCCATGCCCAGTTCCGCCATGTCGAGACCGTTGATCTCTTCTTCTTCGCTGACCCGGATCCCCATGACCGCTTTCAGGATGAACCACAGGGCGGCGGAGCTGACGGTCACGAAGACACCGACGACCACGATACCGTAGATCTGGGTCATGAAGCTGGCGTCGGGGTTCGACAGGACCACTGCGATGGTGCCCCAGATGCCGCAGATCAGGTGGACCGGGATGGCGCCAACAACGTCGTCGATCTTCAGCTTGTCCAGGAACGGAACGGTGAAGACCACGATACCGCCACCAATTGCACCGATCAGGGTGGCCAGACCCAGGCTGGGGGTCAGCGGCTCTGCGGTGATCGAAACCAGACCGGCCAGCGCGCCGTTCAGGATCATGGTCAGGTCAGGCTTCTTGAACAGAAGCTGGGTCAGGATCAGGGCTGCTACGGCACCGCCGGCTGCGGCAGCATTGGTGTTGGAGAAGATGCGCGACACGTCGGCCACATCACCCACGGAGCCCATTGCCAGCTGCGAGCCGCCGTTGAAGCCGAACCAACCCAGCCACAGGATGAACGTACCCAGAGTCGCCAGGGCCAGGTTCGAACCGGGGATCGGGATCGTGCGGCCTTCTTTGCTGTACTTGCCGATACGCGGACCCAGGATGATCGCGCCGGTCAGAGCCGCCCAGCCACCAACAGAGTGCACAACGGTCGAACCTGCGAAATCCAGGAAGCCTGCTTCGTCCAGGAAGCCACCGCCCCATTTCCACGACGCTTGCAGCGGATAGATCACGGCGGTCAGGATGATGGTGAAGATCAGGAAGGGCCACAGCTTGATACGCTCAGCCACGGTGCCCGAAACGATCGAGGCAGTCGCGGCACAGAACATCAGCTGGAAGAAGAAGTCCGAACCGGTCGAGGCATAGGAATAATCATCTGCGCCATCTGCGGTCACGCCGACAGCTTCCAGAACGCCGGGACCAAAGATACCCGACAGCACGCCTTCAACAGACCATGTGCCCAGCGGGTACATCAGGTTGTAGCCGATCAGCCAGTAGAAGATCGCGGCGAGCGAGAAGAGCGCCATGTTCTTGGTCAGCTGCATGGTCACGTTCTTGGCGCGCACCAGGCCAGCTTCCAGCATGGCAAAGCCCGCGGCCATGAAGAAGACCAGGAAGCCGCCAACCAGGAACAGCAGCGAGTTGAGGATGAATACAGTGTCGGTCGAGGGGTTTACGCCCGCGACCGGGCCAGCGTCTTCGGCCAGAGCAAGGCCGGGCAGCAGTGCAAACAGTGCACCGGCTCCGGCAGCGGCCAGGAGTTTCGTCTTGTCCATTTCCGTTTTCCCTTGGTTTTTTGTGTTTGGCCTGACCGGCCCTTACAGCGCGTCCATGTCGGTTTCGCCGGTGCGCACACGCACGGCCTGGCTGACATCCAGAACAAAGATCTTGCCGTCGCCGATCTTGCCGGTGCGCGCGGTTGCCGTGATGGTTTCGATGACCTGATCCGCCAGATCCGCAGGAACCACCAGTTCCAGCTTGATCTTGGGAACAAAGTTCACCGCATATTCGGCACCACGGTAGATTTCGGTATGGCCGGACTGCGATCCGAACCCTTTGATTTCGGTCACCATCATGCCGCGAATGCCGATATCGGTCAGCGCTTCGCGCACCTCTTCCAGCTTGAACGGCTTGATTGTCGCAACGATCAGTTTCACGTCGGTCCCCCTTATCGGCGTCCCGGCTTTCGGGACTATGTCAGGCAGGCTGCCCTACATTTCGCACTTGCAGAAAATCCTACTCACTGGGCTTGAGGGAACAATTTGAGGGCAGTTTTGTGATCGGAATCCCGAACGGCGCGGTTTTTTTGCGATCTACGGCAGAAATGATTAGTTTTGCGGCAACTTGAGAACGCATCTCCGCCTGATCCTGCCTCTCTACAAACCGGTCAGACCGCGATATTATGCGCCAACAAAAAAGTTCGGGCAGAGTTTAGAGCATGAGTGACAGAGTTGGGCGCAAGCCCCCGCTGGTTGCGGACAAGCGGTATCCGACAAAGACCCGCAAATCCGCTAAGCCCAAGACAAAGCGTAAAACTGCGGCCAAGAAGCCGCCCAAGCGCAGCCTGCTGTCCCGTCTGTTCGGCCGCAAAGCGAAGGGGTCTGGCAACACAAAGAAGGCCCCCCGCAAGTCACAGAAGCCGAATCGCCCACCGCTGACACCTCGCAACATCTTTCGCCGGTTCTTTGGCTGGCTGTTCGGTTTGATCTGGGGATTTGTCTGGCGTGTGGGCATGGTGATCGGTCTGCTGATCGCCTTTTCCATCACCTATCTCTATCTGGGCCTGCCCGAAGCCAGCGCCCTGCTGGACGGGCGTGCGCGGGGGTCGGTGACGATGCTGGACCGCAACGGGGCCGTCTTTGCCTGGCGCGGGGATCAGTTCGGGGGTGTCGTCACGACCGAAACCGTGTCGCCGCACCTGAAGAACGCAATCGTCGCCACCGAAGACAAACGGTTCTACCGTCACTTCGGCATTTCCCCCCGCGGTGTTGCCAGCGCTGTCCGCATCAACCTGCGCGAAGGGCGCGGGCCGCTGTCGGGGCATGGTGGCTCAACCATTACCCAGCAGACCGCAAAACTGCTTTGCCTGGGGGAGCCCTATGATCCCTCGACCGGCATGACCGAGGCCCAGTACGAAGCGGACTGTCGGCGCGGGACGCTGTGGCGGAAGGTCAAGGAAGCAGTCTTTGCTCTGGCCATGGAGGCCAAGTACTCCAAGGACGAGATCCTGAACATCTATATGAACCGCGCCTTCCTGGGTGCGGGCGCACGCGGTTTTGAAGCCGCCAGCCAGCGGTACTTCGGTATCTCCGCCGCAGAGGTCGACCCGGCCGAGGCAGCCATGCTGGCGGGCCTGCTGGTCGCGCCCAGCCGCTATGCTCCCACCAACAACCTGACGCGGGCACAGAACCGGGCTGCGGTGATTGTCGGACTGATGGAGGATCAGGACTACCTGACCAGCGCCCAAGCCAAGGCGGCCAAGGAGAACCCGGCCGAGCTGAGCGATGCGGCGGCAGCCAAGGCCGGTGGCTATTTCGCCGATTGGGTCATGGATGAAATGCCGGACTTCCTGGGGTCCAACACCACCGAAGACGTGATCATCCGCACGACGCTTGATCAGCGCTTGCAGGACGCTGCCGAAGAGGCGTTGAAAACCGTCTTTGAAACCAAGGTGCGCCCGGGATCCAAGGCGCAGGCCGCGATTGTTGTGATGAGCGCCGATGGCGCCGTGCGCGCCATGGTCGGCGGCAGAAAAACCAAAGTGTCGGGCGTCTTCAACCGCGCCACGCAGGCAAAGCGACAGACGGGTTCTTCGTTCAAACCCTTCGTCTATGCCACGGCGCTGGATCTGGGCTATTCCCCTTATGATCTGGTGCTGGATGCGCCCTATTGCATGAACATCCCCGGGTCGGGCGAATATTGCCCGAAGAATTACACCAACAAATTCTACGGCGAAGTGCCCCTCTGGCGGGCGTTGCGGGATTCGCTGAACGTCCCGGCGGTCAAAGTGTCCGAATCCGTTGATCGGGATCTGGTGCGCAAGGTTGCCAGCTCTTTCGGCATCGACAGTGATCTGGCGCTTGGCCCGGCGCTGGCGCTTGGGGCCTCGGAAAGCACGCTGATCGAAATGACCGGTGCCTATGCGGGCATCCTGAATGGCGGGTCCGCCGTGACCCCCTATGGTCTGATCGATCTGCTGCTTCAGGGGGATGATGACCTGCTGATCGGCAACGAAGGCGGGATCGGGGAACGCGTCATCCAGCGTCAGGCCGCGCAGGAGTTGATCTGGATGATGGAAAAAGTGGTATCCGAAGGGACAGGTGCGCGGGCCAAGATCCCCGGCTGGCAGGTCGCGGGCAAGACCGGCACCACCCAGGCCGCGCGCGACGCATGGTTCATCGGCTTCTCCTCGCAATATGTTGCAGGTGTGTGGATGGGGTATGACGACAACACCCCGCTTACCGGTGTGACGGGGGGCGGCCTCCCGGCCGAGATCTGGCGGGAGACCATGATCCGGGTACATGAGGGCCTGACACCGACGCCCCTGCCGGCGCGCGCGCCTGAGCCCCTGGAACGCGCCAAGGCCCCCAACAAGCCCAAGAACCGCTCCCAGGGCGGCAACGGGCTGGGCAATGTGGTCGATCAGATTTTGAAGGACATCTTCGGGAACAACTGATCCCGGTTACTTCGTCAGCGCCGCAAGCCTGTCTGCGTCCAGCACGTTGATATGCTTGCGGCGGCTGCGAATGATCTGTTCACGCTCCCAGTTCGACAACAGACGGCTGACCGTATGCAATGTGCTTCCGGTCATCTCGGAGATCAGCCTGCGGGTCACGGGAAAGGCAATCTCGACCCCCACGTCACTGGGCCGACCGTTCTGCTGCATCAGCCGCAGCAGAGCCGAGGCAACCCGCTGTTCGACATGGCGGGTCGACAGGTCCATCACTCGGTCGTGCATTTCATGCACCCGGTTGCCCACCGTCTTGTAGGTTTCGGCAGCAAAGCCACGGAACTCTTCCGAATAGGTTCCCCATTGCGAGGTGGGCCAGATCAGCACCAGGCATTCCACAGCCGCAACCGCCGTTGCAGGATAGGTGTCCCGCCCCAAGGCAGCCGCCAGTCCGAACAGCTGCCCGGGTGGGATATAAAGTGACACGACCCGGTCACCGTCCCGATTGATCCGCTCAACCTGGATATGCCCGTCCAGCAGCAGGAAGAACCAATCGGCAGAATCGCCTTCTTCGAACACCACCTGATGCGGCTCAAAGCGACGGGGGCGCGCCTGATCCAGCGCTTTCCGGTAGTGCCCCGTGGGGTGGTGTAAGAGGCCGCGCGCGAAGCCCTTGGCGTAGCGCAGCGCGCGGCCGGGCTGGCGGCCATCGCGCTTCTTCGT
>JALEGX010000032.1 GCA_022763485.1 Paracoccaceae bacterium | reverse complement strand
TCGGTCTCGGTCTCGGTCTCGGTCTCGGTCTCGGTCTCGGTCTCGGTCTCGGTCTCGGTCTCGGTCTCGGTCTCGGTCTCGGTCTCGGTCTCGGAAAGAGAGACTTCGGTGGTGGCCTCTTCGGCAACCCCTTCGATCACGTCACCGGTGGTTTCTTCCGTTCCGGATGCGTCTTCGGAACCGGTCTGCGCCTCTGTGGCGTCGGGCACGATTTCATCGGGCAGCTCGGATTTCGTCTTGTCAGCCACGCTGGCCTCCCCCTCGATTCTCAAAATTCACAAACGCATGTCCGCTTCGCGACACTACTGCGCGTCCCCGCCCCCCTCAACCCGATGCAAGGCCGCGGCGCAATCCGTCACAGCAGCACGCATCGCTGCGGCATCAGGCGTTGGTGTAACGGTCAAGCTACTGTAATTCATATGTTTTACGGAATGCGCAACCGCTTTGCTCATGGCAATCAGGTGAAGTTTGCCACCTTGCGGGCAAGTATCGGCAAATTGTCGCGCAGTGCGCGGTGAAAAGAGCGGCACAATTATTTCACGATCCGACACCAAGAGCACTCTCGCTGCCTCGGTCAGAGGCAAAAGCTTCTGATCATACGCAATCACGTCCTCACAGCGCAAACCGGCCTGACGCAGGTGCATCGCGACATCGCCGCGCGCGTGGCGCCCGTGGATGTGCAAAAGGGGCGCGTCCGGTCGCGTGGCGAGCAGTCCTGAAATCAGGCTTTCCGCATCCTGGCCAACCCGGTGTGCGGACCAGCCCAATGCAGTGGCCGCATCGCAAGTCGCCTGCCCAACACAATAAGCCGGTGGCCTGATCGCGGGTTCGATCCCCCGAAGCGCCCGCACCGCCGCCTTGGAGGTGAATATCACCCCCTTCGCGGTTCTGAGATCCAGATCGTCGATCAGGGTTTCCAGTTCCAGCAGGGGGGATATGACAATCTGCAATCCGGCGCGCAGCTCCGCGCTCAGGCTGTGAACAAACTCCTCCCCTGCGGGATCGGGCCGGGTGACAAGCAGACCGGGCAGGTTCGGGTTCGTGGGATTGTTTGCCATCGGATTGAGTGGTACCTCCGGCATCAATGGGATGCAACGGTCGAGCGTATGGTGCAAACTCTTACCATTCTGGGTCTGGAAAGCAGCTGTGACGACACCGCCGCCGCGGTCGTCAGGCAAACTGAGGGCCAACAGGCGGAAATCCTGTCTTCAATCGTCTTCGGACAGACCGAGCTGCACAGCGCCTATGGCGGTGTCGTGCCCGAGATCGCCGCCCGTGCCCATGCCGAAAAGCTGGACATCAGCGTGCGTGAGGCAATGCAAGCCGCCGGGCTGACGTTTTCCGATCTGGACGCGGTCGCAGTAACTGCCGGTCCCGGTCTGATCGGCGGCGTGATGTCGGGCGTGATGTGCGCCAAGGGGATTGCCGCTGCGTCTGGCTTGCCGCTGGTCGGGGTCAATCACCTGGCGGGTCATGCTCTGACACCCCGGCTGACCGATGGTATTGCCTTTCCCTACCTGATGCTGCTGGTCTCTGGCGGGCATTGTCAGTTCCTGATCGCGCGCGGGCCCGAGGATTTCACCCGTCTGGGCGGAACCATCGACGATGCCCCGGGGGAGGCCTTTGACAAGGCCGCGCGCCTGTTGGGCCTGCCGCAACCAGGCGGGCCTTCGGTCCAGAAAGAAGCCGAGACCGGCGACCCAAAACGCTTTCGCTTTCCCCGCCCGCTTTTGGACCGGGCTGATTGCAACCTGTCCTTCTCAGGGCTGAAAACCGCGCTGATGCGGCTGCGGGATCAGATCGTCGCAGAAAAAGGCGGGCTGACCCGTCAGGATCGTGCCGACATGTGCGCCGGTTTCCAGCAAGCCATCGCCGATGTGCTGACCGCCAAGACCCGGCGTGCGCTGGCGCTCTACCTTGAAGAAAAGGCCCAGATCTCCCCCGAAACGCCGCCAGCGCTGGCCGTTGCGGGGGGCGTTGCGGCCAATACACAGATCCGCACTGATCTGATGGATCTGTGCACGGAACAGCAGGTGGCTTTTGTTGCGCCGCCGCTGGCGCTGTGTACCGACAATGCTGCGATGATCGCCTATGCCGGGCTGGAACGGTTCAGAACCGGTGCCCGCGACGGCATGGATCTGGCGGCCCGGCCGCGCTGGCCGCTGGATCAAAGCAGCCCCTCCATGCTGGGCAGCGGGCGCAAGGGGGCCAAGGCATGAGCGTTGCCGTTCTGGGGGCTGGAGCATTTGGCACGGCTCTGGCCATTTCGCTGGCCGGCACCGGTCCGGTCACGCTGTGGACCCGTTCGGCGGAGCAAGCCACCGCGATGCAAAGCAGCCGCGTCAACAACAGCCGGTTGCCCGATGTGACCCTGCCTGAAACTCTGCATGTCACTGCAAGTCTGGACGAAGCGGTTCAGGCGGATGTGCTGCTGCTGGCCGTTCCGATGCAGAAGATGCGGGACCTGCTGATGACGCAGCAAGAGTTGCTGCGCCACCATACGCTGGTGGCCTGCTGCAAGGGGATCGAACTGGGCACCGGGCTGGGGCCGATGGCGGTAATTGACGAGGTGCTTCCGGGCACCCAGTCCGCCCTGCTGACAGGGCCCAGCTTTGCTGCTGATATTGCCCGTGGCCTGCCCACGGCGCTGACGCTGGCCTGTGCGGATGCTGAGCTTGGGCAATCACTGCAACAGAAGCTGACCACCGCCAATCTGCGCCTCTATCGTACGCGCGACACCATCGGGGCCGAACTGGGCGGCGCGTTGAAGAATGTGATCGCAATCGGTTGCGGCGCTGTGATCGGTGCCGGCATGGGGGACAGCGCACGCGCCGCGCTGATGACCCGCGGATACGCCGAAATGCAGCGCCTTGCGCTGGCCGTTGGTGCCCGATCCGAAACGCTGGCGGGGCTGTCCGGGTTCGGGGATCTGACACTGACCTGCGGGTCCGAGCTGTCGCGCAACTTCCAGCTGGGCCTGTCGATCGGCCGCGGCGAAGAGTTCGACCCGAACGTCACCGTCGAAGGCGCCGCAACGGCGCGGGCGGTTCTGCACCGGACCCAAAAGATGGGGCTGGACATGCCCGTCACCGAAACCGTGGTAAGCTTGCTGGATCGCCGCTTGACGATTGCCGAAGCCACCGCTCAACTCCTTGCCAGACCATTGAAAGAGGAATGACATGCTGATTGCCCTGATCGCCCGTGACAAAGCAGGCGCCCTGCAGACCCGGCTCGACAACCGCGCGGACCACGTTGAGTACCTCAAGTCCACCGGCGTGGTTTCGCAGGCCGGTCCGTTCCTGGACGATGCGGGTGAGATGATCGGATCGCTGGTCATTCTGGACGTCGAAGACATGGCCGCAGCACAGGACTGGGCCGCGAATGACCCCTACGCCAAGGCCGGACTGTTCGAAAACGTCGACCTGATCCCGTGGAAGAAGGTGATCTGATGGCCTACTGGCTGTTCAAATCCGAACCGTCGACCTGGAGCTGGGATGACCAGGTCGCCAAGGGCGATATCGGCGAGGAATGGGACGGAGTCCGGAACTATCAGGCGCGCAATTTCATGCGTGAGATGAAGATCGGGGACCGGGGCTTCTTCTATCACTCCCAGAAGGAAAAATCCGTTGTCGGCATCGTCGAGGTTTGTGCCGAGGCCCATCAGGACAGCAAGACGGATGATCCGCGTTGGGAATGTGTGGACATCAAGGCGGTGCGCCCCTTTGTACAGGCCGTAACTCTGGATCAGATCAAGGCAGATCCGCGCCTGGAAGAGATGGTGCTGGTCCGCAACTCCCGCTTGTCGGTTCAACCGGTCAGTGAAAGCGAATGGCAAGCCATCTGCGCGCTGGGGCAGACAGACGCCGGGGAATAAGGCACACTCCGTCCTATTGAAGCGAACGGAGTAGAGTCATGGAATTTATCAATGTGCTGGTCGCAGCCGCTGCGGCCTTTGCCTTGGGTGCTGTCTGGTACGGGGTTCTTGCCGAGCCGTGGATGCAGGCGGCGGGCATTCGACGCGGACCGGACGGGAAGCCTGCGGGCGGGCAGAACCCGTTTCTGTTTGCCACAACCTTTTTCCTGCAGCTTGTGGTGGCCGGGATGATGCGCCACGTCTTTGCGCTTTCGGGTATCGGGTCTCTGGGTGCGGGGCTGATCGCGGGATTTGGCATCGGCCTGTTCTTCATCAGCCCCTGGATTGCGATCAACAACCTCTATGGCCAGCGCCCGGTCAAGCTCAGCCTGATCGATGGCGGGTATGCGACGCTGGGATGCGCCGTCATGGGCGCGGTTCTTGCCATTTTCTGACACCGGTTCCAACACAGCCAGGACGCCCGAAATGCAGAAACGCCCGCGTTTTATGGCGGGCGCTTTGTTTTTGAATGTTCTCGGATCCCTGGCCGATATCAGCCGTAGACGGCTTCTTTGCCAAAGTGCTTGGTCAGCATGTAGTAGACGACAGCGCGATACTTGTTGCGCTCGGACTGGCCGTAAGTTTCGATCACTGAATTGATCGCTTCCATCAGCTCAGGTCCGTCTGCCAGGCCCAGCTTCTTCATCAGGAAGTTGGTCTTGACGGTCTCCAGCTCACTGTCCTGGGTTGCCGCAACGGTCGATGCGTCGGCATTGTAGATCGCCGGGCCGCACCCGATTGTGACCTTGGTCAGAAGATCCATGTCAGGCTCCATGCCGCACTTGTTCTTCAGATCGTCCGCATACTGCGCGATCAGGTCGTCGCGTTTCCCCATATTCACTCTCCCGTTTAGCAGGTGTTTCCCGCAAGTTTGCTTGAGACCTTGGAGGTCACGAAAAGACTAGCGAGTCAGAGCGCCCCGACAAAGGGAAATATTGCAGCTGTTTTTCCCCATAGCCGACGACACAGTGGGGCAAAGAAAAAGGGCGCCGCCGGATCTACCGACAGCGCCCCAATTTATCGTCCAATCGGATCCCGTGGATCAGTAGCGATAGTGCTCGGGCTTGTAGGGGCCTTCCGGCTTCACGCCGATATAGGCGGCCTGCTCGGCATCCATTTTGGTCAGCTTCACGCCGATACGATCCAGGTGCAGGCGTGCAACCTTCTCGTCCAGGTGCTTGGGCAGGATGTAGACGTCGTTGTTGTACTCGTCACCCTTGGTGAACAGCTCGATCTGAGCCAGCACCTGGTTGGTGAACGAGGCCGACATCACGAAGGACGGGTGACCGGTGGCGTTGCCCAGGTTCAGCAGGCGGCCTTCGGACAGCAGGATCAGACGGTTGCCCGAGGGCATCTCGATCATGTCCACCTGTTCCTTGATGTTGGTCCACTTGTGGTTCTTCAGCGCGGCAACCTGGATTTCGTTGTCGAAGTGGCCGATGTTGCCGACGATGGCCATGTCCTTCATCTCGCGCATATGCTCGATGCGGATCACGTCCTTGTTGCCGGTGGTGGTGATGAACACGTCAGCGGTGGCAACTTCGTCTTCCAGCAGGGTGACTTCGAACCCGTCCATGGCGGCCTGCAGGGCGCAGATCGGGTCAACTTCGGTCACTTTCACGCGGGCACCGGCGCCGGCCAGCGATGCAGCCGAACCTTTGCCAACGTCGCCATAACCGCAGACCACGGCGACCTTGCCGGCCAGCATGGTGTCGGTGGCGCGGCGGATGCCGTCAACCAGCGATTCCTTACAGCCATATTTGTTGTCGAACTTCGACTTGGTGACCGAATCGTTCACGTTGATCGCCGGGAACGGCAGGTGGCCGTCTTTGACCAGTTGATACAGGCGGTTCACACCGGTGGTGGTTTCTTCCGACACGCCTTTGATCTGGTCGCGCATCTTGGTGAACCAGCCCGGGGAGGCCGCCATACGCTTGGCGATCTGTGCTTTGATCACCTCTTCCTCTTCCGAGGTCGGAACCGGAATGATGTCTTCACCAGCTTCCGCACGAGCGCCCAGCAGGATGTAGAGCGTCGCGTCGCCGCCATCGTCCAGGATCATGTTCGGGCCTTCCGGGAACAGGAAGGATTTGTCCAGGTAGTCCCAGTGCTCTTCCAGCGACTGGCCCTTGATTGCAAAGACAGGAATGCCCGCTTCGGCAATCGCGGCTGCCGCGTGGTCCTGGGTGGAGAAGATGTTGCACGACGCCCAACGGACGTCCGCGCCCAGCGCCACCAGCGTTTCAATCAGAACCGCGGTCTGGATGGTCATGTGCAGCGAACCAACGATCCGCGCGCCGGTCAGAGGCTTGCTTTCCCCATATTCCGCGCGCAGGGACATCAGGCCCGGCATCTCAGTTTCAGCAATATCCAGCTCTTTGCGGCCAAATCCGGCCAGCGCAATGTCCTTGACGATATAATCCCCGGCCATAATCAGCTCCGTTCAGGTTACGAGGTACAGTTTCGCTGCCTCTATCACCCTTGCCGGTCAGAGGCAACGAAGTTGACCTTTTCACCAGAATTGGCCGATTTTTGCCGGAATATACTGTCATTCAGCTGGCTGTTCCTTTTGGTTCTTCTTTCGGGGCTGCCTTGAAGAAATCGGTGCCTGCGGCCACGATGCAGCTGATCCCGTTGGGGTTAGTCAGGAGAACCGTGAACGTGCCGGTTTCATCCGAGGCCCAGATTTCCATGACGGACTGGGCGGCGCGGTTGTTCTGTAGACCGCCAACAGTGAGTTTTTCCGAGTATTTGGTTTCCAACCGCTCAATCACCGTTGCGCGCTGTGCGCAATTCGATGCGAAAGCCGGAGGGGCCAGCGCGGCCATGCCGAAGGTCAGGGACAGTGCCAACAAACGCTTGAACATAACATGCTCCTTCTCATAGTGGTTTACATCCGAGGAGGGCATGCCCGGGGAGGAACTAGCACACCCCCCTCAGGACTAATATCGTGATCACATCCCGTGGTTTCAAACCACGAAAGCTCAAGGTTTTGTTGGCAGCGTGTGATCAGGACTGAAGAAAGCCTGCGCCCGAAATGTGGCGAAAACATGGCAACCAGAAGAGGATGTGGCAGGATGGCAACACAACCCAGAGCATGGCAAAGGATGCTGTCAGGTCGCCGTCTGGACCTGCTGGATCCCACCCCAGTCGATATCGAGATCGAAGATATCGCCCACGGTTTGGCCTTTGTGGCGCGCTGGAATGGCCAGACGATCGGGGATTTCGCCTACTCTGTGGCCGAACATTCCTTGCTGGTTGAAACCCTGTTCGCGCGTCTGAACCCCAAGGCCCCGATCAAGTGGCGGCTGGCGGCCCTGCTGCATGATGCGCCCGAGTACGTCATCGGGGACATGATTTCACCGGTGAAGGCAGCGGTTGGACCGTCCTATGGCAAGCTGGATGATCGTCTGACGGCTGCCATTCACATCCGTTTCGGCCTGCCTGCGGCGCTTCCGGCCTCGATCAAGCGTCAGATCAAGAAAGCGGACCGGATCAGCGCCTGGATGGAAGCGGTGCAGATTGCGGGCTTCACCAAGACCGAGGCCAACAAGTTCTTTGGCAAACCGGATCCTTCGCTGATCGAGGATCTGTCCATTCGTCTGCGCCCACCTGTGGAGGTGCGCAATGCCTATACCGCGCGGCATGAAGAGCTGCTTGCCAATCTGGACTGATCGGACCTATTCGGCCGCCTGATCGGCGTCCCTTGCGGCACGGCGTTCCCGTCGCATCCGGCGGATTTCACGAATGCGGGCTTTCACGAAGGCCGGGGATTCGACAAAGCGATCATCCCCGCCCAGCCCCTTGTCCACAAGGGTCTGCTTGCGCTCTTCTTCGGTAAGCGGAGCCCAGTTATCGCCATTGGATATGAACCCATGATCCGACAGAGCCCTGCCGATCACCGGATGATCCAGTTCGCCGAAGCTGAGGCGGGAAGACTTCTGCTTGTGGCGCGGCACCCATTCGGTGCGCAACGCTCCGATCACCAGAGGCGTAGAGCCGCAGAAATGTGCCACGTTGCGCGCCAGCAGGTTGTTGGCGTCAGACTGGCGCCGCAACACCATGGCAACAGGCTGATCCGGCTTTCCCACCATCGCAAAGAGATGCAGGGCCGATCCATCCGCCGCCACCACTTTGCGCGCCGCCTTGTAGCGCGCCAGCTGGGTGGTCAGATTGTGCTCCTGGGGATGAAAGATCTCATAGCCTTCGGCCTGCAGATACTGCTCCATCCGTTCTTCGCCCAGCAGGCCACCCTTGGCCAGGCCCAGCTTGGACCGTGAGATATAGATCTTTTCAGGCCCGTCCGGCTGCACGTCGCGGGCGAAATCTGCGTGGATCGCATCGCGGAACTTGGGCGTCCCGGCAATGATCTTGCCCAGCCCGAAGCCTTGCCCCGGCACAACCAGTTCTTCGACCCGAGCGGGCTTCGCAGACACCCGGATTGGCAGGTCTGGTTTCATCAGATGCACGAATTCCTTCTGGAAACCACGCACCTCTTCTCCAACCTTGGGGCGTTTCGGAATGAACAGGATGCCATCGACCGGTTTGTCCAGATTGGCCAGCGCCCACAGGCGGGCGGTGCTTTCCACCAGAAAATGCCCGAAGTGCTGCCACAGCACCCCACCCCACAACCAACGGCCCGGCAGGGTTTCCTCAACCGTGTCCGGTGCGGAAGGCTCGGTTGTCAGGGGGCGGAACTTTCGCCACATCGCGGCTTCGGGGCAATAGCTGCCATCGGCGTGCAGAACGCCCGCAGGTTGGACAAAGCCGCTTTCCAGCGGCGGAACAACAACCGCGTTCTGCAACGTGGTCATGCTTTCCGACCAGCCACCCTCAGGGAGCGGCTGATGTTCAGGTCCGAAGTCCGGCTCGGTCATGTCCGATCCTTATCGCGGGCTGCGTTTGGCCAGGATACGCTGCAACGTCCGGCGGTGCATGTTCAGGCGCCGCGCGGTTTCCGAAACGTTGCGATCACACAGTTCATAAACCCGCTGAATATGTTCCCACCGCACCCGGTCTGCGCTCATCGGGTTTTCCGGCGGCGGCGGCAGTTCATCATCCTTGGCCAGCAGAGCATTGGTGATGTCGGTCGCATCAGCGGGTTTTGACAGGTAATCGGTTGCGCCAATCTTGACCGCGGCGACGGCGGTTGCGATGGCCCCGTATCCGGTCAGAACCACGACCCGGCTGTCGGGGCGTTTTTCGCGCAGGACTTCGACCACGTCCAGCCCATTGCCGTCTTCCAGACGCAGGTCGACAACCGCATAGGCCGGGGGGCGTGCCGTGGCAATCGCGCGCCCGGCTGCAACAGAGGATGCGGTCTCGATCTCGAACCCGCGTTTTTCCATGGCCTTGGCAAGGCGCCTCAGGAACGGTTCATCATCATCGACCAGCAACAGCGTTTTGTCGGGTCCAATGTCCTGCAAGGCGGTTTCGGCCATTCTCTGTCCTCCGCAGCGAATTTTTTCATCTGTGACGATGAATATGACCGCGCTGCGGGGAAAGGTCAAACACTGGCGTCATGTTACATGTTGTCGATAAAGCAGCCGATCCTGTCAGCCATCTTTTCTGGCGTTTCATCGCGGCGGAAGAACTCGACAAACCCGTGTTCGGGCAGCACCAGGTACGAGTGGGTGGAATGGTCCACCAGGTAGTATTCCGGATCACCATCCTGCTTCTTGAAGTAGGTTTTGTAGGTCCGGCTGGCGGCTTTGACCTGTTCCTTGGACCCGGTCAGACCGATCATCTTTTCATGCAGGTTGTAGGCGAAATCGCCCACCACTTCGGGGGTGTCGCGATCAGGGTCGATCGAAATGAACACCGGCGTGATGGACTGCCCGCGCGATGCCAGCACATCCACGGTTTCGGCGTTGCGGGCGGTATCCAGCGGGCAGACATCGGGACAGAAGGTATAACCGAAGTAGATCAGCGAAGGTTCGGTGATCACATCCTTGTCGGTCACGGTTTCGCCCTGGGCATTGATCAGCTCGAACGGGCCGCCGATGGCCGCCGCACCACCCGCAACCTGCGAACCCCGGCATTGGGCAAACTGATCATCCGACCGGGTCACCCAGCTGGCCAGCCAGAGCCCCCCCATTAGAGCAACGATAACTGCGGCAGCGATATAGGCGTAAATGCGTGTCATGGGATCAGCCGATTCCTGCAAGACTTGTTGAAGGTTTCGATCAGGACACCTATCAAGTTGAACAGCCGATGCAATACAGATGAGATCACAATGACGGAATCCAATATCGGCCTGCTCAGGGGAGAACAGCGGAACAACTGGATCCGGCTGCGCACTCTGATTTTGCTGCGCTGGGTCGCGATCTGCGGACAGATCACGGCGATCACGGTTGCTCAGCAGCTTTACAACCTGCAGCTGGAGCTGGGCCTGTGTTACATCGCGGTCGGCATTTCCATCGTCGGAAACCTGATTGCCATCTTCGTCTTCCCGGAGAACAAACGCCTGTCAGAGTTCGAAAATTTCCTGATGGTGCTGTTCGATCTGCTGCAACTGGCCTTCCTTCTGTATCTGACGGGTGGCCTGAACAACCCGTTTGCGATGCTTCTGCTGGGGCCGGTTACCGTTTCTGCAAATGTCATGGGCATGCGCTCCACCGTCATCCTTGGGGCCACCGCGATCATCCTGGTGACCTTGCTGGCGCAGTTCCATCTGCCGCTGCGGACCGAGCAGGGTTTCATCCTGCGCATGCCGGAATTGTTCGTGTTCGGCAACTGGACCGCCATCATCATCGCCGTGATGTTCATGGGCGCGTATTCCCAGAGGATCAATTCTGAAATCCGCTCCATGTCGGATGCACTGGCAGCGACTCACATGGCGCTGTCGCGGGAACAGAAGCTGACCGATCTGGGTGGGGTGGTGGCCGCTGCCGCGCATGAGCTGGGCACCCCACTGGCAACGATCAAGCTGACCAGTTCCGAACTGATGGATGAATTGGAAGACCGGCCTGAACTTCAGGAAGACATTGTTCTGATCCGCGAACAGGCCGACAGGTGCCGGGACATCCTGCGCGACATGGGCCGTGCCGGCAAAGATGACCTGCACCTGCGGCAAGCCCCGCTGTCGACCGTGGTCAACGAAGCCGCCGAACCCCATATGTACCGCGGCAAGAGCATCCATTTTGACGAAGGCCCCGAGGAAGGCGGCAGTTTCCAGCAACCCACCATCCTGCGAAAACCGGAGATCATTCATGGCCTGCGCAACCTTGTGCAGAACGCCGTGGATTTCGCGCGCGCCAATGTATGGGTCGAAACCTCCTGGACCGATGACGCCATCTTTGTCCGGATCATGGATGACGGTCGCGGCTATCCACCGCAGATGCTGGGCCGGATCGGGGACCCTTTCGTGCGCCGCCGCCGGGCGGAATCGGATCGCAAGGCACGACCCGAGTACGAAGGAATGGGCTTGGGTCTCTTCATTGCCAAAACCCTGTTGGAACGCACCGGCGGCTCGCTCAGGTTTGTGAACGGTACGGATCCCAGCCAATCGATCACCGATGATCCGGAACGCCGCGGTGCAATCGTGGTCGTGCGATGGGAGCGCACCAAGATTGACGCGCTCAAAGGCGAAAACCCCGTACCTCTGGGCGCCAACCAGCCCTTTGAGTACTGAGCGGGTTAGGAAAGCGTTAACCTAAAACTTGTTAACCTTCTGGCTCACTCAAAAAGGGCTGGAAATATGGCTTTGGAAGCTTGGGAAATGGCGGCGTTCGGCCTGGTCGTTTGTGCAATCGTGGCCGGGCTGCTTCACGCCTGCTTCCCTTCCGCCGCGTCCCGGGATGTACAAAAGCTGGTGACTTCGGAAATCAGAAACACCTCGGCTCTGCTGTTTGACGGACCGCTTCTGATCGGGGCGTCCGGAGCAGCGAAACGCAGCCTCAAGATCGACGATGGCGAATTCAGCTGGACGGATCTTCATGCAAAGCTGGCCTCGGCCTTTCCCGGATTTCCGGCGGATATCGATACGGTCAAACAGGACGGAATGATCGTTATCGAAGGCACCAGCACGGACCTTGCTGACGCGGTAACCTGTGAATGGGTGGACGGCGTCACGCGGGTGGAGTTCAAACAGGACCCCAACCTGCCAGCAGAGATCTGCCAGAAAGAGCTCGACACGCTCCGGCTTGCATCCAGCGCCACCCCCTACCCCGTCTGGAGAGAGGACGCGGCCGGCCAGATCGAATGGTCGAACACCGCCTATCAGCGCCTGTGCCGCAAGCTTTCTTCAAGCTCTCCGCCCATGGGGTTTCCCCTGTTTCCGGATGTCCCGCGACCGTCGCTGCCGGGGCAGCGCACCCGGGTACAGGCGAAGACCCCCAACAAGGATCAGAAGCTGTGGTTCGACGTGTCCACAGTTGACATGGACAATGGCAAGCTTGGGTATGCGGTTGATATCAACGCCGTTGTCGATGCAGAGATCGCCCAGCGCAATTTTGTCCAGACGCTTGCCAAAACCTTTGCCCAATTGTCCATCGGATTGGCCATCTTTGACCGGAACCGGCAGCTTGCGCTCTTCAACCCGGCCTTGATCGACCTGACCACCTTGCAGGCGGACTTTCTCAGCTCCCGCCCCACGCTGTCCAGCTTCTTCGACCGGCTTCGCGACCAGCGTATCATGCCAGAGCCAAAAGACTATGCCTCCTGGCGGCAGCAGATTTCCGATCTTGCGCAGGCGGCTGCGGACGGGCGGTATCGCGAAACCTGGTCGCTTCCTTCGGGATCGGTCTATTCGGTCTGGGGACGGCCGCATCCTGACGGCGCCGTGGCGTTCCTGTTCGAAGATATTTCCGCCGAAGTCACGCTGACCCGCCGGTTCCGTGCAGACCTGGAGATGAACCAATCCATCATGGATCACATGGATCAGGCGATCGTCGTTTTTGCTCAAAACGGCTCTGTCTGTTTTTCCAATCAGGCCTGCCAGAAGCTTTGGAAGATGGATCCGGAAAACAGTTTTGCGCAGGTCACCGTCGAAGACATGACAAGGCTCTGGCAATCGCAATGCAAACCAACCCCGGTTTGGGGGGATCTGAGGGAATTTGTTGCACAGACAGAGCAACGCGCCTCCTGGTCGGCCGCCGTTTCCCTGCGCAATGGCACGCCTTTGCAATGCAAGGTGCAGCCGATCCTCAACGGGGCCACCATGATCAGTTTCGACACGCCGACAGAGGCATCGGTTGCGGGATCATTACGGGCGTTTGCAGGGTAAACCTGCTTGCTGCGAACCGGTGGCTGGGCCATTGTGGCGCCATGTCACGGAAACGACTTTCCCTCATGTTTTCTTCCCCTTCCGAAACCGCGGATTTCGCGGTTCGGCTGGGTGCTGCGCTGGACTCCGGCGACTGCATTCTGCTGTCCGGGCCCATCGGGGCTGGCAAGTCTCATTTTGCCCGTCACCTGATCCAGTCCCGCATGACCGAACCCGAAGATG
This sequence comes from Paracoccaceae bacterium, assembly GCA_022763485.1. Classification (GTDB taxonomy): domain Bacteria; phylum Pseudomonadota; class Alphaproteobacteria; order Rhodobacterales; family Rhodobacteraceae; genus Aliisedimentitalea. The sequence goes on along the minus strand of JALEGX010000032.1, from coordinate 88,520 downwards.
TGCCTTCGCCCACGTTCACTCTGGCGCAGGTTTATGACCTGCCCGAATGTGAGCTTTGGCACGCGGATCTGTACCGGCTTTCGTCCCTGGACGAAATTGATGAGCTCGGCCTGACCGAAGCCTGGGACAGCGCCATCAGCCTGATCGAATGGCCGGACCGGCTTGCGGAAACCGCACCAACCTCTGCGCTATCCATCGATCTGTCGCTGGATCCCGAGCTGGAGGACGCCCGTCGCGCCGCCCTGACCTGGACCGACCCGAAATGGGTCAAGAAACTGGAATTTGCACACAATGTCTGATCGCGCACGCCTTGCCGACGCCTTTCTGGCAGAAACCCCCTGGGCCAAGGCCGCCCGCACCCCCGTTGCCGGTGACGCATCGAACCGCCGGTACGAACGGCTGACCGACCCCGACACCGGAGCGACGGCCATCCTGATGGATGCCCCGCCCGAGAAGGGCGAGGACACCCGCCCCTTTGTGACGATTGCGAACTATCTGCTGGAACACGGGTTCAGCGCGCCAAAGATCTATGCCGATGCGGGCGAGCATGGGTTCCTGGTCTTGGAGGATCTGGGCGACGACCTGTTCGCCCGGTTGGTGACCCGCACCCCGGAAATGGAGCGGGAGCTTTATGAAACGGCCACTGACGCGCTGGTGCAGCTGCATGAGGCCCCCATGCCACCGCTGGATGCCTATGGGCCAAGGCTGATGGCAGAAATGGCCGGACTGGCCTTTTCCAAATACCGCGACGGGATTCTGGGCGATCATGACGCCCCCCTTCAGGCGCGGTTCGAGAACCAGTTCGAAGATATCCTGCGCCACAGCGTGCAGGGCAAACCGGTGCTGGTACAGCGGGACTATCATGCGGAAAACCTGCTATGGCTGCCGGACCGCGAAGGGGTTGCCCGGGTCGGAATGCTGGATTTCCAGGATGCCCGCGCCGGTCATCCCGCCTATGATCTGGTGTCTCTGTTGCAGGACGCGCGCCGGGACGTTCCGGCCCGGATCGAGCTGGCCATGCTCAACCGCTACATCCAGCGCAGCGGCGTGGACGACCACGGGTTCCGGGTTTCCTATACGGTTCTGGGTGTTCAGCGAAATCTGCGCATTCTTGGTGTCTTTGCACGGTTGTCGCTGGAAAACGGCAAACCCCATTACATCGACCTGATACCGCGTGTCTGGGATCACATGATCCGCGGGCTGGATCATCCCGTGCTGGCACCGGTTGCCAATCTGGTGCGCGATGCGCTGCCCCAGCCGACACCGGACAACCTGGCCAAACTGCGTCCATGACACAGGCCATTCCCAATGTGATGCTGTTTGCGGCCGGCTTTGGCACCCGCATGGGTGCGCTGACCCGCGTTCAGCCGAAACCAATGATCCCCGTGGCAGGCCGGCCGCTGATCGACCACACGCTTGACCTGGCGCGCGAGCTCGGCCCCCAGCAGATTGTCGCCAATACCCACTACAAGGCGGAGATGCTGATCGATCATCTGGAACCGCATGGCGTTCGGATCTCGGACGAGCAGCCGGATATCCTGGACACAGGCGGCGGTCTGCGCCACGCGCTGCCGATGCTGGGTCCGGACCCGGTGGCCACGATGAACACCGATGCGATCTGGAAAGGCCCCAATCCACTGCGGCTTGCCCTTGATCATTGGGCGCCCGATGACATGGATGCGCTGTTGGTGTGCGTCCCGATCAGCCGGGCGGTTGGCCGCAAGGGCGGCGGGGATTTTGCCGTTGATCCACAGGGCCGCATCTCGCGCGGTGGGGACAGGGTGTATGGCGGCGTGCAGATCCTGAAAACGGACGGACTGCAGCACATCGATCAAAGCGCCTTTTCGCTGAACCTCCTTTGGAACCGGATGCTGGACAAGGGCCGCCTGTTTGCGGTCGAATATCCCGGACATTGGTGTGATGTCGGCCACCCCGAAGGCATTCAACTGGCCGAAGAGCTGCTGCGGGGCCGCGATGTTTGACGCCTCGGACACCCCAAGGGTCTTTGGCCTGCCCTGCGGCGTGGATTTTGCCCGTGAACTGGTGCAGGGCCTTTGCCAACGCAGTGACCCCGCGCACCCCGAAGCGCTGGCGCGGGTTGAGCTGATCGTGAACACCAGCCGCATGGCCCGCCGCATCAAAACACTGTTCGATGCCGGGCCCGCGATGCTGCTGCCTCGCATTCAGCTGCTCTCGGACCTCAATCAACGCGCAACCCTGCATGGGTTGCCGCCCGCCCTGCCCCCGCTGCGCCGTCGGCTGGAGCTGTCGCAACTGATCGCCCGCCTGCTGGACGCCCAGCCGGATCTTGCGGCGCGGGATTCACTGTTTGATCTGTCAGACAGCCTGGCCACGCTTATTGATGAAATGCAGGGCGAAGGCGTATCACCCCAGACCATCCGCGATCTGGACGTGTCGGACATGTCTGGTCACTGGGCCCGTGCGCTTGAGTTCATCAAGATCGCCGACCAGTTCATAGACCAGCATGAAGACGCGATGGACGCGCAGGAACGGCAACGCAGCGTGGTGCTGGACCTGATCAAGCGGTGGCAAGCTGCTCCACCACAGCATCCGATCATCCTGGCGGGCTCCACCGGGTCGCGCGGGACCACGCTGATGCTGATGGAGGCGATCGCGCGCCTGCCCCAAGGCGCGGTTGTTTTGCCGGGTTATGACTTCGACCTGCCCGAGGCCGTGTGGAACAGCATGGATGACCCGCTGTCATCCGAAGATCACCCACAATATCGCTTTCACAAGCTGGTGCGAAACCTGGATCTGACGGCCTCGGACGTTCAGCGCTGGACGTCACATGCGCCTGTGTCCAGTGACCGGAACCGGCTGGTGTCGCTGGCCCTGCGCCCCGCGCCCGTTACCGACGCCTGGATGACCGAAGGCCCCACCCTGACCGGATTGGAGCAGGCCACCGAACAGGTCACGCTGGTTGAGGCCGAAACCCCAAGAACCGAAGCCCTGGCGATTGCGCTGCGTCTGCGTCAGGCCGCCGAAGACGGAACAACCGCGGCGCTGATCACGCCGGACCGGATGCTGACCCGTCAGGTGGCAGCCGCGTTGGACCGCTGGGACATCCTGCCGGATGATTCCGCCGGTCAACCGCTGCAGCTGTCGCCGCCGGGCCGCTTTCTGCGCCATGTGGCAGAACTGTTTCACAAACCCCTGACCGGGGATCGCTTGCTGACGCTGCTGAAACATCCGCTGACCCATGATGGCGCAGCACGGGGGGAACATCTGCGTCATACCCGCGAGCTGGAACTCTATATCCGGGACAAGGGCGTGCCCTTCCCCGAGCGGGTGGTGTTCGATCGCTTCGCAACTGGGCGCGATCTGCTGGACGGGTGGACGACATGGCTTGCCGACAGCTTTGACGAACAAGCCGTGTCCGGCACCCTGCCCTTGGAGACCTGGGTCACGCGGTTGGAAGCACTGGCGGAAACCATCGCCAGCGGCAGCCAGACAGACGGATCCGGAACCCTATGGGACAAGAACGCTGGCATCAAAGCCAAGAGTGTCTTTGAAACGCTGAAATCCGAAGCGGGCTATGGCGGTGAGATGTCCGCCAGCGACTTTGCCGATCTGCTGGGCGCGTTGCTGGCGCAGGAAGAGGTCCGCGACCGCGATGCGCCGCATGGTGGCATCATGATCTGGGGCACGCTGGAAGCACGCGTTCAGGGGGCGGATCTTGTCATTCTTGGTGGTCTCAACGAAGGCAGCTGGCCCGAACCGCCCAGCCCGGATCCCTGGCTGAACCGGCAGATGCGGCAACAGGCGGGGCTACTGCTGCCGGAGCGGCGGATTGGCCTTTCTGCGCATGACTTCCAGCAGGCGATCGCCGCGCCGGAGGTCTGGATCACCCGGTCCGTGCGCTCGGATGAGGCCGATACTGTGCCGTCCCGCTGGATCAATCGCCTGACCAATCTGTTGGATGGTTTGCCCGATCAACAGGGGCCGCAGGCGCTTGCCGCCATGCGTCAGCGCGGGCAGATCTGGCTGGACTGGGTGGATGCGCTGGAAGAACCTGCCGCGATCCCTGCAGCAACTCGTCCGTCCCCCTGCCCGCCCGTGACCTCACGCCCCCGTAGGCTGACCATCACCGAAATCCCCCGGCTGATCCGCGATCCTTACGCCATCTATGCCAAGCATGTTCTGCGCCTGCGTGCCCTGAACCCGCTGGTCCAGGCCCCGGATGCTCTGTTGCGGGGAATCGTGGTGCATGAGGTCTTTGAAACCTTCATCAAGGCCACACTGGATGACCCGCAGGTGCTGAACGTGCAGTCCCTGCTGGAACAGACGGCCATTCTGCTGGAAGAGCACGTGCCCTGGCCCACCGCCCGCGCGCTGTGGCAGGCCCGCGTTGCGCGTATTGCCAGTGATTTCGTCATCTCCGAACAGCGGCGGCGTGAAACCGCGATCCCGCATCTGTTCGAGGCGAAGGGCAGCGTGCGCCTTGATCCGCTGGATTTCACCATCGCCTGCCGCGCCGACCGGATCGATCTGGACGATAGCGGACGCGTCACGCTGTATGATTACAAAACCGGCACGCCGCCGTCGGAAACACAGCAGGGCAAGTTCGAAAAGCAGCTGCTGATCGAAGCGGCGATGGCGGAACAAGGCGCCTTTGAACCGCTGGGTCCCACCGAAGTGTCCCGCGCCATCTTCATTGGGCTTGGATCCGCGTTGAAAGAGGTCCGGGCCCCGTTGGACAAGGAGCCGCCTGCCAAGGTCTGGGAAGAGCTGAAGCTGCTGATCGGGGCCTATTTCGAGCCTGATCAAGGCTTTTCCAGCCGCCGGATGCTGCATCAGGACACGGACATCGGCGACTATGACCACCTTGCGCGGTTCGGGGAATGGGACCGAAGCGCAGACCCCAGCCCGGAGATTCTGGAATGATGGCCCGTAACGACGCCACCGAACGCCAGGTCCAGGCCGCGCGTCCCGATGCCTCCACCTGGCTGGCGGCCAACGCCGGATCGGGCAAGACCCGCGTGTTGACGGACCGGGTTGCGCGTCTGCTGCTGCGCGGTGTCCAGCCACAGCACATCCTGTGCCTGACCTACACAAAAGCCGCCGCATCTGAGATGCAGAACCGGCTGTTCCAGCGGCTGGGTGAATGGGCGATGCTGGGCGACGATGCGCTTGGATCTGCGCTGCGCGAACTGGGCGCGGATGACGCAATGTCCGCTGAAAAGCTGCGCGAAGCCAGAACGCTGTTTGCCCGTGCCATCGAAACGCCGGGCGGGCTGAAGATCCAGACAATCCACTCGTTCTGCTCATCGCTGCTGCGCCGCTTCCCGTTGGAGGCCGGGGTCAGCCCGCAGTTTTCGGAGATGGAGGATAGGGCCGCGCTGCGGTTGCGGGCGGAAATTCTGGATGATTTCGCCAGCGGCCCGCAAGCCCCGCTTGTGGCCGCGTTGGCTCGCCATGTGACCGACAGCGATTTCGAAACCCTGACGGCCGCGATCTGTCACAAGCGGGCGGGCTTTGAAAACCGTCTGACCGAAGCGGAGCTGCTGCAGCTGTTTGATCTGCCCGAAGGATTTGATGCCAACGCGCTGGAGGATTTGGTGTTTCTGGGCGGTGAGGATGAAGTGCTGTCGCAACTTCGCGCGGTTCTGCAAACCGGGGGCAGCACCGATCAGAAGGCGGCCGACAAGCTGGCCGGGATTGAACGTCCAACCCTGGCGGATCTGCCCGTTCTGGAAAGCGTTTTCCTGACCGGCGCAAGCGCCAAGGCACCCTTTTCGGCCAAGGTAGGCTCTTTTCCCACCAAGAAACTGCGCGAATCCAACCTGTCCCTGATGGACCGGGTTGAACCGCTCATGCTGCGTGTCGAAGACGCCCGCGCCAAACGGCTGGGCCTGATGGCGGCGCGGAAGTCGCGGGATCTGCATGCTTTCGCGGCGGCTTTCCTGCCCGAATATGAACGCCGCAAACAGCTGCGCGGCTGGCTGGACTTTGACGACCTGATCCTAAAGGCGCGGATGTTGCTGAACGACCCCGCGGTGGCAAGCTGGGTCCTGTACCGGCTGGACGGTGGGATTGATCATATCCTTGTGGACGAAGCCCAGGACACCAGCCCCGAACAATGGGACGTGATCGAAAAGCTGGCGCAGGAATTCACCAGCGGCGAAGGCGCGCGGTCCGATATCGAGCGCACCATCTTTGTTGTCGGCGACAAGAAACAGTCGATCTATTCCTTCCAGGGGGCGGATCCCGATGCCTTTGACCGGATGCAGGTGGAGTTCGGCAATCGCCTGACGGACAGCGGCACCACGCTCGAAGATCTGACGCTGGAGTTTTCGTTCCGCTCGTCGGCCGCGATCCTGAACCTGGTCGATCTGGTGTTCCGGGACAGCGTGGCCGCCGGGTTTCCGGCGGGTTCACTGCACCGCGCCTTCAAATCCGAATTGCCCGGCCGCGTCGACCTGTGGCCGATGGTCGACAAGGTGGATGATCAGGACGACCGCGACTGGACCGATCCCGTGGATCGCCCCGGTGCGCGCCATCACAACGTGATCCTGGCCGAACGCATCGCCAGTGAGATCAAGCATCTGATCGACAGCGGCGCAACCTTGCCCGAGGACGGCAAAGAGCGCGGCAGCTTCGTGCGCCGCCCGGTCCGACCCGGAGATTTCCTGATCCTGGTTCAGCGCAGGTCGGACCTGTTTTCGGAAATCATCCGCGCTTGCAAGAAGGCCCAGCTGCCCATTGCCGGGGCCGACCGCCTGAAGGTGGGCGCAGAACTGGCAGTCAAGGATCTGGCTGCATTGCTCAGCTTTCTGGCCACCCCCGAAGACAGCCTGTCCCTGGCCACGGTGCTGAAATCGCCCCTCTTCGGTTGGAGCGAGCAGATGCTGTTCGATCTGGCGCATCGGCGCGAACGCCCGTTCCTGTGGCAGGCGCTGCGGGATCGCGGGCAGGAGTTCCCGGACACCATGCGGGTTCTAAATGACCTGCGCGACCAGACCGATTTCCTGCGCCCTTATGATCTGATCGAACGGATCCTGACCCGCCATGACGGGCGCCGCAAGTTTCTGGGCCGGTTGGGTCCGGAAGCAGAGGACGGAATCAATGCGCTTTTGTCCCAGGCGCTGGCCTATGAACGCACCGATATCCCCAGCCTGACCGGTTTCCTGGTCTGGATGCAGACCGATGATCTGGAAATCAAACGCCAGATGGGCAGCGCGGGGGACATGATCCGCGTGATGACTGTGCACGGCTCCAAGGGTCTTGAAGCGCCGATCGTGATCCTGCCGGACACCGGAAAACGCCGCACGCCGCCGGATCCGGAGATCATGATGGCGGACGGCGTGCCGCTGTGGAAGGTCAAGCCCGACCAGATGCCCGAACGCTTGCTGACCGCGCGGGCCGCCGCGCAGGCCGCCCAGCAAAATGAACGGTCGCGCCTGCTTTATGTGGCTCTAACACGAGCAGAAAAGTGGTTGATCGTCACCGGCGCGGGTGAATTGCCCAAGGATGGCGACAGCTGGTACCAGATGGTTGAGGCCGGTCTGAAGCAGGCCGGTGCTGTTGCGCTGAACGAAGATGGCAGCGGGCTGCGGCTGGAGCATGGGGACTGGGATGCCCTGCCGCTGGAGGATCGCGAAATCACTGTCCGGCAAAAGGTCCAGCTGCCCCCGCAACTGACACAGCCCGCCGCCCCTTATGTTGGACCACCGGCCGCGCTGGCCCCCTCCGACCTTGGCGGGGCCAAGGCGCTTCCCGGTGAGGCCGGGCAATCGGAAGACATCGCCAAGGCACGCGGGACGGCCATTCACCTGCTGCTGGAGCATCTGCCGGACCGCCCACGCGAAAGCTGGGCAGAGCTGGCCCAAGCGCTGGTAACCGATCCCATTGATCCACAGGAGGTCTTGGCCGAGGTCGAAGCAGTGCTGGACACCCCTGCCCTGGCGCCGATCTTTGCGCCGGACGCCCTGGCCGAAGTCGCCTTCAGCGCTGATTTGGAGGGGCAGCGATTGCATGGGGTCATCGACCGTCTGATTGTCACCGATGACACGGTGCTGGCCATCGATTTCAAATCAAACATGATGGTGCCGGACACCCCGCAGAACTGCCCCGAAGGGCTGTTGCGTCAGATGGGTGCCTATGCCCATGCGCTTGCGCGGATCTATCCCGGTCGGACCATTGAAACCGCGCTTTTGTGGACGGCCTGTGCGAAGCTGATGCGATTGCCACACGATCTTGTGTCATCCGCCCTGATGAGGCGGGACTCACCTTGACCTCGGGCAGGGCCGTACATAGGTTCTCAGCCCAGTTGCCAAACCTCTCAGGAGACATCCCAATGTCCACCGTAGCCGTCACCGACGATACCTTTGACGCCGAAGTGAAGAATTCCGAAATCCCCGTCGTGGTGGATTTCTGGGCCGAATGGTGCGGCCCCTGCAAGCAGATTGGCCCCGCTCTGGAAGAGCTGGCCGCCGAATTTGGTGGCAAGGTCAAGATCGCCAAGGTTGACGTCGACAGCAACCCGAACTCCGCCGCCGCCATGGGCGTCCGTGGCATTCCGGCGCTGTTCATCTTCAAGGATGGTCAGGTCGTGTCCAACCGCGCAGGCGCAGCCCCCAAGGCAGCCCTGCAGAGCTGGATCGAAGATTCGATCTGATCGGCCAGCCCGACCAATTACAGTTTCAGAAAAGCGCCCCACTGCGGGCGCTTTTTTGTTGCCGGTTAACTCTGGTCGGCATCAAGGTACGTCTGGACCTATCCTCTGCCCTCAAACCGTGCACATTGAGGCCAGGGTCCCGAATGGAGGTTTCATGGCCAAAACACGTGTATTGGTTGAATTCGGCATGGGCACGTCGCTCCGCCGAGAAGACTACACCGAAGCGGCGATACGGGCGTTGAAGGATGCGCTCTGGCACAACTCGGTCAACATGGCCGAAGTGTTCGGTTTCCCCAAGGGCGCGATGATCATCGATGCCGAAATCGGCGTGCAAAAACCCGACGCCGTGGATGTGGAAGCTCTGAAAGCTGTTTTCCCTTATGGACGGCCGCAGATCCACGTGGTGCAGGGCGGGCTGGACATGCCCCGGCCACACGCCAGCGGTCACACGGTCATCGCCAACGCGGCGATTTCCGTTTCCTTCGACATGGAGGCGGTGCAATGACGGAAAAGCGCATCATCCTTGAAATGGGCACCGGCAACGACCTTTACGGTCAGGATTACACCAAGGCGGCGCGCCGGGCGGTACAGGACGCCTTGCATCATTCGTCAATCACGCTGTTTTCGAAACTGGGAATCGACCACACGGAAATGCGGGTCGCGGTGACCATCGCGGTGCAAAATCCCGATCAGGTGGATTGTGACGCTGTTGCACAGGATCTGCCGCGGGGTCGGGCAGAGGTGCGTGCCATCAAAGGGGGTCTTGATGTCGCGGATCCGGACACTGGCGCCTTACATGTGGTCGCAACGGCCGCGGTTGAGGCGTTTCTGCCGGATCTGAGCGATAAGTATCAGCTGACCGAAGGCTGAGGCCCGGACAGCAGGACCAGGAAAAGTAAAAGCCGCGCCTCGGTAATCGAGGGCGGCTTCACTTCGCCGAAAACTGTCGCATGGGATCAGAAAAGATCAGCGCGGGTCAGGCCGATGTCTTGCAGCTGGTCATCGCTCAGACGCGACAGCACTTTGCGGGTTTCGCGGGCTTCGTTCCAGGCCACAACCGAGTTTTTCAGGTTCAGGACGGCATCGACAACACGCAGGGTTGCGACGGCACCGAGGGGGGCGGTATTCACAGCAGCATTTGCCATTTTCACGTTTCCTTGTGTTCAGGTTTGATCAGTCTTTCTGTTCTGACGCTCATCTAGTGTCCCCAACCGAGTCCCACAATTGCTGAAAAAACAGGCCCGAGATGCATCTAATGCATAGCAGATGAACAAACGGCAAACGCGTTGCACCCGGTCGCCACAACCCCCATATTCCCCCCAACGAACGGAGGCACTCATGGCAGAAGATCAATTTCCCGGCTGGCACGGAACCACGATCATTGGTGTACGCAAAGGCGGCGAGGTGGTCATCGCCGGTGACGGTCAGGTGTCGCTGGGCCAGACCGTGATCAAGGGCACGGCCCGCAAGGTGCGCCGCCTGTCCCCCGGTGGATATGACGTGGTCGCGGGATTTGCCGGTTCCACCGCGGACGCCTTTACCCTGTTGGAACGGCTTGAGGCCAAGCTGGAAGCAACCCCGGGACAGCTGGCGCGCGCATCGGTGGAGCTGGCAAAGGACTGGCGCACGGATAAATACCTGCAGAAGCTGGAAGCCATGCTGATCGTCTCGGACGGCAAGGACCTCTTTGTGATCACCGGCGCCGGCGATGTTCTGGAACCCGAGCATGATGTGACAGCCATCGGATCGGGAGGCAACTTTGCGCTCGCCGCTGCGCGGGGCATGATGGATACCGAAAAATCCGCCGAACAGGTTGCGCGGGATGCTATGGCGATCGCTGCGGATATCTGCATCTACACCAACGGCAACCTGACGGTGGAAACGATCACCGCCTGACCGGGTGAAGCGCCCTATTCAGCGCATGGACGAAAGCCTCCATGCCAATATGAAAAAAGGGGCCAGGCAAAGCCTGACCCCACGGGCATGGTCCGTGAGTGGTTTTTTGCCCGTCAGTTGATCTTGGCCACCCCCAGCGGCACACCTGCGACTTCGCACCAGATGTACACCTCGTTATGGCCGGAAATATCCAAGGTCGGCGGCACGGCATAGCGCTGCTTGCCCTTCAGATTCAGAAGCGCGCCCAACTTGGTATCCGGATCGTATTTGCCGTCCTTGCCCAGGGCGACACGGGGATCGGGGCCACCGTCCAGCGAAAAGTCGCGACCCAGCTCGACAATGTAGCGGTCGCCTTCGCGGACCACCTTTACCTTGCCACTGGTCACGTGGTTCGACCGACCTTCAAACTCTCCCTTGCGGCCACCGGCAAAGGCGGCGGATGCGGATGAAAGGGTCATGGCGGCGCCAGCAGCGGCGGTTGCGGCAATCATGGAACGGCGGGTCATCATGGGTCGTGGTCTCCTCAAGCACGTCTGGATGAATTCTGTGCTTACAGATTGCGCATCTTACCGGCTGACATAAGCCCCCCTCGCGGATCCATGATCACGCGTGTATCCGCGGCATTTCAGCGTGAGCGTTTCGTGATCGGCTTGTGTTTTCGTGTCCCATGCTTAGGTTCCCAGTCGAAACAACGAATGTGAAAGCCTATGACCGATCTGACCCCTCGCGAAATTGTCTCGGAACTGGACCGTTTCATCATCGGGCAAAAAGACGCCAAACGCGCCGTTGCGGTCGCACTGCGCAACCGGTGGCGGCGCAAACAGCTGTCTGATGACCTGAGGGACGAGGTATACCCGAAGAACATCCTGATGATCGGCCCCACCGGCGTGGGCAAGACCGAGATCAGCCGTCGCCTGGCCAAGTTGGCGCGCGCACCCTTCATCAAGGTCGAAGCCACCAAGTTCACCGAAGTTGGCTATGTCGGCCGCGATGTGGAACAGATCATCCGCGATCTGGCCGATGCCGCGATCATGCAAACCCGCGAGTACATGCGTGAAGAGGTCAAGGCCAAGGCCCATAAAGCCGCCGAAGACCGCGTTCTGGAAGCCATTGCAGGCACCGACGCCCGTGAAGCCACGCGCGAAATGTTCCGCAAGAAGCTGAAAGCCGGAGAGCTGGACGACACCGTGATCGAGCTGGAGCTGAGCGACAGCTCCAACCCGATGAGCATGTTTGAAATCCCCGGCCAGCCGGGCTCCAACATGGGCATGATGAATCTGGGGGATCTGTTCGGTAAAGCGATGGGCGGACGAACGACCCGTAAGCGGCTGACCGTGGCGGAAAGCTATGATGTGCTGATCGGTGAAGAAGCCGACAAACTGCTGGATGATGAAACCGTCACGCGAACCGCGCTGGAATCGGTTGAACAGAACGGCATCGTCTTCCTGGATGAGATCGACAAGGTCTGCGCCCGTTCGGATGCCCGCGGCGGCGATGTCAGCCGCGAAGGGGTTCAGCGCGACCTGCTGCCGCTGATCGAAGGCACCACGGTCAGCACCAAGCACGGCCCGATCAAAACCGACCATATCCTGTTCATCGCCTCGGGCGCGTTCCACATTGCAAAGCCTTCGGACCTGCTGCCGGAACTGCAGGGCCGTTTGCCGATCCGTGTTGAACTGCGCGCACTGACCGAAGAGGATTTCGTTCGGATCCTGACCGAAACCGACAACGCCCTGACGCGGCAGTACACTGCTCTGATGGGGACCGAGAATGTTACCGTGTCCTTTACGGATGACGGCATTGCAGCGCTGGCCAAGATTGCCGCGGACGTGAACCAGTCGGTTGAAAACATCGGCGCGCGTCGTCTGTACACCGTGATGGAGCGGGTGTTTGAGGAACTGTCTTTCACCGCGCCGGACCAATCGGGCAGCGAGGTTACCGTCAACGCCGATTTCGTTGAGAAGAACCTTGGCGAACTGACCCGTTCGGCAGATGTGAGCCGCTACGTACTGTGAATTTTCTTGATTTCTTCCCGCTGGACTTTCACCAGCGGGAAGTTAGCCTGCCCCCAGTTGGTCAGGATGCGTCATGAGATTTTTCCCCATTTTTTCCGTGGTTTTGTGCCTGGGCCTTGCTGCCTGCGCGAACAGGTCCTTTACACCAACTGTTCCTGACGCACTTGAGGTCGGAACGGCCAAGACCATCTTTGCTGCTACCAGCCGGCAACAGGAAGAAGATGGAACTTTCGGCTTCGGTCGATCAGAAGATGTCAGCCTATTGGAACTGACGGTGTCCATTCCACCAAGTCACACGCCGGGACATTTGGATTTTGCTTATGCAAATCCCGACCCGAAGCGGCAGTTTACAATGGCTGACAGGTATCAATTCCAATCGGCAGCCGAATTCCAGACCCGCTTGCGCAAGGAAATCGCCCAAAGCAAGAACGCTTCTCGCGAAGCCACGGTGTTCATTCATGGCTTCAACTCAACCCAGTCGGAGACCACGTTCAGAGCCGCGCAAATGGCGCATGACATGCAGCTTCCGGGTCCGCAATTGGTCTATTCATGGCCAAGCCGGGGATCTCCGCTTGGGTACGCCTATGACGGCGACAGCATCCTGTTCGCCAGAGATGGGCTAGAGCAACTGCTGAGGCAAATCAGACAGGCAGGCGCCTCGCGGACCATTGTCGTGGCACATTCGATGGGGACGGTTCTGCTGATGGAAACACTCCGCCAGATTGAGATTGCCGACCCGGGTTGGGCAAGACAATCCCTTGGCGGGGTCATTCTGATTTCACCTGATCTGGATGTTGACCTGTTCCGGTCACAGATGTCGCGTTTGAAAAACCCTCCGAAACCATTCATCGTCTTCGTGTCCCGCAAAGACAAGATTCTTGATATCTCCAGCCGCATTCGCGGAACCTATAGCCGCGAACGCCTTGGAAATATCTCGTCGTTGGACCGGATTGCAGATCTACCGATTGAAGTTATTGATACGACAGAGTTCTCGAAAGATGCCGGATCCGCACATTTCGTACCGGCCACGTCGCCGTCGCTGATTGCGATGATGAGCGATGCCAGGGCGATCGCAGCAAGTTATGGTGAACACAATATCACCGCTGAGGATCTCTTCCCAGGCTCGGTGGTCCAGTATCGCGGTGCAACAGAAATTGACCTGAAGCCTGCGCTTCTGCATCCGCGCTAAGCGATCTCAGCTGCGCCGCAGGTAAACGTAATAGGCGCCATCGCCGCCGTGGCTGACATGAGCGGGCGTGACCTGCAGTACCGCTTGTGCCAGCGGCGGCAGGGCCAGCCATTGCGGCACGTGGTGGCGCAGGACGCCCCGTGGGGTCGGGATCGGACCCGGCTCATCCCGATCCTTGCCCTTGCCGGTGATCACCAGAACCAGCCGCTTTCCAGAAGCCTGCGCCTTGAGGATGAACTGGACCAGCGCGGGATGAGCGCTTTCGACGCGCATGCCGTGCAGGTCCAGCTTACCTTCGGGTTTGACCTTGCCACGCGTCATCTTTGAAAAAGTCTTGCGATCCATCTGCAGGGGCAGGGCGCGCATACGTTCCGTGATGGCGGGACGCAGATCATGTTTTGTGGGTTTCGGCTTGTGGCGCGCGCCGATCTCAAAGGCTTCGATCTGCTCAGGCCGGCCTTGCGGCGTCTTCACCGGTTTTGGCTTGGGAAGCGGCAAGGCAGGGGGCGAGCTGTGCAGTCCCGGGCTCAGGCGCTCTGTGGTTTCAACCACTTTGTGCCAGAGGTCGATTTCATCAGGTGTCAGTTTTCGACGGCTCATTACAGATCATCCGGGAGAAGGGCATAAGCCCGCTGAATCGGCAGCAGAACTACCATACGTCCCGGATCCCGCAACCTGCCTGCGGCCTGTCCTGCTGCATCCCCTGTGCCATAGAAGATATCGGCACGTTGCGCCCCCTTGATCGCTGAACCGGTGTCCTGCGCGATCATCAGGCGCCGTATCTTGTCCGCACCATCCTTTTCGACCCAGACCGGTGCGCCAAGCGGTGTGTACTTCGGATCAACAGCAACCGTGCGCAGCGTTGTGATCGATCTGTTCATTGCGCCAAGAGGCCCGGCATCGGACGGCACCCGTGTCACTTTGCGAAAGAAGACATAAGAGGGATTGTGAAACAGCAGCTCCTGCCCCGCCGCTGGGTTGCGGCGCACCCAGTTCTTGATCACCTGGGCGCTGACCTGATGCGCGTTGTAAACGCCGCGCCGGACCAGCTCGACCCCGATGGAGCGGTAGGGATGCCCGTTTGCCCCGGCATAACCCACGCGGATAACACCGCCATCCGGCAAGCGGATGCGCCCCGATCCCTGGATCTGGAGAAAGAACAGCTCAACCGGGTCATCAACCCAGGCGATTTCCAGTCCCCGCCCGTCCATCACATTGCTTGTCAGGATATCGCGTCGGGTCAGCCAGGGATTGTTGCGCTTTGCCTCGCGCGGCATCCGGTAAACCGGATAGCGATAGCGGCTGGTCGGGACGCGCGACCCCTCCAATTCCGGTTCGAAGTAGCCGGTAAACAGCGCTGGTTGGCCGTTCGAAATCAACACCGGGCGAAAGAACAGCTCGAAAAACGAGCGCGCCGCGGCCGGATCCTGCGATTGCGCCACGGCACAGAGGCTTTGCCAATCCGGATCATCCAGATCCGGACAGGTGTTCAGAAAGGTTTTCAGCGCTGCTGAATGATCATCGACCTCCCAGCCATCCAGCTGGGAAAAATCAAGAATCTGATGGGTTGCATCGGCTTCTGCCTGCGGTGCAAGGCTCATGGCCCCAGCCACACACACCGCACGGAACAGAACCCGAAGCCGTCCAATCATCCGTCCGTGGCAACAAGTTGCCAGTTTGGATCGGAGCTGCCCATTTCGCGTGCAAAGGTCCAGCTGTCCTTCTGGCGCTTCACAGTGGTGGCGTCACCTTCGATGATGTCGCCGCCGCGGTCGCGCACAACAGACGTCAGCTCACCCACGAAGCGCATGGTTACTTCGGCCCGGTTGCTGTCCTTGTCAAAGCTGACATCCGCCAAGGTGGTTTCACGTACACCGATGAATTCGGCCTCAATGGTCAGCCCCTTCGCGTCGCGATCCGCGACAACGCTTTCAAAGGCTTCATACACATCCGGCGCAAGGAACGGTTTCAGATCGGCAACCTCACCGCGTTCAAAGCCCATGACGATCATCTCATAAGCGCCGCGTGCGCCCTGCACGAATTCGCTGACCGAAAACGACGGCTCAACCCGCTTCATCGCGGCCAGATCCCGTGCCTGCTGGCTGTCTTCGGCAACGTAATCGGTGATGTCGCGGTCCGGGCCCCCTTCGATCACCTCAAAGTCCTGGCGTTTTTTCTGTGCCGGTTGGTTTGGCACAGGCGGTTTTTCGAAACCTTCACGGGTTCCGAGCACGCTTTTCAGGCGCAAAATCAGGAAAACGGCGATACCGGCCAGCACCAGAAGCTGGATCAGGGACGAATTCATAGGGACCTCTTTAGCGGGTGCGGTCTTTGTAACTTGGACCACATGAACTTATGTAGGGGACAGGCAGGGTCAAGTCCACTGCCCTCCGTAAGTCTGAAGGACCGCAAGATGTTTCTATTTCTGGCCTTTCTGATGGTTCCGATCATCGAAATCGCCCTGTTCATTCAACTTGGTGGCCTGATTGGCGTCTGGCCAACCCTGGCGATTGTAGTGCTGACCGCCGTGTTGGGTACTTGGCTGGTCAGGACACAAGGTCGCATGGCGATCGGGCAGTTGCGCCATTCCTTCGAACGCCTGGACGACCCGACCGAACCGCTGGCGCATGGCGCAATGATCCTTGTGTCAGGCGCGCTGCTGCTGACGCCCGGATTTTTCACGGACGCGGTTGGCTTTGCCTTGCTGGTTCCCGGAATCCGCAAGCTGGTGTTCCGGCAGCTGAAAGCGCGGGTCAAAGTGGCCCAGTTCCAAATGGGATCCGGCACAATTCACTCCCACGGATTTCATCCTGGCCCGTCTCAGCAAGGATCCGGGGACGTGATCGATGGCGAATTCGAGGACGTGACAACACGCCGTCCGCAGAGCGGCCCGTCGGGTTGGGTCAAGGGCCCCGACGATCACTAAGGACGGGCGTTGAGAAGCCTTTTGCAACCTGCTAAGCAGTCGCAGACTTTGATTTATTGGGAGAAGTTACATGGCCGATAACGGCGCAACCGAGGGCGCGCAGCCCCAGCAGGCCCCCCAGGTCCAGATGAATGTCATTGGTCAGTACGTTCGCGACCTGTCCTTCGAAAACGTCATGGCGCAAAAAGGAGCGTCCGGCGACGTTCAGCCCGACGTCAGCGTTCAGGTCAACCTGGATGCAAAGAAACGCCAGGTCGAAAACCAGTACGAAGTGATGGTCAAGCTGAACATCGAATCCAAAGCCAAAGAGCTGGGCGATGTTCTGTTTGTGATGGAAATCGAATACGTCGGTATCTTCAACATCGTCGGCGTCCCCGAAGACCAGCTGCATCCGTTCCTGCTGATCGAATGCCCGCGCATGCTGTTCCCGTTCCTGCGCCGCATCGTGTCCGACGTCACCCGTGACGGTGGCTACCCGCCGCTGAACCTGGACAACATCGACTTCGTCGCGATCTACCGCAACGAGCTGGCCCGCCGTCAGGCCGCCGCTCAGGCAGAAGCCGCCGAGGCACCGCAGGCCTGATTTCAGGGCTTAGCCATTACGTGAAAAGACAATCGCCGCCCCAATCCGGGCGGCGATGTTCGTTTCAGGCCTTCCAGAGGGCGCCGGCCCCAAGCTTTTCAACGAATGCCTCATGCGCGGCAGTTTCTTCCGCCGTGATCCGACCGGGCAGGGGGGACGGGCGGGCCGAAGGCTTCCAGTCATCCACGACACCGCCACCGGCATTGCCGCCGACTGCGGACAATCCGAAATCCGGCTGGCGGCCACCAATCAGTTCCAGATAGACATCTGCCAGAATTTCGGAGTCGAGCAGCGCCCCGTGCAGTGTCCGGGCGCCATTGTCGATATTGAACCGACGGCACAGCGCATCCAGAGATGCGGGCGAGCCCGGAAACCGCTGCCGCGCGATGGCCAATGTGTCGATTGCCTGTTCCCAAGGTAGCTGCCGCAGTCCCAGCCAACGCAATTCAGCATTCAGGAACTTCATGTCGAAGGCCGCGTTGTGGATTACCAGCTTGGAATCCTGAACAAAATCCAGGAACTTCTGACCCACTGCAGCGAACAGGGGCTTGTCCCGCAGCGTCACCGCACCCGGCGCAGGTTCTTGGGGTGGCTCCAGCAGATCCGGCCCGATCCCATGTACCTGAAACGCCTCTGCCGGCATGGACCTTTGCGGGTTGATATAGACGTGAAAGGTTTCACCCGTCGGCAGGTGATTATAAAGCTCCAGCGCCCCGATTTCGACGATGCGGTCACCACCTTCCGGATCAAACCCCGTGGTTTCCGTATCCAGCACGATCTCACGCATGGCTCAGACCTTTCCGAATGTCTGCCAGGATCGCTGCAACCTGCTCGGCCGCGTGATCCAACGTGTCGGTGACAACAACATAGTCGCTTTGCTCTACCTTCTGCGCGTTCGGCATCTGCTTCTGACGGATCTGTTCAAACTGCGCTTCGGTCATTGTTCCACGGTCCATGACCCGCTGTTTCTGAACCTCTGGCGGGGCGGACACACAGACCACCGCGTCCATCGCGGCATTTCCGCCGGTTTCAAACAGCAGGGGAATGTCAAAGACCAGGATATCCGATGTCGCCCTGGCGCGAAAATCGGCCCGATCCTGTGCGACAAGCGGGTGGACGATGGCCTCAATCTGTTTCAGCGCGTCAGGATTGGCGCCAATGATCGGACGGAGCGCATCCCGGGACACCGCACCCTCAACAATCGCGTCGGGAAAAAGCGCACGGATCGGTGCAACGGCGGCGCCCCCCGGCTGATACAGGCGGTGAACTGCGGCGTCGGCGTCCCAGACATCGCAACCGGCCTCGGCAAACAGCCGGGCGGTCGTGCTTTTCCCCATTCCGATGGAGCCGGTCAGTCCAAGTGCAAAGCTCATCGCAGGGCGGCCGCCCGTGTTGCATTGTCAACCTCGGGACGCTGGCCAAACCAGCGTTCGAACCCCGGAACCGCCTGATGCAACAGCATTCCCAGACCGTCGACCGTGGTGCAACCTGCGTCCTCGGCAGCCTGCAGCAACCCTGTTTTCAAAGGCGCATAGATCAGATCCGTGACAACCGTATGTGCTTCCAACCCGTCCAGAGGCACGCGCAGTTCCGGCTTGCCCACCATCCCCAGCGATGTCGTGTTCACCACAAGCCCCGCACCTTCCAGGATGTTGCCCGCCTGGACCCACTCAACCACCTTGATCTTTTTGCCGAACTCTTCTTTCAGCGCTTCGGCACGGTTGCGGGTCCGGTTCGTCAGCAGAATTTCGGGCACGCCCGCATCCAGCAGCGAGGCCACCACGGCACGCGCCGCACCACCGGCGCCCAGAACAACTGCCGGGCCAGCATCCGCTTTCCAATCCGGTGCACCATCCTGAAGGTTGGTGATGAACCCGTATCCGTCTGTATTGTCGGCATGAATTTTGCCATCTTCACGGAAGATCAGCGTGTTGGCTGCGCCGATCAGCGTTGCGCGATCCGTGATCTGATCCGCGATGTTCATCACCGCTTCCTTATGGGGGATCGTCACGTTGACACCGACAAATCCCGCCTTGGGAAGGCTGCGCAGCACAGTTTCCAGATCCTGCGTCGCCACATCCATCGGGACATAGAAGCCAGGCAGACCGTAGGTGTTCAGCCAATGGCGGTGCAGGCGTGGGGATCTGGAATGTGCAACCGGATGACCGATCACTCCGGCCAAAGGTATCTTTGCCTCACTCATTGGTCGATCACTCCCTGCAATGTCAGATAGTTGAGCAGCTCCAACAGGGGCATACCCAAAACGTTAAAGTAGTCGCCGTCAATCCTTGAGAAGAGCCTGACACCCTCTTCCTCCAGCTTGTAGGCCCCGACAGCGTGTTGCACGCTGTCCCAGTTTCGATCCAGATAGTCCTGCAGATAACGATCGGACGCATCTCGCATGCGCAAACGCACCTGCCCGACATGCCGCCAGATCGGTTGTCCGTCTTTGTATATCACCGCGGCCGACAACAACATATGGCGATTGCCCCGCATTGCGCAAAGCTGATCAAAGGCGTCATCCCTGCTCTTGGGTTTTGAGATTATTTTACCATCAAAATCAAGAACTTGATCACATCCCAGCACCATGTGTTCGGGCATCTTGCTGCTGATCTTGCGGGCTTTTGCTTCGGCCAGCGCATCTGCGATGTCCCTTGGGGACGCCCCTTCGGCCAGCAATGCGGCCTTGATGCTGTCTTCGTCAACGCGGGCGACCTGCACCTCGAACGGAACGGCAGCGTTTTTCAGAAGCTGAGCGCGGATCGCCGATCCTGACGCCAGAATGATGGGGACGGACATGTGGAAAACCCCGTGAGCAACCTGAACATTCTTCTGGGATGGTTTGTATGGTTTTCCGAGCATTGCGCAAGTGTTCACACATCCCACCCCATCTCACGGATCTACCCAATTTTCCTCCCCTTGGGGCGGGGAAAACTCTGCTTCTGTGGACAAACAGGGTTTTCCGCAGTCATCCCCCAGTTATGCACAGATTCCGTCACCGAAACTAAATCGTAACAATCTGGAATCCCTTCTAATTTTTGATTTATCTCGATAACTCACTGAAAATCGGCAGTTCTGGACAAAGGATGGGGGCAACTCACCGGACGACTCTTTTATCCACTGATTTTGGCCACACTACATAATCATCTACTCTTTTTTCTTTTATTATTATTAGGTAGGCAGGACCCGTCTGGGCCAAAGAGGGCAAGATGAGCGATTTTCTCTTTACCATTTACCCATGGGTCAAATCCCTGCACATCATGGCCATGCTCAGCTGGATGGCTGGTCTCTTCTATCTGCCCCGGCTCTATGTGTATCACGTGGAACAGGCAGAGAAGGTCGAAGCATCCCTACCCATTTTCGTCATGATGGAAGAGAAGCTGCTGCGGATCATCATGAAGCCCGCAATGATCGTCACATGGATCGCAGGACTGATCATGGTGGCCACCCCTGGGATTGTCGATTGGACCTGGATCTGGCCTTGGACAAAGGGCGCAGCGGTTATTGGGATGACCTGGTTCCATCATTGGCTGGGGTTGCGCCGGAAACAGCTGGAAGCTGGCACCAATACGATGACCGGCCGTCAGTTCCGCATGATGAATGAGGTTCCGACGCTCCTGATGGTGGTGATCGTCGTCTCGGTGATCGTGAAATTCTGAGCAGAGATTTGACTCCTGCCGGGACAGCCAGTATCTAACTGGAAAGCGAGCCCGTCCGGGCATCGTATCTTTCCCATTTGCAGTGAATGAGCGCCGCGTGTTTTCCGGCGCCCGAGGACCTATCGTCATGACATCCGAAACTCTCAATCTTGCTGATCTGAAGGCGAAGAGCCCGAAGGCCCTTTTGGCGATGGCCGAAGAGCTGGAGATCGAAAACGCCTCGACGATGCGCAAGGGCGAGATGATGTTCCAGATCCTGCGCGAACGTGCGGACGAAGGATGGACAGTTGGGGGCGACGGGGTGCTGGAGGTCCTGCAGGACGGTTTCGGCTTTCTACGGTCCCCTGAGGCGAATTATCTGCCCGGTCCGGACGACATCTATGTCTCGCCGGACAAGATCCGTCAGTACAGCCTGCGCACCGGTGATACGGTCGAAGGTGAAATCAAGGCGCCCGAAGACAATGAGCGCTATTTCGCCCTGACCAATGTCACCAAGATCAACTTCGAAGAGCCGGAAAAGGCCCGCCACAAGATTGCCTTCGACAACCTGACGCCGCTCTACCCGGATGAGCGCCTGAAGATGGAGATCGAGGATCCCTCCATCAAGGATCGCTCTGCCCGCGTGATCGACCTGGTTGCGCCGATTGGTAAAGGCCAGCGTTCGCTGATCGTGGCGCCGCCGCGGACTGGTAAGACGGTGATCCTGCAGAACATCGCGCATTCGATCGAAAAAAACCATCCTGAGTGCTATCTGATCGTTCTGCTGATCGATGAACGTCCGGAAGAAGTCACCGACATGCAGCGTTCGGTCAAAGGCGAAGTTGTGTCTTCGACCTTTGACGAACCGGCCACCCGCCACGTTGCGGTGTCTGAAATGGTCATCGAAAAAGCCAAGCGTCTGGTCGAACATAAACGAGATGTTGTTATTCTTCTCGACTCGATCACAAGACTTGGTAGAGCTTTCAACACTGTGGTGCCGTCCTCGGGTAAGGTTCTGACTGGTGGTGTCGATGCAAATGCACTGCAGCGTCCGAAACGCTTCTTCGGCGCGGCGCGAAACATCGAAGAAGGTGGCTCGCTGACCATTATCGCAACTGCGCTGATCGACACCGGCAGCCGGATGGATGAAGTCATCTTCGAAGAATTCAAAGGCACCGGTAACTCGGAAATCGTTCTGGACCGCAAGATCGCGGACAAGCGCGTCTTCCCGGCGATCGACATCCTCAAGTCCGGCACGCGGAAAGAGGATCTTCTGGTGGACAAGGGCGACCTGGCCAAGACCTATGTGCTGCGCCGGATCCTGAACCCAATGGGCACCACCGACGCCATCGAATTCCTGCTGTCCAAGTTGAAGCAGACGAAATCCAACGGTGAATTTTTCGATTCCATGAACACCTGATCCCCGCGTCAGGTCGGCGAAGGGGAAACAGATGGATACGATCTATGCATTGGCCACGGCCCAGGGAAAAGCGGGCGTGGCCATTGTTCGTGTTTCCGGACCAAAGGCCCATGATGTGGCCGAGCGACTGACGCGAAGCACGCTACCGAAGCGCGGAATGACGCACAAAAAACTGCTCTCTCAGCTTGAGCAAGTGATAGATGACGCGCTGGTTCTGACATTTGCTGCACCACAGAGTTTCACTGGTGAAAATGTCGTTGAATTTCAAACACATGGTAGTATTGCAGTCATCTCGATGTTGCTGGATGAGCTGGGTCAGCAGGAAGAACTGCGTTTGGCCGAGCCTGGTGAGTTCACGCGGCGTGCCTTGGAAAATGGGAAGCTTGACCTGACCCAGGTCGAAGGTCTGGCCGATCTGATCGACGCCGAGACCGAAGCCCAACGCAAACAAGCCCAGGAAACCCTGTCCGGCAGCCTTGGCACGCTTTCGGAAAAATGGCGTCGGGATCTGATCCGCGCCGCTTCGCTGATTGAGGTGACAATCGACTTCGCGGATGAAGAGGTCCCGGTTGATGTCACGCCCGAGGTCGATTCGATTCTTGGAATGCTTGAGACAGAGCTGAAGCAGCAGATCTCGGGCGTGCGGATTGCAGAGCGAATTCGGAACGGTTTTGAAGTCGCGATTGTTGGTGCGCCGAACACGGGCAAATCCACGCTGCTCAACTATCTGGCTGGTCGCGACGCCGCGATCACATCAGACATTGCAGGAACCACCCGTGACATTATCGAGGTTCGGATGGACCTGGAGGGGCTGCCCGTCACGTTGCTGGATACGGCTGGTCTGCGCGAAACTGATGATCACGTCGAAGGGCTGGGGATTGAGCTCGCGTTGAAGCGCGCACAGCGGGCGGATCTGCGTGTCTTTCTGCTGCAGAAAGGGGAGGCGTTGCCACTTGAACCTTTGCCAGGCGACATCTGCCTGCAGCCTAAGGCCGATCTTGGAACGGCGGACAGCAAAGCTATTTCCGGAGTGACAGGGCAGGGCGTTGAGGAGCTTGTTGCCCATATCACAGGGGAATTGCGTGATCGCAGCATGTCAGCGGGTTTGGCAACGCGCCAGCGTCACAAAGAAGCGCTACAAGCCGCGCTTCAAAAGCTCTCAGACGCCCGCGCGATTTTGGAACGAGGACCGGACTTCTACGATATCATGGCCGAGGAACTTCGGTCTGCGATTCGTGCGCTTGAAGTCCTTGTTGGGCGTGTTGGGGTTGAAAACCTGCTGGACGAAATCTTCTCCAGCTTTTGTCTCGGAAAATAGGGAGTGTTTCACGTGAAACATTCGGGATTCGATGTGATTGTCATCGGTGGCGGCCACGCCGGAACAGAAGCCGCTCATGCTTCTGCGCGGATGGGGGCCTCTACCGGTCTACTGACCTTGCGAGCGGATGCCATTGGCGTGATGTCCTGCAACCCCGCCATTGGTGGTCTTGGAAAAGGCCATCTGGTCCGCGAGATCGACGCGCTGGACGGGGTAATGGGCCGTGCTGCAGACATGGCGGGGATTCAATTCCGGCTCCTCAATCGCCGAAAGGGACCGGCCGTACAAGGACCTCGGGCCCAGGCAGACCGGCAGTTGTACCGATCCGCAATCCAGGGGTTCTGTCAAAATCAGGCCAATCTGGAAGTTGTTGAAGGCGAAGTTGTCGATTTTCTGATGCAGGGAAACACCGTTGTTGGTGTTGTGCTGGTAGATGGCAGTGAAATCGCTGCAAAGAAAGTCATTCTGACTTCGGGCACATTCCTGCGCGGCGTCATCCATATTGGCGACGTGTCGCGTCCGGGTGGCCGTATCGGGGATAAGCCCTCGGTTCGACTGGCTGAACGGCTCGACAGCTTTGACCTGCCGATGGGACGTCTAAAAACAGGAACACCGCCACGGCTTGATGGGCGGACGATCAACTGGGATGCGCTGGATAGCCAACCCGGGGATGAGGATCCGACGTTCTTTTCCTTTCTGACCAAGGAGCTTGCGGTCAAACAGATCTCCTGTGGGATCACACACACGAACCCAAAAACGCATGAGATCATTGAAAAGAACCTCAGTCGATCTGCCATGTATGGGGGGCACATCGATGGGGTAGGGCCCCGCTATTGCCCGTCAATCGAAGACAAGATCGTGCGCTTTGCGGATAAGACGTCCCACCAGATCTTCCTGGAGCCCGAAGGCCTGGCCGATCATACCGTCTATCCAAACGGGATCTCGACCTCTTTGCCTGAAGACGTGCAGGAAGATTATGTCCATTCGATCTTTGGCTTGGAGGAAGCCAAGATTCTGCAGCCGGGTTACGCGATCGAATATGACTACATCGATCCGCGTGCGCTGAACCTTGATCTGTCGCTTCGGAACATCGATGGCCTTTATCTCGCTGGTCAGATCAACGGCACCACCGGGTATGAAGAAGCCGCAGCGCAGGGGATGGTGGCTGGCCTGAACGCCGCGTTGTCCATCCAGGAACGTGATCCGGCGATTTTCAGTAGGTCCAACAGCTATATTGGGGTGATGATAGACGATCTGACCGTGAATGGCGTTGCTGAGCCCTATCGGATGTTTACCTCACGGGCGGAGTTCCGTCTGTCCCTTCGCGCGGACAACGCTGACCAGCGGCTGACACCGATTGGGTTGGAACTTGGATGCGTTGGGGCAGTACGTTCAGATCAGTTCGCGGAAAAAATGGAAAAGCTGGAGCAAGTGCGTTCGCATCTAACATCTCACCAGTTTACCCCTAAACAAATCAACGAAGCGGGTATTTCGGTCAATCAGGATGGAAACCGGCGGTCCGGATTGGATATCTTGGCATTCCCCGATGTTAGCTTCGAAGATCTGATCGCGTTGATGCCGGATTTGGATGCCGTTGATCAACAAAGCCGGGATCAGATCTCCAAAGAAGCGCTTTATGCGAACTATATTGAACGTCAGAAACGGGAAGTCCAAGCATTGAAGAAGGACGAAAATGTCGTGATTCCAAGCGGTTTTGACTACTCCAGTGTTCAGGGGTTGTCTAATGAATTGTGTCAGAAGCTGTCCCATGTTCGTCCTCCAAATCTGTCACAAGCCGCACGCATTGACGGCATGACTCCAGCCGCACTGGCTTTGATTTTGTCGGTGATCCGTCGTGGTGAGCAGAGGTCCCGCGCATGAGTGGACTGGCAGCGGCGGAAAAGTGGAATGTTTCACGTGAAACAATCGATCTGCTGAAAGAATATGAAGCGTTGGTCAAGAAGTGGAATCCACGGATCAACCTCGTTTCAAAATCCAACCTGGAAAACCTCTGGGACCGGCATATTGTGGATTCCCTGCAGGTGGTACGCAGCGCGGAGTTGCCTGACCGCTGGGTGGATCTTGGCAGTGGGGGAGGGTTTCCCGGCCTTGTCGCGGCGATCGTTGCAAAAGAGGAAAACCCGGATTGTCATGTGACCCTGGTTGAGAGCGACCAGAGGAAAGGTGCGTTTTTGCGTACGGTGATCCGCGAATGCGGTCTTTCCGCGTCGGTGATCTCGCAACGGATCGAGAAAGTTGACCCCCTGTCTGCGCAGGTTTTGTCTGCGCGTGCCCTGGCGGATCTCAGCCTTCTTTTTGAATTTGCGGAGCAACATTTGGGGGCAGGTGGCATCTGTTTGTTTCCAAAAGGTGCTACCTGGAAAAAAGAAGTCGAATCCGCGCGAGAAAAATGGTCTTTCGACGTTGATCCGATTACAAGTTTTACGAATCCGGAAGCAGTTATTCTGAAAGTCAGAGGAGTGGCACGTGTCTGATCTTTCCCGCCCGGAAGGGCCACGTATCGTAGCAGTTGCGAACCAGAAGGGTGGTGTTGGAAAAACGACGACGGCAATCAATCTGGCCGCGGCATTTGCAGAGCGCGGACTGAGGGTGCTGGTGGTGGATCTGGATCCTCAGGGAAACGCTTCCACCGGTCTTGGTATTGAAGCGTCCGAACGTGATCTGACCACTTATGACCTGTTGGTCGATGAAGCGCCGCTGCATGACGTCATTCGCCAGACCGAGACCGAAGGGCTGTTCATCATCCCTGCGACTGTCGATTTGAGCTCGGCGGATATTGAGCTGATTTCGAACGAAAAGCGCAGCTTTCTGCTCCATGACGCGTTGCGTCAGACCGCAATGGATGAATTCGACTGGGACTATATCCTGATCGATTGTCCTCCATCCTTGAACCTGTTGACGGTTAACGCGATGGTCGCGGCGCATTCCGTTCTGGTTCCGCTGCAGAGCGAATTTTTTGCGCTTGAAGGGCTTTCGCAGCTGATGCTGACCATTCGTGAAGTTCGTCAGACCGCCAATCCGGCCCTTCGGATCGAGGGGATCATTATGACGATGTATGACAAAAGGAATAACCTGTCCCAGCATGTTGAAAAAGACGCGCGGGATAACCTGGGCGATCTGGTTTTCAAGACCATGATCCCCCGGAACGTGCGGGTCAGTGAAGCGCCGTCTTATGCGGTTCCGGTTCTGGCCTATGATCCCAATTCGCAGGGGGCGCAGGCCTATCGCGCGTTGGCGCAAGAAATCGCAGAAAAAAGTCAGCAGGCAGCAGCCTGACAGGGAGGTAGATGATGGCAGATTTCAAAGGAAAGCCGCGCGGTCTGGGGCGTGGGCTGTCGGCGCTTATGGCGGATGTCACCCCTGCAGAGGATCAGCAAGGGGAGAACACACCGCGTCGCCCCGATATGATGGTGCCGATTGAGAAGGTCATGGCGAACCCGGATCAGCCGCGTCGCCAGTTTGATCAGGAAGATCTGGATGACCTGACCGCATCGGTAAAGGAAAAAGGCGTCATTCAGCCATTGATCGTCCGTCCGAAAGGGGATGGAACCTATGAAATCGTTGCTGGTGAACGCCGCTGGCGCGCATCCCAGGCCGCACAGTTGCATGAAGTTCCCGTGCTGGTGCGGGACTATAGCGATCTGGAAGTTCTGGAAGTTGCGATCATCGAAAACATCCAGCGGGCTGATCTGAATGCGGTGGAAGAAGCCGCAGGCTATAAACAACTGATGGAGAAGTTCGGCCACACCCAGGAAAAGATGGCCGAAGCGCTTGGCAAAAGCCGGAGCCACATCGCCAACTTGGTACGCCTTCTGCATCTGCCGCAGGACGTGCAAGACATGGTACAGCGGCGTGAGTTGTCCGCGGGCCATGCGCGTGCGCTGATCACGTCGGAAAAACCCTCTGATCTGGCGAAGAAGATCGTCAAAGGCGGTTTGTCCGTTCGCGCGACCGAGGCGCTGGTGAAAAAAGAAAGTGCTCCGGCGAAACCCCGGACACAGCCCGTTGCACGTGTTGGGAAGCCCCAGAAAGACGCTGATACCAAGGCGCTGGAGGCGGATCTGTCGAATTGGCTGAAGATGCAGGTTTCGATCGATCACAAGCCCGGAGGCGAGGCGGGCAGCGTCACGATCTCATACGAAACGCTGGACCAGCTGGATGAGCTGTGCGGGATCCTCAGCCGTTAGGACGGGTCCAGATGAAGATCAGCACACAGCTTAGGACAACGGCCTGAATACCCAGCACGTAGCCGGGGGCACCAAACGCCAAAGACAGTCCAAAGACGGCAGCAATCGAAAGGGTTGCTGCCTTTTTTGCGCCCGGACGAATGGCGCCATGGCTGCGCCAGTCGTCGATCATCGGACCGAAGAGGGAATGACCGATAATCCAGTCGTGCAGCCTTTCGGACGAGTTTGCGAAGAGCAGGGCCGCCAGAAGCAGGAAGGGCACCGTGGGCAGAAGCGGCAGCACGATCCCGATAACCGCCAGGCCAACACAGATCAGTCCAAGAAACGCATATAGAAAACGCATATTACTCCGCCAAAAGCTCATTGATCACAGCATTCAGAACTGATCGACCTTTCGGCGAGATAATGAGCTGAGACCCATCGACCGTGATCATGTCCAGATCCTCTAGATAAGTCAGTTTTTCTTGTGAAAAAGGGGAACCTTTGAGGTTTTGATACCGTGAAATATCTAGGCCCCGTACAAGACGAAGCCCCATGATGACGTATTCTTCTGCCATATCTTGTGCAGTAAGCAAGGTACGCACGGTTTCACCCGATCCAGCGGCAACATCCTGCAGCCAGCGTCCGGGGGTCAGCTCGTTTTCCGTGGCGAATTTCTGACCGTTGATCGTCATCCGGCCGTGTGCACCGGGACCTACGCCGACGTAATCCCCATAGGACCAGTAGATCAGGTTGTGAAGGGATTGCGCGCCTGGGCGTGCGTGGTTGGAAACCTCATAGGCGGGGAAGCCCATCTGATCACAGATTTCTTGGGTGATCTCATACATCTCAGCCGCGGAATCGTCGCTGGGCAATCCGCGCAGCTTGCCGCGGGCATAGCGGTCCCCGAAGGCCGTTCCGTCCTCAATCGTCAGCTGATACAGCGACAGGTGGTCAACGGCCATGGACAGGGCTTGCCGCAGCTCGTCCCGCCATTGCTGTGGCGTCTGATCCTGCCGCGCATAGATCAGATCAAAGCTGACCCGGTCAAAGCAGGTGCGGGCAACATCAAAGGCCTGCTGGGCCTCGGCAACGCTGTGAATGCGGCCAAGGCGCTTCAGGTCAGGATCATTGAGCGCCTGAATGCCCATTGAAATACGGTTCACTCCAGCGTCGCGATACCCCGCAAATCGCCCCGCTTCGACGGAGCCGGGGTTGGCCTCCAGCGTGATCTCGATGTCGTTGGCGAAGGTCCAGTGTTTGCGGGCGGTTTCGATCACCGTGGCAACTGTGTCCGGGTGCATCAGCGACGGGGTGCCGCCGCCAAAGAAGATGGAGTTCAGAACCCGGTCCGGAACCTGGGCGGCATAGCGGCCCAGCTCGGCGATGTAGGCGTCGGCCCAGATGCGTTGATCGATCCGGGCCGAAACGTGACTGTTGAAGTCGCAGTAGGGGCATTTGGCCTGGCAGAACGGCCAATGGACATACAGCCCAAACCCCCCGTTACGCCAATCATCCACCGAAGCAGCCCTTGACGAACTTGGCGACGGCGTCACCGCGGTGGCTGATCTGTTGCTTTTCCCAACGATCCATTTCCGCAAACGTCACATCATGATCGGCGGGGATGAACATCGGGTCATAGCCAAATCCCTTGTCGCCACGGGGGGGCCAGATCAGGTGCCCTGGGGCGACGCCCTCGAACACTTCATCGTGGCCGTCGGGCCAGGCCAGAACCAGCGTGCAGCGGAACTGGGCATGACGCGGGTGGGCCGCGTTGCGGGCTTCCAGTTCATTGTGCGCGCGGGTCATCGCCATCATGAAATCGCGCCCGTTACCGGTTTCCGCCCAATCTGCGGTGTAAACACCCGGGGCGCCGTCCAGATCATCGATGGTGATGCCGGAGTCGTCGGACAGCGCGGGAAGCCCGGTGGCCTTTGCCGCGGCATGGGCCTTGATCCGGGCGTTGCCAACAAAGGTGTCCTCGGTCTCTTCCGGTTCCGGAAGTTCCATTTCCGCGGCACCCACAACGGAGATCCCGAACGGGGCGAGGAGATGAGTCATTTCCTCCAGCTTGCCCTTGTTGTGAGTGGCGACAAGCAACTTGTCGCCTTCAAACTTGCGGGTCATGCGCAGGCGGCCTTTTGCAGCTCGGCCAGCTCTGCGGTGCCCTTGGCGGCAAGATCCATCAGCTGGTTCATCTGGTCACGGCTGAAGACAGAGCCTTCGGCGCTCATCTGAACTTCGATCAGCTTGCCGGATCCGGTCATGATGAAGTTGCCATCAACGCCGGCTTCGGAATCTTCGGGGTAATCCAGATCCAGAACCGGCTG
Organism: Paracoccaceae bacterium; assembly: GCA_022763485.1. Classification (GTDB taxonomy): domain Bacteria; phylum Pseudomonadota; class Alphaproteobacteria; order Rhodobacterales; family Rhodobacteraceae; genus Aliisedimentitalea. The sequence continues at coordinate 58,380 of JALEGX010000032.1, read as the reverse complement.
GCCCGCGTAGATTCCGCAGGACACGGCGGACACCGGATCCACCAGCGGATCCATTTTGACGTCGCCCGCTTTCATCAGCTTGTTCACCGCCAGGCGCAGCGCCACCCAGCCGCCGGTGATTGCCGCACAGCGGGTGCCGCCGTCGGCCTGCAGCACGTCACAGTCGATGGTGATCTGGCGCTCGCCAAGAGCAACGCGGTCAACACCGGCGCGCAGCGCGCGGCCGATCAGACGCTGGATCTCAACCGTGCGTCCGCCCTGTTTGCCGCTTGCGGCTTCGCGGCGCATCCGGGTGTTGGTTGCGCGGGGCAGCATGCCGTATTCGGCCGTGACCCAGCCCAGGCCCGATCCCTTGATGAAGGGGGGAACGCGTTCTTCGATCGTGGCGGTGCACAGCACATGTGTGTCTCCGACCTTGATCAGACACGATCCTTCCGCGTGTTTGGTGAATCCGGTTTCGATTGAAACCGGCCGCATTTCACTTAGTTCTCGACCTGAGGGGCGCATCGGAATTCCTTTCTTGTCTAGGCTGGGGATAACGCTGTGCAACAGGGCGATGCAAGCCCGATTGACCTTTGCCGCTGCTGCTCTTTAATTGGGTCGACACCAGGTGCGAAGCAGATGAACGACGCAAGTAGAATCCTTGAAGATATGAATGACCGCTCGCGCGAGGTTTTTCGCGCCGTGGTCGAATCCTATCTGGACACGGGCGGACCGGTCGGAAGCCGCACGTTGACCCGGTCCCTGAGCGAAAAGGTCAGCGCTGCAACAATCCGCAACGTGATGCAGGACCTGGAATATCTGGGGTTGCTGGACAGCCCGCATGTCAGTGCAGGACGCGTTCCGACGCAGATGGGATTGCGGATGTTCGTGGACGGGTTGCTGGAGGTTTCGGATCTGCAGGTTACCGACCGCGAGAAGCTGGATGCGACACTGGGAAGCAACTCCAACGACGTTGGCGAAATGCTGGATCGGGTCGGGGCCGCGCTGTCGGGGGTGACGCAGGGCGCCTCGCTGGTTCTGACACCAAAGCACGAAGCGGAGATCCGCCATATCGAGTTCGTCTCGCTTGGCCATGACCGGGCGCTGGTGGTCCTGGTGTTCACGGACGGGCACGTTGAAAACCGTGTCTTCACGCCGCCGCCGGGTCAGACACCATCCTCCATGCGGGAGGCGGCGAATTTTCTGAACGCGCGGATCGAAGGGAAATCAATTGGTGACCTGCGCGGTTCGTTGCGCAATGAGATTGACGCCCGGCGACAGGAGATCGACATCCTGGCGCAGGACATGATTGAAAGCGGTCTGGCCGCCTGGGAAGATCAGGGCGAGGATCAGGCCCGTTTGATCGTGCGTGGCCGGTCGAATCTTCTGGGAGATGGGGAAGCGGCGGAAGAGCTGGACCGCATCCGCGTCCTGTTTGATGACCTTGAGCGCAAGCGTGACATTGCCGAATTCCTTGAACTCACCGACGAAGGTGAGGGGGTGCGCATTTTTATTGGCTCGGAGAACAAACTTTTCTCACTTTCGGGTTCCTCTTTGGTGGTGTCTCCATATATGAACGCTGACCGAAAGATCATTGGCGCGGTGGGTGTGATCGGACCGACTCGCCTGAATTATGGACGGATCGTGCCGATTGTGGATTACACGGCGCAACTGGTGGGAAAACTGATTTCCGACCGGAGTTAGAGGTAGAGAGATGGCAGAGCCCAAGAACGAAGAGTTTCTGGACGATATCGCAACCGCCGAAGCGGAAGAGCTGGCCGAGGAATTTTCCGAGATCGGTTCCGACGAAGCCGAACTGGACGCCCTGCGCGCTGAGCGGGATCAGTTCAAGGACAAATTCATGCGTGCGCTGGCGGATGCCGAAAACGCGCGTAAACGTGGGGACAAGGCGCGCCGCGAAGCCGAGCAATATGGTGGTTCCAAACTGGCCCGTGACCTGCTGCCGGTCTATGACAACTTGAAGCGCGGTCTGGAGGCGGCCACCGACGAGCAGAAAGAAGTTTCTGCCGCTCTGATCGAAGGCGTGGAACTGACCATGCGGGCACTGCTGGATGTCTTTGGCAAGCACGGGATCCAGGTGATCACCCCCGAAGTGGGCGATCGCTTCGATCCGCAGATGCACGAAGCCATGTTCGAAGCACCTGTTCCGGGCACCAAGGCGGGTGACATCATCCAGGTGTCTGCCGAAGGCTTCATGCTGCATGATCGTCTGCTGCGTCCCGCGCAGGTAGGCGTGTCGTCCAACCCGGGCTGAGCGGAACGCGCCCTTGCAGGGCGCGTGCCTCCGGCGGGAGTATTTCTGACGAGAAGAAGGAGCGGCTCTGGTTGGGGCCGCTTTTCTTATGTCCCGGCGGTGTCTTTCAGCTTGTAGAGCATTTCAAGCGCTTCACGTGGGGACAGGTCATCGGGGTGGATGCTGTCGAGCAGCTCTTCGACAGGCGAGGGGCCTTTGGGTGCGGCGGCGGGTTGGGGGTGCGGCGCGGCGGCAAAGAGCGGCAGATCATCGATCTGGATCTTGGCACCGGCACCTTCGCGGCTGCCTTTTTCCAGCATGTCCAACACATCGCGCGCACGGGCGACAACGCTGGCAGGCAGACCGGCAAGCTGCGCCACCTGAACCCCGTAGGATCGGTCGGCGGCACCCTTGCGCACCTCATGCAGGAAGATGACTTCGCCCTCCCATTCCTTGACCGTCACCGTGGCGTTGTCGACGCCGGGCAGCTTGTTCGCGAGTTGGGTCAGCTCATGGTAATGCGTGGCAAAGAGCGCCCGGGATTTGTTGACCTCGTGCAGGTGTTCCAGCGTGGCCCAGGCGATGGAGAGGCCATCATAGGTGGCCGTGCCGCGGCCAATCTCATCCAGGATCACCAGGGCGCGGTCATCGGCCTGGTTCAGGATGGCGGCTGTTTCCACCATTTCCACCATGAAGGTCGACCGACCGCGGGCCAGATCGTCCGAGGCGCCGACGCGGCTGAACAGCTGGCTGACCAGACCGATATGCGCGGCTTCGGCCGGAACATAGCTGCCCATCTGCGCCAGCAGGGCGATCAGCGCGTTCTGACGCAGGAAGGTCGATTTACCGGCCATGTTGGGACCGGTCAGCAACCAGACGGCGGCGCCATCCTGGGCGGTCAGATCGCAGTCATTGGCGACGAAGGTCTCGCCGCCTTGCTGCCGAAGCGCCTGTTCCACGACGGGATGCCGACCACCGGTCACGTGAAACGCGCGGGAATTGTCGATGCGGGGTCGGGTCCAGTTTTCGCCGTTGGCCAGATCCGCCAAAGCAGTGAGAAGATCCAGTTCCGCCAGCCCCCGTGCCGCGCCGTTCAGGGCGGAGGCCTGGTCCAGAATAGCGCCAGAAAGCCTTGTGTAGAGCCGCTTTTCGATCTCCAGCGCCAGGTTGCCGGCGTTCAGGATCTTGGTTTCGATTTCGCTAAGCTCCACTGTCTTGAACCGCACCTGATTGGCGGTGGTCTGGCGGTGGATATAGGTTTCCGCCATTTCCGCTGACATCATCTTGTCCGCATGGGTGGCAGTGGTTTCGATGAAATAGCCCAGCACATTGTTGTGCTTGATCTTGAGCGCGCCGACGCCGGTATGTTCGGCGTATTTCTTTTGCAGGCCGGCGATGACCGAGCGGCCTTCGTCCCGCAGGGTGCGGGCCTCATCCAGTTCCGGCTCAAAGCCGGGCGCGATGAAGCCGCCGTCGCGGGCCAGCAGCGGAGGTTCGGCAACCAGAGCGTCCTCAAGCAGGGCGAGCAGATCATCAAACCCGCGCAGGGCGTCGGTGGAGCGGCGGACGAGTTCGGGCAAGTCGTAACCCGCACACAGATCGGCGGCCTGTTCCGCCTGGGTCAGCCCGTTGCGAATGGCGGCCAAATCCCGGGGGCCACCGCGGTCGAGGGCGAGACGGGACAGGGCACGGTCCAGATCCGGTGTTTTGCGCAGAGCGGCGCGCAGGTCCTGTGCCAATGTGGTCTGCTCAACGGTGAAATCCAGGGCGGCCAGTCGGGCGTGGATGGTATCCAGATTGCGAGACGGGCTGGACAGGCGCTGTTCCAACAGGCGCGCGCCGGCGGGCGTTACGGTGCGATCGACCACCGACAGCAAGGATCCGGCACGACTGCCGGAAAGTGACCGCGTCAGCTCCAAATTGCGCCGGGTTGCGGCATCAATCTGCACCACGCGGTCGGCGGATTCCTTTTCGGGGGGTTGCAGGAGCGGCAGTTTGCCTTTCTGGGTGATTTCCAGATAGTCGATCACCGCGCCCATGGCCGACACTTCGGCGCGGCTGAAGGTGCCGAACCCATCCAGAGCGCCCACCTTGAACAGGGTGCAGATCCGCTTTTCCGCGGCGGTGCTGTCAAAGCTGGATTTGCTGATGGGGGTCAAGGGAATGCCGTATTCACGCGCCAGTTCCTGAACCAGCTCATGCGGCGGATCAGTGACCAAGAGTTCCGACGGTCCCAGCCGTGCCAGTTCCGGTGACAGGCGCATCCGGGTGACCGGCATCACGTGGAACGCCCCGGTTGAGATATCTGCCCAGGCCAGCGCGGCCTCATCCCGCAGTTCTGCGTAAGCCACCAAGAAGTTGTGGCGGCGTGCTTCCAGCAGCGAGTCCTCGGTCAGCGTGCCGGGTGTCACCAGCCGTACCACATCGCGTTTCACGACCGCTTTGTAGCCGCGTTTCTTGGCCTCGGCCGGGCTTTCCATCTGTTCGCCCACGGCGACGCGGAACCCTTTGCGGATCAGGGTCAGCAGGTAACCTTCGGCGGCATGATGGGGCACGCCGCACATGGGGATTTCTTCACCTTCGTGCTTGCCACGCTTGGTCAGGGCGATGTCCAGCGCCTCAGCCGCGGCGACGGCATCGTCAAAGAACAATTCGTAAAAATCACCCATCCGGTAGAACAGCAGAGCGTCCGGATATTGGGCCTTGATGTCTAGATATTGTGCCATCATCGGCGTGACGGTTGCCAAGGGTCTGTTCTCCGCTTTGCTGGTCCGCCGGACATTACAAATCCCGGCCCTGCGGCGAAAGGCGAAATCGTATTGTCGTTGTGACCCGGGCTTGCCTGCGCTATGACGCGAAAGGCCCGAATTGTAGAAGAACGACCGATCCCATGCCAAAAACGAAGATCACGAACGACGAGGCGCTGGCCTTTCACCTGGAACCGACCCCCGGCAAGTGGGAGGTGCAGGCCACCGTACCCATGACGACCCAGCGGGATCTGTCGCTGGCCTATTCCCCGGGCGTGGCCGTACCGTGTGAAGCCATCGCCGAAAACCCTGAAACGGTTTACGACTACACCAACAAGGGCAACCTGGTTGCGGTGATTTCGAACGGCACCGCGGTTCTGGGTCTGGGTAACCTGGGCGCATTGGGATCGAAGCCGGTGATGGAAGGGAAATCCGTTCTCTTCAAGCGCTTCGCCGATGTGAACTCGATCGATATCGAGTTGGACACCGAAGATCCGGATGAGTTCTGCCGGGCGGTGCGGCTGATGGGGCCGACCTTTGGTGGCATCAACTTGGAAGACATCAAAGCGCCCGAGTGTTTCATCATCGAACAGCGCCTGAAGGAAGAGATGGATATCCCTGTCTTCCACGACGACCAGCACGGCACCGCGGTGATCTGTGCGGCTGGCCTGATCAACGCGCTGCATATCTCGAAGAAGAAGATCGAAGATGTGAAGATCGTGCTCAACGGGGCAGGGGCTGCGGGCATCGCCTGTATCGAACTGCTCAAGGCGATGGGCGCGCGGCATGAGAACTGCATCGTCTGTGACACCAAGGGCGTAATCTATCAGGGCCGGACCGAAGGCATGAACCAGTGGAAGTCCGCACATGCGATTTCCACCGAACTGCGGTCCCTGGAAGACGCGATGAAAGGGGCTGATGTGTTCCTGGGCGTTTCGGTCAAAGGTGCGGTGACGCAGGATATGGTTGCCTCGATGGCGGACAATCCGGTGATCTTTGCCATGGCCAACCCGGATCCCGAGATTACCCCGGAAGAAGCCCACGAAGTGCGTGTCGATGCCATCGTGGCGACCGGCCGTTCGGATTATCCCAACCAGGTCAACAACGTGTTGGGCTTCCCCTATCTGTTCCGTGGCGCGCTGGACATCCACGCACGTGCCATCAACGATGAGATGAAGATCGCCTGTGCTCATGCGCTGGCCGCTCTGGCACGCGAAGATGTGCCGGATGAGGTTGCGATGGCCTACGGAAAGTCGCTGACTTTTGGTCGTGACTACATCATTCCCACGCCGTTTGACCCGCGTCTGATCCACCGCATCCCGCCGGCGGTTGCCAAGGCCGGCATGGACACCGGCGCGGCCCGCCGTCCAATCATCGACATGGACGCCTATGAGCTGAGCCTGCGGGGACGTATGGACCCGACCGCCAGCATTCTGCGCGGTCTGAACGCACGGGCGCGGTCTGCGCAAAGCCGGATGATCTTTGCCGAGGGCGACGATCCGCGCGTGCTGCGCGCCGCGGTGACCTATCAGCGTTCGGGCTTCGGCAAGGCGCTGGTTGTGGGCCGTCCCGAAGACGTCAAAGAGAAGCTGGAGCAGGCCGGTCTGGGTGACGCGGTGCGTGAACTGGAGGTCGTCAACGCCGCCAATACCCCGCATTTCGACGCTTACAAGGACTTCCTGTACAAGCGTTTGCAGCGTAAGGGCTTTGACCAGAAAGACGTGCACCGGCTGGCCGGTCGGGACCGACACGTGTTCTCGGCCCTGATGCTTGCCCATGGGCATGGCGATGGCCTGGTGACTGGCGCAACCCGGAAATCGGCGCATGTCATGGACCGGATCAACAACGTGTTTGATGCCGATGCGGCCCATGGTGCGGCAGGTGTGACCGCGCTGCTGCACAAGGGGCGGATCGTGCTGATCGGTGATACGCTGGTGCATGAATGGCCGGATGAAAACGATCTGGCCAATATCGCGGAACGCGCTGCGGGTGTGGCCCGTCACATGGGTCTGGAACCGCGCGTCGCGTTTGTCAGCTTCTCAACCTTCGGCTATCCGGTATCGGAACGGGCAGAGAAGATGCACCTGGCCCCCGACGTTCTGGAAGCACGCGGCGTTGATTTCGAATTTGAAGGCGAAATGACCGTTGATGTGGCGTTGAATGCTCACCAGCAAGAGGCCTATCCCTTCTCGCGCCTGTCCGGCCCGGCCAACATCCTGATCGTGCCTGCGCGCCACTCGGCCAGCATCTCGACCAAGCTGATGCAGGAAATGGGCGGCGCGACCGTGATCGGCCCGATCCTGAGCGGCGTCGACAAGCCGATCCAGATCTGCTCCACCGGCTCGACCGCCAATGACATCCTGAACATGGCGGTTCTGGCGTCCTGTGACGTAGGCTGATCATGGCGATCTGGAACCTCGGTTCGATCAATGCGGACATGGTGTATGCCGTGCCGCATCTGCCGCAAGCGGGGGAAACGCTTGCCGCGGGTGACATGCAGACCTTTCTGGGCGGCAAGGGCGCGAATATGTCCGTTGCCGCGGCCCGGGGCGGAGCGCATGTCTGTCATATCGGTGCGGTCGGGCCCGAGGGGAAATGGGCGGTGGACCGCCTGATGGAATATGGCGTGGATACGCGCCATATTTCGATGACCGAAACACCAACCGGTCACGCGATCATCGCGGTTGAACCGGGCGGCGAAAACCAGATCATCCTGTTTCCCGGCGCCAATCAGGCGATCCCGTCCGATCAGCTGGGCCAGGCACTGAGCGCGGCCAATGCTGGCGACATTCTTATCCTGCAGAACGAAACCTGCCTGCAGGCCGAAGCCGCCCGGATGGGCCGTGAAATGGGGTTGCGGGTCTGCTATGCTGCCGCGCCCTTCGATGCGGACGCCGTGAAACAGGTTCTGGACACCCTGGACTTCCTGATCCTGAACGAGGTTGAGGCAGAGCAGCTGCGCCTGGCCACCGGCAAGACCCCGGACGCGCTGGGCGTGCACGACGTTGTCGTGACGATTGGTGCCAAAGGCGCGCGTCATTTTGACGGTGAAAGCGGTGAGGTGAGCGAGGTTGCCGCCCTGCCGGTGACGCCGGTGGATACGACTGGGGCAGGGGACACGTTCACCGGCTATGTGCTGGCCGGTCTGGATCGCGGTATGCCGATGAAACAGGCTCTAACACTGGCGAACAAGGCCGCTGCGCTGATGGTAACGCGCCACGGCACCGCCGATGTCATTCCTGATCTCAAAGAGGTACAGGACGCCCGCTTCTGATCCCTTTGCGGGTTTAGTGTTTGCCGACGAAGGGCGCGTCCTTGCCCCAAAGCTCACCAACCCGTTGATCCCGTCCGCAGGCTTCGCGATAGAGCTTGTAGGCGGTGGACTGGCGTTTCGGCCCAAACCGGGTCAGTACCAGTTTCGTGCCTTTGTAGTAATCCTGATGGTAGGCTTCCGCCGGATAGAACGTCCCGCTTTGCAGGATCGGTGTGACGATTTTTGCTCCCAGCGCTTGCTGTGCATCGGCTTTGGCGGCCTCTGCAAGCTGCTTTTCGGCCTTGTTAGAGACGAAAATGGCCGTTCTGTAGCTTTCGCCGCGATCACAGAACTGCCCTCCGGCATCAGTTGGATCCACGGATCGCAGAAACAGGTCAAGCAGGGTTTCACGTGACACCACGCCGGGATCAAAGGTGATTTCCACCGCCTCAAAATGGCCGGTTCCGCCTTTGGTGACCTGCTTGTAGGTTGGGTTGTCGACCGATCCTCCGGTGTAGCCCGACACCGCCTCGATCACGCCGGGCACGCTTTCGAAATCGCTTTCCACGCACCAGAAGCATCCGCCCGCGACGACAAGTGTTTCATGGGGGGCTGCGTGGACTTCCTGGCTGTGGGCCCAGAGGCCCCCGATGATGGACAGGGACAGGACGGCAGATTTCATAATGTTTCTTGCAGGCATGGCTGATCTCCAACTTCCCTAGCACGTTGCCCGGACCCCCAGTGACCGGCAATAGGATGACATCGAATGTCACGCGCTGGTGAGGGGAATTTATGACTTGGAAATTGGATCCAATCCTCCTAGCGTCGCGCCCAGGCAAGAAGAAAGAGGAGACTGCCGGATGCGTATTGCGATGTGGTCCGGACCGCGCAACCTGTCGACGGCGATGATGTATGCCTTTGGCAACAGAACCGATTGTGCGGTCGTAGATGAACCCTTTTATGCGTCCTATCTGGCAAAGACCGGCCTGGATCACCCGATGCGGGATGATATTCTGGACAGCCAGCCGCAGGACCCATGCGATGTGGCGCAATACCTGGGCACGGCCAAGCCGGCAGATCGTCCGCATTTCTATCAGAAGCACATGACCCAGCACATGATCGACGGGGTGCCCCGGGACTGGATGCGGCATGTCACCAATGTTTTTCTGATCCGGCATCCGGCGCGGGTGATCGCCTCTTATGCGGCGAAGCGCGAAAATCCGACATTGGACGACATCGGCTTCCGTCAGCAGGCAGAGCTTTTCGATCTGGTACAATCCTGGGGCCAGACGCCGGTTGTGATCGACAGCCATGACATCCGTGACAACCCCCATGCGATGCTTGAAAAGCTGTGTGATGCGATCCACCTGCCGTTTTCGCCGGAAATGCTGAGCTGGCCCAAGGGCGGGCACAAGGATGATGGTGTCTGGGCAGCGCATTGGTATGGGGCCGTGTGGAATTCGACCGGATTTGCCGATCCTGAAGGACCGCTGCCCGAGGTTCCGGAAGCGCTGCAACCGGTGCTGGAGGCGGCGATGCCTCATTATGAGCAGATGAAGGCCGCGAAAATCTGACGGGGGAGGAGGGGCGCTGCCCCTCTGCGCCTTTGGCGCATTCACCCTGGAGTATTTGAACGAGAAGAAGCGGGGGGTTGGGAATGCGCAGATCGATTGCCCATGTCGCACTGGTGGTGCGGGATTACGACGAGGCCATTGATTTCTACGTTGGCAAGCTGGGGTTCGAGCTGGTCGAAGACAGCTATCAACCCGAGCAGGACAAACGCTGGGTCGTGGTGCGGCCGGGCGCCGATGGCTGTTCTATCCTGCTGGCGCGCGCCTCGGATGATCATCAGGCGCGCTATATCGGGGATCAGGCCGGGGGGCGCGTGTTTCTGTTTCTGCGCACGGATGATTTCTGGCGCGATCACACCGCGTTTCTGGCGCAGGGGATTGAGTTCGTGCGGGAACCGCAGGAGCAGCCCTATGGAATCGTGGCCGTGTTCAAGGATCTGTACGGCACGCTCTGGGATCTGATCCAGTTCACCGACGGGCGGCCCTGATCCGGGTCGTTACAGCAGCTGGCCCAGCTTCATGGCGACGCCCATGTCGCCGGAGATCTTGATCTTGCCCATCATCACGGCAGTCATCGGGTTCAGTTTGCCGGTCAGAAGCTTTTTCAGGTTCTCGGTCGACAGGCGCAGCGTGCAATCGGTGTCGCGATCATTGGTCGAGGCCTGATTGTCCGCCAGAACGATCACGCCGTCCGCGCCACAATCGAATTTCAGCGAGCCGTCGAAGGTTTTGTTCTTAAGGCCGTCCTGAATGCCCTGTGCGATGTCTTCCAGCAAATGCGCGCCCTCCAAAAAGAAACTGCCCGCCTGAGGGGTAGGCGGGCAGTCGGATTTCCACAATGGGTGACGTCGCAGGAGCGGGTCAGCTCTCCAGACGTTTCTTGCGCGCGGCCAGCAGCTTCAGGCGCAGAGCGTTCAGCTGGATGAAACCTGCGGCATCGGTCTGGTCATAGGCGCCGGCGTCTTCTTCGAAGGTCACATGCGCTTCGGAATAAAGCGAGTGATCCGACCAGCGGCCCACGCAGGTGGCCGAGCCTTTGTAGAGTTTCAGACGAACGGTGCCGGTGACATGCGCCTGGGACGCGTCAATCGCGGCCTGCAGCATTTCACGCTCGGGGCTGTACCAGAAGCCGTTGTAGATCAGCTCGGCGTATTTCGGCATCAGCTCATCTTTCAGGTGCATGGCGCCGCGATCCATGGTGATGGATTCGATGCCGCGATGCGCCTCGAGCAGCAGGGTGCCGCCGGGGGTCTCATAGATACCGCGGGATTTCATGCCGACGAAACGACCTTCGACCAGGTCCAGACGGCCGCAGCCGTGCTTGCCGCCATATTCGTTCAGCTTGGTCAGGATGGTGGCCGGGCTCATCGCTTCGCCATTGATGCTGACCGCGTCGCCTTTTTCGAAGCCGATTTCGATGAACTCGGGTTCGTTGGGGGCGTCTTCGGGGTGCACGGTGCGCTGATAGACATAGTCGGGCGCGGCCACGGCCGGGTCTTCCAGCACTTTGCCTTCGGACGAGGTGTGCAGCAGGTTCGCGTCAACCGAAAACGGCGCTTCGCCGCGCTTGTCCTTGGCGATCGGGATCTGGTTCTTTTCGGCAAAGTCGATCAGGCGGGTGCGCGAGGTCAGATCCCATTCCCGCCAGGGTGCGATCACCTTGATGTCGGGGTTCAGCGCATAGGCGGCCAGTTCGAAGCGGACCTGGTCATTGCCTTTGCCGGTGGCACCGTGGGCCACGGCATCCGCACCGGTTTCTTCGGCAATCTCGATCAGACGCTTGGAGATCAGCGGGCGGGCAATCGAGGTGCCCAGCAGGTACAGGCCTTCGTAGACGGCATTGGCGCGGAACATCGGGAAAACGAAGTCACGCACGAATTCTTCGCGGACATCTTCGATATAGATGTTTTCGGGTTTGATCCCCAGCAGCTCGGCCTTTTTGCGTGCCGGTTCCAGCTCTTCGCCCTGACCCAGATCAGCGGTGAAGGTCACGACCTCACAGCCATACTCGGTCTGCAGCCATTTCAGAATGATCGACGTATCAAGGCCACCGGAATAGGCCAGAACAACTTTCTTGGGCGCGGACATGGGATTTCCTCTCAGGTAGAACGCCGGGGCGATAACTTGTTTTATTCACAAGAGCAAGGTGTCCGGGCTTTTCCTTGGCCGAAACTGGGGATAATCAGGCCTGAATTGCGTTTTTGAGATTGGAAAGGACGCCGCAATGAAGGGCTGGCACATTTTCTCCCATTCCATCAGCCTGGTCTGGCGCAACATGTATCAGGCGCTGCAGATCGGTCTGGTGCCCGTGGTCATTCTGGTTGGGCTTGTGACGCTTCTGGTGCCACAGATCGGACTGGAAATGGGTACAACGCTGCGCAACGATGCCTTGAAAGATGCGATTCAATCCGGGCAGATCAGCCTGTTTCCGATCTTTCTGATCGTTTTCCTGTGGATCCTGATCACCATCTGGATTTTCGTTTCATGGCACCGCTATGTGCTGATGGAGGAGTATCCCAAGGGCTGGATCCCCGCATTCCGGACGGACCGCATCCTGTCCTACATTGGTCACGGTTTGAAACTGCTGCTGGCGATGTTCGGTATCAGCATTCTGATCGTCTTGCTGTCCGTTGCGACGGGTGGAATTGCCTTTGTCCTGATCCTTGCGGTGGCCGTGATCATCTATCGCTTTGTTGCGATCTTGCCGGCTGCTGCCATCGGTGAACCGCTGACCCTCAGGGAGGCCTGGAATGCGACAAGGGGATCGACCGGATCCATTATCGTTATGCTGCTTCTGTTCTTTGTGCTGCAACTGGTGCTGAGCGGCGCGATCGCAGCGATGCAGTCGATTGCGCCGATCCTGGGGCTGGCGTCACAGATGACCGTGACCCTGTTCATGTCGCTGGTGAATGTCAGCGTGATGACCACGTTTTATGGGCATTATGTGCAGGGCCGTCCGATCGGCTGACCGTATTCTTTGGTATGCTTTGCCTGCGCCTCTTGACCTTTGGCGCGGGCATGGGCCACTGACGGTTTCATGACCGATTTTGCTTCCCGAGCCCGCGCCGCCGAGCAGGCCATGCGCGATGTGTTTCCCGCCACGCCGTTGCAGCGCAACGTTCATCTGTCCGAAAAATTCGGGGCCGACATCTGGCTGAAGCGCGAGGACCTGAGCCCGGTCCGCTCGTACAAGATCCGGGGCGCCTACAACGCCATGCGCAAGCAGCCGGAGCAGGACCTGTTCGTCTGTGCCAGCGCTGGCAACCATGCTCAGGGCGTTGCCTTCATGTGCAAGCACATGGGCGTGCGCGGGGTGATCTTCATGCCGGTGACCACCCCGCAGCAGAAGATCCAGAAAACCCGCATGTTCGGGGGGGATCAGGTCGAAATCCACCTGGTTGGGGACTATTTCGACGACTGCCTGGCCGCGGCGCAGGACTGGTGCAAACGCGAAGGCGGGCATTTTCTGTCCCCCTTCGACGATGAGGATGTCATCGAAGGGCAGGCCTCCATCGCGGTGGAGATCGAACAGCAACTGGGCCGTGCGCCGGACAATATCATCCTGCCGGTTGGCGGTGGCGGAATGTCCGCAGGCGTATCCAGCTGGTTCGGGGACCGCAGCCATTGCATTTTCGTGGAACCCGAAGGTGGGGCCTGCCTGCGGGCGGCGCTTCTGGCACGGCGGCCGGTTGCGCTGGAGCATGTGGACACTTTTGTTGATGGCGCTGCCGTTGGCCGGATCGGGGACCGCCCGTTTGAGCTGCTGAAACACACCCATGTGTCTGATTCGATCACGATCTCCGAAGACCGCGTTTGTACCACGATCGTGGAGATGCTGAATCTGGAAGGCATCGTTCTGGAACCGGCCGGTGCTCTGGCGGTTGAAGCGATTTCCGACATCCGCTCCTTCGTGCGCGGGCGGACCGTGTTGTGTCTGACCTCTGGCGGGAATTTCGATTTCGAACGCCTGCCCGAGGTCAAGGAACGCGCGCAGCGATATGCCGGCACAAAGAAGTACTTCCTGTTGCGTCTGCCGCAACGGCCCGGCGCACTGAAGGATTTCCTGGAATTCATGGGGCCGGACGACAATATCACCCGGTTTGAATACATGAAGAAATCCGCGCGCAATTTCGGATCCGTTCTGATCGGCATCGAAACCAGCGATCCGGGGAATTTTGTGCAGTTGTTCGCGCGTCTGGATGCAGGTGGGTTTACCTATTCCGATATCACAAATGACGAAGTGCTGTCGCAGTTCATCATCTGATCGTCAGCTTGCCAATTCGCGGGACATATCGGCCAGAAAGCGCAGGCGCGACTGGTCATAGCCCTCCAGAATGGCGCCCAGATCGACCTGTGCGGCCTTTCCGCGCGCAGACAAGGTTTCCCCGGTTTCACACAGATCGGAAAATGTCTCAAACCCCAGGCTGAGCGCGCTGCCTTTGAGAAAGTGAAGGTCCTGTTCCAGATCGGTCCGGTCCTCCTGCGATCGCAACCGGTCAACGACCTCTTCCACTTCGGTCAGAAACAGGTCGACCAGATCGCCAAAATCATCTGCGCCGACTTCGTCCCGTAGTTCCCGTACACGTGCCCACTGGATCATCTGAATATCCCGCATAGAAATCCCGTCACAAAGCTTACGGTCGCAACATTAACCGCCGGTAAACCGCGAACTGCCCGTTTTCTGATCGCCGTTCACTGCCCGTTAAGCAGGCACGCCTCATAGTTGGGGCGGAACAAGCGCTCGTCGGAAAGTTGGGAGATGTCTGAGTTGCAACGCGGATCGGAACAGATTTCGGAGCATCTTGGCGAGGGCTCGATCCGGACCGTTCTGGTGGTCGATGACAGCAGCCTGCAGCGGCGCATTCTGGTCGCTTCGCTCCGCAAGTTCGGCTTCACCATTATCGAAGCGGACAGTGGTGAGCGCGCGATGGAGATCTGCGCAGAGGCCAAGCCTGATCTGATCCTGAGCGACTGGATGATGCCCGGTATGAACGGGTTGGAATTCTGTCGGGCCTTGCGGCAAATTCCCGGCGACGGATACTGCTATTTCATTCTGCTGACATCGAAGAGCGAAAAGAACGACGTGGCCCAAGGGCTGGACGCCGGGGCGGATGACTTTCTATCCAAACCGGTGAATCCGGATGAATTGCGCGCCAGAATCTGTGCCGGCGACCGGATCCTGGGCATGGAACGCGAATTGTCGTCCAAAAACCGGATGGTGTCGGAAACCCTGAATGAGATACAGCGCCTTTATGATGCGATTGACAAGGACCTGATACAGGCCAGAAAGATCCAGGAATCTCTGGTGCCCGACTTTCACAGGGAGTTTGGTAAATCACGGGTCAGCCTGCTGTTGAAACCCTGCGGCCATATCGGTGGGGATCTGGTTGGCATGTTCTCACCCGGACCCAATCGGGTGGGGTTCTACAACATCGACGTCTCTGGTCATGGCATCACCTCGGCGATGATGACGGCGCGGCTGGGGGGGTATCTGTCCAGCACCTATTTCGATCAGAACATCGCGCTTGAACAGCGCTTCAACCAGTTCTTTGCCCTGCGTCAGCCCGAAGAAGTGGCGCGCCTGCTGAACGCGCGTTTGGTGGCGGATAGCGGCATCGAAGAATATTTTACCATGGTCTATTGCATCGCTGACCTGAATTCCGGCCGGGTGCGGATGGTGCAGGCGGGACATCCGCATCCGCTCTTGCTGCGGCAGGACGGCAGCGTGGAACAGGTGGGCTCGGGGGGGCTGCCCATCGGGTTGATCGCTGATGTCTCATTCTCCCAGGTCGAATTCAGCATGAATCCCGGGGATCGCCTGCTGCTGTTTTCAGACGGGTTTACCGAAACCAGCGTTGCGGGTGGTGACATGCTGGAGACACAGGGGCTGACCCAATTGATCCGCGAATGCTGGGACGTGCAGGATGGGCGTGAGTTCCTGAATGACCTCTATTGGCGGCTGACACAGGTGATGGATCGCAACAGGGGGATCGAGGATGATGTCTCGGCCACCCTGTTCGAATTCAACGGCCCGGAACCGGTCGATACCCGGTCCTGACATTTGGCGATTTATCGCAGTTCGGCGCGCAGCCAGCTTTCCGCGAAATGCCGGTCTCCTGCATTGCCAAGGTTCCGCACGGCGTCGCCTGGGTCCATCCAAAGTGCTTCATGTCCGGCTTCGGCGGGGGGGCCCATGCGCAACACCGGGCGCGCGACATAGATGTGACAGATCTTTTCGGCCCAGAGATCGTATTCCGGCATGAAGGTGAAGCGGCGAAAGATCCCAAAGCGCCGGGGCGCGGCGATCTTCCAGCCGGTTTCCTCAAACACCTCACGGTGCAGCGCCGGGATGGGGGATTCCCCCGGATCGATCCCACCACCGGGCAGCTGCAGGTCCGGATGGGGGTCATACTGGCAAGTGACCAGCAGCCTCCCGTCACGTGGAAGAAGGGCATAGGCGCCAGGACGCTGACGATAGGTCTGACGGGGGTCTGGGGTCTCACCAAAGCGCGGGATCATTTCCTAAGCCTCTTCCATCCGGATGAATCACGTCTATATAGGCTCGATATGCCAACCTCGGGCGTGTAAGGAAACCCCATGACACTCGGATCTAAAATCGCGTGGGACGATACTGTCCTGCCTTTCCAGCTTGATGCCTCTGACATGCGTGGCCGCGTGGCGCGTCTGGACGGCGTTTTGGACGGCATCCTGAAACAGCACGACTATCCGCCTGTGGTTGAAGCGCTGGTTGCTGAAATGGCGTTGCTGACGGCGCTGATCGGCCAAACTGTTGCACTGCGCTGGAAACTGTCGCTGCAGGTGCAGTCCAAAGGGCCGGTGCGGATGATCGCCACCGACTATTACGCACCTCAGAAGGAAGGCGACGTCGCCCAGATCCGTGCCTATGCCAGCTTTGACCGCGAGCGTCTGATCGATGGTGCGCCGTTTGACCAGGTTGGCGAAGGCTACTTCGCGATCCTGATCGACCAGGGCAAGGGCACGCAGCCTTACCAGGGGATCACCCCGATCGCGGGCGGATCGCTCAGCGCCTGTGCAGAGGCCTATTTCGCCCAGTCCGAACAGCTGCCGACCCGTTTTTCGCTGAGCTTTGGCAAATCCACTGAACCCGGTGTTGGTGAACACTGGCGGGCCGGGGGCGTCATGCTGCAGCATATGCCCAAGGCGTCACCCTTTGTGGCGAGCGAGCCGGGTGAGGGTCAAATCCTGCAGGCCTCGGACCTGGTGGACGGGGACGAAGGCGAAAACTGGAACCGGGTGAACGTTCTGCTGAGCACGGTTGAGGATCTGGAACTGATCGGCCCGTCGGTGTCGCCCACGGATCTGCTGTTGCGTCTGTTCCACGAAGAGCAGCCCCGCGTCTTTGATCCGCAGCAGGTTCGCTTTGGCTGCACCTGTTCGGAAGACCGCGTGCGTCAGAGTCTGTCGATCTATTCGGCGCAGGATATCGAGAAGATGACCACCGATGACGGCAAAGTGACGGCGGATTGCCAGTTCTGCGGCGCACATTACGTGCTGGACCCCAAGACCGTCGGCTTTGACGCGGAAGAGCAGGGCGGTGCGTGATCTTGTCGACCAGCTGAACATCGCGCTGAGCCGTCCCGGTGACGGCTCAAGCGATTTCGACCTGAACCCGGACACCATCCTGCCCGAAGGTCGAAAACTGCGTGATGCCGGTGTGCTGGTTCCGATTTCGGTCTCCACCGGGCGCCCCCGCCTGATCCTGACCAAACGCTCCTCGGCCCTGAAACACCACCCCGGTCAGATCGCCTTTCCGGGCGGCAAGAAGGACGAACAGGACGCCGATGTTGCGGCCACGGCTTTGCGCGAAGCCAACGAAGAAATCGGCCTACCGGTATCGTTGCCCACCGTTGTTGGCACCCTGCCGCAGCATGAAACCGTGACCGGGTTCAAGGTGACGCCGGTTGTTGCGATGATCGAACGCGAGTTCACCTTTCAACCGGAACCGGGCGAGGTGGAAGAGGCATTTACCGTGCCATTGGAGCATGTTCTGGATCCGGCGAATTACATCGTTGAATCGCGGATATGGCGGGGAACGCGCCGGTACTATTTCACCGTACCATTCGGTCCCTACTACATCTGGGGTGCAACCGCGCGTATGTTGCGGGGCCTTGCCGCACGGATGGAGGCATGACCCGGATTGATCAGCCCTGGCTTGAGGATCCCGCGACGCGGCAGGTCTGCGCTGCGCTGACGATTGACGGGGCCGCTGCCTATTTCGTTGGAGGCTGTGTGCGCAACGCTCTGTTGGGTGCGCCGGTGTCCGATCTGGATATAGCGACGGACGCAACGCCCGAAACGGTAATCGCTCTGGCCAAACGGGCTGGGATCAAGGCGATCCCGACCGGGATCGAACATGGCACCGTCACGCTGGTCCAATCGGGCATTCCCTTTGAGATCACGACCTTTCGCAAGGATGTTGCAACCGACGGACGGCGGGCCGTCGTCGCCTTTTCGACTGACATTGCCGAGGACGCGCAACGCCGCGATTTCACCATGAATGCGCTTTATGCGGCTCCGGACGGCACAGTCGTGGACCCGCTGAACGGTCTGAAGGATCTCAACGCGCGCAAGGTCAGGTTCATCGGTGACGCCACCGCGCGCATTCGCGAGGATTATCTGCGCAGCCTGCGCTATTTCCGGTTCCACGCTTGGTATGGCGATCATTCCGAAGGCTTCGATCCCGACGCCCTGTCCGCGATCGCGTCCAATCTGGACGGGTTGGCGCAGCTGTCCAAGGAACGTGTCACGGCCGAGTTGCTGAAGCTTTTGTCCGCGTCCGATCCGGCGCCATCGGTCGCGGCGATGCGTCAGACCGGCGTTCTGTCCACGCTTCTGCCGGGGGCCGATGACCGGGCGCTTGCGCCGCTGATTCACCTGGAGAGCGGGCTGGCCCCCAATCCCCTGCGTCGTCTGGCGGCGCTGGGCGGATCCATCTTGTCCAACGAATTGCGCCTGTCAAAGCAACAGCAAGGCAGCCTGGCGCTGATGCGCGAGGCCGCAGAAAGCATGACAGCTGTGGCCGAACTCGCTTTTCGGCACGGTATGGACGTCGCGCGCGACATTGCATTGTTGCGGGCAGCTTTGTTGGAACAACCGGTTTCGCCTTTGTTAGAGGCTGATTTAGAGCTTGGCGGCAGCGCAACTTTCCCAGTTTCGGCCCGTGATCTGATGCCGGAGTACGCCGGGCCCGCGCTGGGCAAAGCCCTGCGACAGCTGGAGGCGGAGTGGATCGCAAGCGGCTTCGCTCTGGACCGCGAAACACTGCTCTCCCGGCTGAAGTGACCCAACGTCCACATCTGGGGGGGTGACAAAGGAATATTTCTCGCCTACCAATTTGCTCAGTCCACATGATGGGAGGAATGCTGATGTATTACGGGATCTGGTTTCACTAATAGCTGAGACATCGCCCGTATGGTCCGGGGGGTCTTGGCTGCCCTCGGTTCGCATTTGCATTCAATTTCGCTCGTATTGGAGCACCCCACATGTTTCGTTTCTTCGAAAACCTCATCGACCCTTATTGCGACTACCCTGAGACGGATCGCCCGCCCGCCAAGTTGTGGCCGTTCATGTTGGAGTATTCGCGCCCGTTCAAACGCGTCTTCGTGCTGGCGGCGCTCATGTCCGTGGTCGTTGCCTCCATCGAAATCGGCCTGATCTACTATATGGGTCGTGTCGTTGACCTGCTGACTGGCGACCCGGCCGAGGTCTGGGACCGCTACGGGACCGAGCTGATCGTGTTGGCGGTGTTTGTCCTGTTGCTGCGCCCGATGTTGCAGCTGGTCGATGTTCTGTTGCTGAACAATGCCATCTTGCCCAACTTCGGCACCCTGATCCGGTGGCGCGCGCACAAGCACGTGCTGCGCCAATCCGTTGGCTGGTTCGAAAACGACTTTGCTGGACGGATCGCCAACCGCATCATGCAAACGCCCCCGGCCGCCGGTGAAGTGGTGTTCCAAGTCTTCGACGCGATCACCTTTTCGCTGGCGTATCTGGTGGGGGCGGCGGTGTTGCTGATGGCAGCGGATGTCAGGTTGCTGGTGCCGCTGCTGATCTGGTTCGGCCTCTATGCGCTGCTGATCCATTGGACCGTGACCCGCGTGGGCCCGGCCTCACAGGCAGCATCGGACGCCCGGTCAACCGTCACGGGCCGGGTTGTGGACAGCTATTCCAACATCCATTCGGTGAAGATGTTCGCGCATCACGACCGGGAACTGATCTATGCACGTGACGCGATCGAAAACACGCGTAAAACCTTTCAGGTGGAGATGCGGATCTACACGATCATGGATGCGGTTCTGGTGTTCCTGAACGGTCTGCTGATCGTCGGGGTTGTGGGCTGGGGTATTGCGCTCTGGATGCAGGGCTCGGCTTCGGTTGGCATCGTTGCCGCGGCCACCGCGCTGACGCTGCGCCTGAACGCGATGACCGGCTGGATCATGTGGGCGCTGACGTCCTTTTTCCGGCAGCTGGGCGTTGTGGCTGAAGGGATGGAAACCATCGCACAGCCGATTGATCTGGTGGATGAGGCGCAGGCCAAGCCGCTGGCGCTGACCAACGGTAAGATCGAAATTCGCGACCTGTCGCACCACTATGGACGGGAAGCGGGCGGTCTGGACCGGATCAACCTGACCATCCAACCGGGCGAAAAGATCGGTCTGATCGGCCGGTCGGGTGCGGGCAAGTCGACGCTGGTGAAGCTGTTGCTGCGGTTCTACGATTCCGAAAGCGGGCAGATCCTGATCGACGATCAGGATATCCGCTCGGTCACGCAGGACAGCCTGCGCAGCCATATCGGCATGGTCCAGCAGGACAGTTCCCTGCTGCACAGATCGGTACGGGACAACATTCTGTATGGACGCCCCGATGCAAGTGAGCTGGAGATGGTCGCCGCCGCCAAACAGGCCGAAGCGGAAAGCTTTATCCGGGATCTGCAGGATCCGCAGAAGCGCACCGGCTATGACGCCCATGTGGGTGAACGCGGGGTGAAGCTGTCGGGCGGACAACGGCAGCGTATCACCCTGGCGCGGGTCATTCTGAAAGATGCACCAATCCTGCTCTTGGATGAGGCGACCTCGGCCCTAGATAGCGAGGTCGAAGCCGCCATTCAGGAAACGCTGTATGGCATGATGCAGGGGAAAACCGTGATCGCGATTGCGCACAGATTGTCGACCATCGCCCAGATGGACAGGATCCTTGTTATGGATCAGGGCCGCATTGTCGAAGAAGGCAGCCATGCCGATCTTCTGGCGGCTGGTGGGCTATACGCGCAATTCTGGGGCCGTCAATCCGGCGGTTTCCTGAACCCGGAGGCTGCGGAGTGAAGATTGCCGACCTGATCAACCCATTTCGCGAGGCTGATACACCGCCGCCACAGACCCTGTGGCGGTTCATCAGGTGGTGTCTGACGGGGGCCTGGCCAATGCTTCTCATCGCTGCGGCCTTTTCGGCGGCGGGTGGCGCGATGGAGGTGGCCACCGCCTGGATCCTGGGCGGTGTCATCGATCTGGCCTCTGCTGGCGGACCCGAAGAGTTTCTGAGTCGGGAGAACCTGTGGAAGATCCTAGGCGTTGTTGCCTTCTTCATGATCCTGCGGCCTGCGGTTGCCGGGTTGTTGTCGCTGGCCAACAACTATGTGGTGCTGCCCAACGTGCCCCCGCTGGTTCTGTCGCGGCTCAACCGTTGGACTTTGGGTCAGTCGGTGACCTATTTCGACGATGATTTCGCCGGGCGGATCGCGCAAAAGCAGATGCAAACGGCCAGCGCTCTGGCGTCGGTGGTCTCCGAAACAATCAGTGCCATCGTCTTTGCCCTGGCAACGCTGTTTGGCACGCTGGCCTTGCTGGGCACGATCCATCCGCTGGTGATCCTGCCGTTTGGCGTTTGGTTGGTCGCCTATTTTGCGCTGATCCGCTGGTATCTGCCGCGCATTCGCGTGCGCTCGGCCGCGCGGGCCGGGGCGCGGGCGATGGTTTCGGGGCAGGTGGTTGACACGATCACCAATATCAAGACCGTCAAGCTGTTTGCGCATTCCGATCATGAAGATCGCGCGGCGCGTGATGCAATGGTGGATCTGCGGGAACGATCGCTGGAGTTTGGCCGCTTGTCGGCCACCTTCCGCTTTGTTCTGGTGACACTGGCCGGGACATTGCCGGTGCTTTTGATGGGGACGACCGTCCTGCTGTGGCAGGCGGGCAGCGCCACCACTGGTGACATCGTGGCCGCTGGTGCCATGTCGATCCGGATTGCACAGATGACCGGCTGGGTCAGCTTCACCCTGATGGCGATGTACGCCAACATTGGTGAGATCGAAAATGGCATGAAAACCCTGACCCCGCCACGGCGGGTCGAGGATGCCCCGAACGCGCAAACCCTGGACGTGTCGCAGGGCGAAATCCGGTTTGAAAACCTGAGCTTCGCCTATGGGCGCGATGTGGGCGGGGTGAAGGATATTTCCCTGACCATCAAGCCGGGAGAAAAGCTGGGCATCGTTGGTGCGTCCGGGGCGGGAAAGTCCACCTTGGTGTCCCTGTTGCTGCGTCTGTATGAGCGGGAAGAGGGCGGTCTTCTGATCGATGGTCAGGATATTGCCCAAGTGACCCAGGACAGCTTGCGCCGTCAGATCGGGATGGTCACGCAGGAAACCGCCATGTTCAACCGATCGGCGCGGGAGAACGTGCTGTATGGTCGACCCGATGCGACAGAAGAAGCGATGATCGCCGCAACCGCCAAGGCCGAAGCGCATGAGTTCATCACCGGGCTGCAGGACGGGCAGGGGCGCAAGGGCTATGATGCCCACCTGGGTGAGCGTGGTGTAAAACTGTCCGGTGGGCAACGGCAGCGGATTGCGCTGGCCCGTGCCATCCTGAAGGACGCGCCGATCCTGGTGCTGGATGAGGCGACTTCGGCTCTGGATTCCGAGGTCGAGGCCAGCATTCAGGCTGCGCTGCACCGGGTGATGGAGGGCAAGACCGTGCTGGCCATTGCGCACCGCCTGTCGACGCTGAGCGAAATGGACCGGATCATCGTGCTGGATCAGGGGCGGATCGTTGAGGCCGGAACCCATGACACGCTGCTGCAACAGGACGGGCTTTATGCGCGGTTCTGGCAGCGTCAGTCCGGTGGTTTCATCCAAACCGAAAACGGCCCCGAGACGGAAGCAGCAGAATAGCCCGTGTCAGAAAAACCGCTTGGGTCTGGTTTGCACCTTTTGCAATGCCGGTCCACGCGGTATCTAGCGCGGCATGAGACGCAGCGTGACGATAGACCGGCTTGGCCACCAGGGCGACGGCATTGCCGAAGGCCCCCTTTTTGCTCCGCGAACCCTGCCGGGTGAGGTTGTGAGCGGTGTGCCCGATGGCAACACCTTGACAGAGATTCGGGTCGAAACCCCTTCGGCGCATCGGGTGCAGCCGCCGTGCCGTCACTACAAATCCTGTGGTGGATGCCAGCTGCAACATGCGGATGACGGGTTTGTTGCCGATTGGAAGCTGGACATCGTCCGACACGCGCTGGCCGCGCAGGGGCTGGAGACCGAGCTGCGGCCCATCCACACCTCGCCACCCCGGTCCCGCCGCCGTGCCACGCTGGCCGTGCGCCGGACCAAGAAGGGGGCGATGGCCGGGTTTCATGGGCGCGCAAGCGGGGTCATCACCGAAATTCCCGAGTGTCATCTGCTGCATCCCGCTCTGATCGCGGCGATTCCCGCGGCCGAGGCGCTGGCCTTGACCGGGGCAAGCCGCAAGGCCCCGCTGGCGGTCACCCTGACTGTGTCCGAGATTGGTCTGGATGTGCTGGTTCGCAATGGCAAACCGCTGGATTCGCAGTTGCGGATTGATCTGGCGGGACTGGTGGACCGGTTCAAGATGGCCCGGCTGGTCTGGGACGATGAGCTGATCGCGATGGAACAGCCACCGACCCAGCCCTTTGGACCGGCGCATGTCTGCCCGCCCGCCGGGGCCTTCCTGCAAGCCACCAAGGACGGCGAAGCGGCACTTCTGGCCGGTGTGCGTGAAATTGTTGGCGATGCCGGCAAGATCATCGACCTCTTTGCCGGCTGCGGCACCTTTTCGCTGCCGTTGGCCACCCGCGCCGAAGTCCACGCGGTTGAGGGTGAGGATGAGATGATCCGCGCCTTGGATGCGGGGTGGCGCAAGGCGGCGGGCACCAAGAAAGTCACCAGTGAAGTGCGTGACCTGTTTCGCAGGCCCGTGCTGCCGGATGAGCTGAACCCGTTCGGGGCGGCCTTTGACGCGGCGGTGATCGATCCGCCACGCGCCGGGGCCGAGGCCCAGATCGCCGAACTGGCCAAGGCGAAGACACCGATCATCGCCTATGTCAGCTGCAATCCGATCACCTTTGCCCGCGACGCAAAGACCCTTGTATCGGCCGGGTACACGCTTAACTGGGTGCAGACAGTGGATCAGTTCCGCTGGTCCGCCCATACCGAACTTGTCGCGTCATTCACGCTCTAGTCCATTTCTGATCAGGACCTGCCCACATGCCCGTAAGCCTGCAAAAATTCTTGGAACATCCGGGGTTTGGACGTTTCATCACCATCGTGATCCTTATCAACGCGGTGCTGCTGGGGATTGAGACGTCCGGCTCGTTGATGGAACGTGTCGGCGCTCTGGTCACACTGCTCGACAAGGTCTGTCTTGCAATCTTCGTGATTGAGATCCTGCTGAAGCTGATCGCCTATCGGTTCCGTTTCTTTTCCAATGGCTGGAACATCTTCGACTTTGTTATCGTCGGGATTGCGCTGGTGCCGGCGGCTCAGGGACTGTCGGTGCTCCGGGCGCTGCGAATCCTGCGGGTTCTGCGCGTCATCTCGGTGGCGCCGCGCCTGCGCCGTGTGGTCGAAGGTTTCATCACCGCGCTGCCGGGCATGGCCAGCGTGTTCCTGCTGATGGCGATCATCTTCTACATCGGGTCCGTCATTGCGACCAAACTCTTCGCGGACAGCTTTCCCGAATGGTTCGGAACGCTTGGGCTGAGCGCGTATTCGCTGTTCCAGATCATGACGTTGGAAAGCTGGTCAATGGGGATCGTCCGGCCGGTGATGGTGGTTTACCCCTACGCCTGGGCGTTCTTCGTGCCCTTCATCATGATCACCACCTTTGCGGTTGTGAACCTGTTGGTGGGTCTGATCGTCAACTCGATGCAGGACGCCCACCACGAAGAGGATGAGGTCAAGACCGATGCCTATAGGGATGAGGTTCTGGCTCGTCTGGAAGCGATTGAACAGCGGTTGGTCGCGCAAGAGGCAGACCGCGCGCAGAAGTGATTTTGAAATCTGCCCGGGGTGAGTTATGCGCCGGGCAGCAGGTTTTATTGAGTACAGGCAAATGAAAAGACGTGTTTTTGGATTGGGGGCCGTATCGCTTTTGGCGGCCGGTTGCGGCGCTCCGTCGTCAGGCAACAAGTTCCGCAGCTACAACGGGCCGGAGGTGACCTCGATCGTGGTCAACAAGGGCGCGCGCAAGATGTACCTGCTGCACGGGGAAAAGATCCTGCGGGACTATGAGGTGGATCTGGGCTTTGCCCCCGCTGGCGACAAGAAGATTGAAGGCGACGGCAAAACCCCCGAAGGCACCTATCTGATTGATCGGCGAAACCCGAACAGCGCGTTTCACCTGTCGATCGGGATCTCCTATCCCAACTCCCGCGACATTGCCGAGGCGCGTGCGCTGGGCAAGAAACCGGGGGGCGAGATC
Source organism: Paracoccaceae bacterium (assembly GCA_022763485.1). Taxonomy (GTDB): domain Bacteria; phylum Pseudomonadota; class Alphaproteobacteria; order Rhodobacterales; family Rhodobacteraceae; genus Aliisedimentitalea. The sequence continues at coordinate 32,818 of JALEGX010000032.1, read as the reverse complement.
TTTATCCACGGTCAGCCGAACAAGCTGCGGGATCGCAAGCGTGCCAGCAAAACAGCGGATTGGACCGCCGGGTGCATTGCGGTGACAAATGATGAGATCGAAGAGATCTATGCGATGGTCAACAACGGGACGCTGATCACGCTGCGCCCCTGACAGCAGAGCGCGCAACACCGAATCAGGTGTGTCTCTTTGACGGGATAGGCGGCTCAGCCGCCCATCACCAGCGTCCACCACAGTTTACCGTTGGGTTCCTGATGCCAGGAAAATCCCATGTTGGCGGCATTGGGGTCCAGGATCACGCCACGGCTGCCGGGGTCTTCCATCCAGGCCGCCAGGGTTTCGATCTCGGTCTCGTAGGTTTCCGAAATCGCCTCACCGATCATCGGCCCGGCATAGCCTGCCCGGGCAACCCGATCGAGCGGCGAAGATCCATCCGATCCAAAGTGCCAGGGGCGGTTTTGCAGGGACATGTCGCGCGAATGCGTCGCGGCGGCCGCGTTCAGTTGCGGGTTCAGCTGCACCGGGGCAACGCCCGAGGCCTGACGTAGGGCATTCACCGAGTCCAGCATCCGGAACTGCAGCTTACCGGAGTCCCCCCCGCGAATGCGATAGACCTTTGGCAAGGGTTTGCCATCGGTTCCAAATTGCTGGCTGGTCTGGGTTGTTGCGGTACAGGCGCTCAACAATACACCCGCAACCAATAAAGCCGAAAACACCCGCATCTGTAGGACCTCTGAACTCACTGCCTTTGAACGCGTTTACCCTGACTGAGGTGAAGGCGCAAATCTCCAAGCGGTGATTTGCCCGATCCGCTTTTGGTTTGATTTGCGACTGAGGCATTCCCGCCATATTATGCAGGGCAAAGTCTGAACTCGGTAATCTGGTACGGTCATGTCATACAAAAAGTTCCTTTCTCCTTCGCGCCGCCAATTTCTGGCCGGTGGTGCGTCCCTTATCGGCGCGCCGGCATTGGCGCAGGATGTGCTGGAGGGGCAGGAAGAACCCGCATTTGATCCGCTGCGTCCGCCGCCGGAGCCTGAACCGCCGGTTCGCCGCAACATTTCAAGCTTCCGCTCTTTGGACTGGCGGCCGTATTTCGCATCGCTGCGCAATGGCGCGATTCTGGTGGATACGCAGTCGCGGGCCTTGCACTACTGGTCCGCAGATCAATCTGTTTACAAACTCTACCCGTCGTCCGTGCCGCTGACCGAGGATCTGACCCGCCGCGGTCGGACCAGTGTGATCCGCAAGGTTGAAGGCCCGAGCTGGGCGCCGACGCCATCTATGAAGAAGCGAAATCCTGAATGGCCGGACTATATTGCGCCGGGTCCGGACAATCCGCTTGGGACTCACGCATTGTACCTGTCGTGGAAGTACTATCGGATCCACGGGACCCACGATACGCGCAAAATCGGCCGCAGATCATCCAACGGATGCATCGGGCTGTACAATGAACATATCGCGGAATTGTTCTCGATGGCCAAAGTTGGCACGCAGGTGTTGCTAATTTGACCACATTGAGGCGTGCCCGAGCAGTTTCCCCGTAACAAGCGTTTGCAATCCAAACGTTTTGCTGCAAAGAAAATACTACGAGGTAAGTCTTGGGTGCGTGGTTCAGTTATTGATTCCGCGCAAATTCTGGAGGTTAACATGAAAAAACTCGTTCTCGCCGCTGCCCTGGCTGGCGCCGCTTCTGCTGCTTCCGCTGGCAACCTGGCAGAGCCGGTTGTTGAAGCACCGGTTATCGTCGAAGAAGCTCAGAGCTCGTCGAGCGGCATCCTGCTGCCGCTGCTGCTGCTGGTTCTGGTCGGCGCAGCTGTCAGCAGCTAATTGCTGTAAGCACAATTCGCGGAAAAGGCGGTGGGTTTCCACCGCCTTTTTCATTTTGGTCTTCTGCGATTGATCAGGGAGGCCCGTCGGCCGAGCCGGGCGTCAGCCCAGCTCTTCCAGAACCGAATCCAGGCACGCCAGAATCATATCCACGTCTTCTGCATCAATGGTCAGAGGCGGGCGGATTTTCAGGATGTTGTCCTTCGGGCCTTCGCTGCCGATCAGGATCCGATGATCGCGCATCCGGTTCTTTACATAGGAACAGATGCCGGTTGATTCCGATCCGTCCGGATTGATCAGCTCGACCCCCAGAAACAGCCCCATGCCGCGCACGTCACCGACGCAGGCATGTTTCTGCTCAAGCACGCGCAAGCCGTCCATCAGACGGGTGCCCATGATCCGGGCGTTGTCCTGCAGCCCTTCGTCATCGACGATATCCAACACCTCCTTGCCGATGCGGCAAGAGAGGGTGGAGCCGCCGAAGGTCGAAAAGAACTCGATCCCGTTGTTGAAGCTTTCGGCGATTGCCTTGGTCGTCACCAGAACGCCCAGCGGGTGGCCGTTTCCGATGGGTTTGCCCATGACAACGATATCCGGATCCGCACCCTGGTGCTCGAAGCCGAAGTAGAACTCGCCCAACCGGCCCAAGCCGGTCTGCACCTCATCGGCGATACAGACGCCCCCGGCGGCCCGGATCTTGTCATAGACGGCAGGCAGATAGCCTTTGGGCGGAATGATCTGTCCCCCGACCGAGGGGAAGGTTTCGGCAATGAACCCGGCAATCCCGTGGCCGCGATCGTGCAGCGCGGCGATAGCCGGATCGACCAGATCCGCGAACTTCTGCGCGCGATCCGCATCGTCGCGCTTGAAGCTGCCGCGATAGTCGTCAGCCACCTCTACCAGCTCCACCCAGTCCGCTTTGCCGATTCCACCGGGTTTGTTGAACTTGTAGGCGGAAATTGCCACCGCCGCGTTGGTGTTGCCGTGATAGCCGTGATCGGGTGTCACCATGCCCTTGGCGCCGGTATGGGCGCGGGCCAGGCGCAGGGCCAGTTCGTTGGCTTCGGTGCCGGAATTGACGAAGAAGCAGACCTCGAATTTCTCGGGCAGTTTTGACAGGACCTTGTCAGCGAACGCGGTCTGCGCCGGGTGGAGGTAACGGGTGTTCGAGTTCATGCGGCGAAGCTGATCCGCTGCGACCGCCTGGATACGCGGATGGGCGTGGCCCACGTGGGGGACGTTGTTGTAGGCGTCCAGATAAGGGCGGCCCCATTCATCAAACAGGTGATGTTTCCAACCGCGCACCAGCATCACCGGATCATTGTACGTCAGGCTGAGGTTGCCGCCGAAATGATCACGCCGGCCCTGCAGCACCTCGCCCTTGTCGGTGGGGTGATAGCGCACCTTGTCGTCGGGCAGGTTCAGCAGCGCGGCAGGGTTAGGGCAGATCGCAAGCCACATATACATCTCGTCCGGATCGCCAACGCCGGGCCAGTCGGCCTCGATCCCTTCGGTTGTCAGTGCCAGTTGGAAATGCACATGCGGGGCCCAGCCACCGTTCTGCGTGGGATCGCCAAGGCGGCAGAACTCTTGGCCTTTTTCGATGACATCGCCGGGTTTCAGGTGGTCCAGGAACTCCGGGTTCAGGTGGCCGTAGAGCGTGTAGAACGGGTCTCCGTCAGGCGTTTCATGGCGCAGGATGATCACCCCGCCATAGTCCAGATGCCCGGCGCGGTATTCGGCGACAAAGACTTCGCCCCGCAGCGGCGCGAACATTGGCGTTCCGGCAGGGGCGAAGGCATCGACCGCCAGATGCACGGTGCGCCGGTCGCTGGCCTTCCACGGCCCCTTGCGGAACGCGGGTTCGGCATAGATCAGGCGGGGTTCGTGATAGTAACCCAGCCACATGCGGCCGTTATCTTCGAACTCTTCGCCCACGCGGGCGGCTTCCTCCAGCGGCATGTGAAACGGGTTCTGCGGCCAGGTGGAGTGCTCCACCGACAGCGCGCCCAGCGGAGCATTGCCCAGATCCTCACCCATCAGCGGGGCGAAATTGCCGCGCTCGGATTCAAGCCAGGCCATCACACGGTCGGCGCCATCGACCACCGGCAGGTTGCAAGCGGCGCGCAGGCGGGCGCTCAGCAGGCCGGGGTGCAGGTCGCAGCCTTCAAGGAACCGCCAGGCCGGGGCTTGCGAGATGGTGACATAGGGGTCATCGGGGTTGTCCACCGCCATCAGGGTGGAGTTCACCACGCTCACCGCCAGACGCGCGCGCAGCAGGGGCCAGATCAGGTCGATCTCTGCCGCCGTCAGCTTGTTGGACTGATGATATCCGGCGACCAGCGCGGCCAGCGCGGTTTCGGGCGCGTCATGGTCCAGCACGATATAGGCGGCAGCAATGGCCAGGTCACAGATGCGCGGGGCCTGGCACATATCGCCCAGGTCGATCAGGCCCGAGACCACGCGCGGTTCGGTCAGTTCGCCCGCGACGAGGATGTTGTAATCATTGGCGTCATTGTGGATCGCCTGCTGGGGCAGATCTACCAATACAGGCTCTAACTGGGCGAATTCGCCGTGGATCTCCTCGATCATTGCCCGTCGCGCGGGGTCCGCGATCACGTCGAAATGGTCCCCGATCCAGCCTGCGCGCATCAGATCCCATTTGAAATCCCGCACCAGCCCGTCATGTGCGAAATCCTGCAGCGCCTTGGCCGAGGCCCCCAGCGCCACGCCCACCTGATGGATCAGGTTTGGCGTTTTGGGCTCAGCCCGCGCATAACAACGGCCTGGCAGCTGTTCCAGCACCCAGACCAGCCGCTCATCACCGTTCTCGTCTGCAATTGCCTGGATCGCGTCGCCCGATGCGGTTCGGATCACTGCGGGAACCGGCACGTCCGGTGCATTGGCGCGGATATGGTCCAAAGCGGCGATTTGCATGTCGACCAGCCAGGCCTCACATCCCGGGCGCATCGCCTTGAGGATGTAGCCCGCGCCATCGGCGTCTTTGGCCAGAAAGTTCAGATCATATTCGCCGTCCAAGCGGGTCAGATCAGCCTTGATCCCCCAGCTCTGTTCGAACGCTGCGCGCCAGTGATCCAGATTCATGTGCTGCTCCCCGGTTCCAAGATTGGATCCTATTTGAACCGGGGATTTGTGTTAGTCCAGCCAACCTTTGAGATTGTCTTGAATAATTCGCGACAACGCTGCGACATGTGTGTCCTGATCGTTGAGACAGGGGATATATGTGAAGCTCTCGCCGCCCGCCTCTTCGAAGCTTTCGCGGATCTCTTCATTGATCTCTTCCAGCGTTTCGATGCAGTCGGCAGAGAAAGCAGGCGCGATGACGGCGATGTTCTTTTTGCCCTCTTTCGCCAGATCGGCGACGTGATCCACCGTATAGGGCTTCAGCCATTCTTCGGGCCCGAAACGGGACTGGAAGGTGCTGACGATATCGGTGTCAGCCCAGCCCAGACGCTCCTTCAGCAGGCGCGTCGTCTTCTGGCACTGGCAATGATACGGGTCGCCCTGCATCAGGTAGCGTTCCGGCATCCCGTGGTAGGACACGACCAGCACATCCGGCTTGCTCTCCATCGCGGCGTAAGCCGTTTCAACCGAACTGGCCAAAGCGTCGATATAGGCGGGTTCGTCGAAATAGGCGGGTACCGTGCGGGTGGCCGGCTGCCAGGCTTCGTCCATCAATGCGCGAAAGAACTGGTCATTTGCGGTGGCCGTGGTGGCGCCGGCGTATTGCGGATAGAGCGGGAAGAACAGGATACGGGAACAGCCGGCGGCGACCATTTCCTTCACCTTGGACTTGGTTGAAGGGTTGCCGTAGCGCATGCAGAAATCGACCATCACCTGATCACCGTAGCGGTCCGCCATGGCGGCGCGGATTTTCGCGGTCTGGTCCTTGGTGATCGTCATCAGGGGGCTTTCGCCCTTGTCGTGGTTCCAGATCGATTTGTACGCCTCGCCCGAGCTGAACGGGCGCTTGGTCAGGATGATCGCCTGAAGGATCGGCTGCCATTTCCATTTCGGATAGTCGATGACGCGCTGATCCGACAGGAATTCATTCAGGTAGCGCCGCATCGGCCAATAGGAATAGTCATCCGGCGTGCCCAGATTGGCCAACAGGATGCCCACCTTTTGCGTCGGGACCTTCGGGTGGTCCTTGGGGGCGTGAGCAGGGCAGGTGGCGGTGGTCGAGGCGTCCAACATATCGGGTCCTGTGGCTTGCAATCTGAAACGCTGAGATAGGCGAAACCCGTCTCGGGTCAATCTGACAAATGTTCACTCCGGCAATTTAGTTTCCGGAACTTTCAGGGCATCCGCAAGCCGGGCCTTGGCGCTGCCCGGACGCAACGGCTTGGGCTGGCTTTCATCCGGTGACCACCCGGTCAGGCAAATCAGCTCGAATGTGGCAGGCAGGCGGCCGGTTTCCGTGGCAAAATGCTCTTGGTAGAGCCTGTTTGCAGTGTCGAACAGCTTGCGCGGGGTCGGGCGTTTGAGCCGCGCGTCCAGGGCATTTGTCTCGCCCATGTCCCGAAGGTCCCGCATCAGGTGCCAGAGATCCCGGTATTCGGCGGTCAGTGGCACAACGTCCGCAACCGGCAGGTTCAACCCGGCGCGTTGCAGCAGGCCGCCCAGGTCGCGGATTTCAGCCATCGGTGCGACGCGGGGTGACAGGCCACCGCTGATCCGGCTTTCCGCTTCGGCCAGAACGCTGCGCAGCTGGTTCAGGGTCTGACCACCCAGGGCAACAACCAGCAACAGCCCGTCAGCCCGCAGCGCGCGGCGACATTGGATCAACTGTCCCACCGGGTCATTGGCCCAATGCAGGCACATGGCGTGGATCACCAGGTCACAGGACCCCGGCACCAGATCCAGCACATCCGTATCGGAAACGATTTGCGCATTTGGGAACGCCGCCTGCCAGATCTGCGGAAAAGGCGTGACGATCGCCGGATCCGTAAAGCTTCTGTTTACCATCATCAGGCGATCCTGAACCTCGTCCAGGGCAGCGGTGTGCAGAAACAGGGCTTCATCCCTGGCGCGGGCCCGGTGGGCCTGGATCGCGGATCTGTCGAAAAGGGGCGCTTGTGTCATTGGGACTGCATACTGCCATGAAGGCCGGTTTTCAAACTGCCATCCGGCAGCTTTATCCGCCGCGTTGCCTGGCGTGCGGCGATTTAGTCGACAGCGACTTTGGCCTGTGCGGTCCTTGTTGGCGTGATACCCCTTTTGTGGCGGGAACGGTTTGTGAGGCCTGCGGGACGCCCGTGATCGGGGGGACGGACGGGTTCCGGATTGAGTGTGATGCCTGCATGGCCCGCGCGCGCCCCTGGGCAATGGGGCGTGCGGCGTTGCTTTATGAAGGGCAGGCCAGAAAACTGGTCCTGTCTCTGAAGCACGGTGACCGCACGGATATCGCCCGCCCTGCCGGCAAATGGATGGTGCTTGCCGGGCGCGAAGTTCTGAAGGAGGGGCGGGTGATCGTGCCGGTGCCCCTGCATTGGACCCGCTTCATGCGGCGCAAATACAACCAATCAGCGCTGCTGGCACAGGTCATTGCAGATGAAGCCGGGTTGCTGCACGTGCCGGACCTGCTTGTGCGGCGTCGGCGGACAAAATCCTTGGACCATGACGGGATAGAGGCCCGGTTTGCCGCGATGCAGGGCGCGATATCGGTCAACCCGAAGCACATCGAAAGGATGCACGGGCGGGAAATCGTGTTGATTGATGACGTGATGACCTCGGGCGCAACCCTGACCGCATGTGCCGATGCCTGCATTTCAGGAGGCGCGCGCGAGGTCTGTGTTCTGGTGCTCTGCCGGAAGACGTGAAGACGGTCACGTTATCGCGAGGCTCTGGTGAGAGTTGCAATAACTTCCTAAATCCCCCAGAAACATCGCCAACCATGAATGTGGAGCACCGAATGAAACCGGTCGAAATCTATACCTCGCCGCTTTGCGGTTTTTGTCACGCTGCCAAACGTCTGCTGAAGCAGAAAGGTATCGAGTTTTCGGAGATTGATGTCTTCGCGAACCCGAAGCGCAAGCCTGAGATGATCCAGCGTGCTGGCGGCCGCCGCACTGTGCCCCAGATCTTTGTCGGACAGACCCACGTCGGGGGCTGTGATGACCTGTATGATCTGGAACGCGAGGGCAAGCTCGATTCGCTGCTTGCGGTCTGACCCAGAGGAATAGGATATGCGAACCGCCCTTGTTCAGATGACGTCGTCCGACGATCCGGCAGAAAACCTGTCAGAGCTGCGCCGCATGATTGGCGAAGCGGCATCTGGCGGTGCCGGGTTCGTCCTGACGCCAGAGGTCAGCAACTGTGTCAGCGGTTCGCGTAAACATCAGAACGCGGTTCTGAACTTCGAAGAAGATGACCCGACGCTTGCGGCCCTGCGGGATCTGGCTGCACAGCATGGCATCTGGCTGTCCATCGGATCGCTTGGGATCAAGACCCATGACGCCGACGGGCGCTTTGCGAATCGGCAATTTCTGGTGTCGGACACGGGTGAGATCATTGCCCGCTATGACAAGATCCACATGTTCGACGTCAACGTGTCGGCGGAAGAGACATACCGGGAATCCGATGGGTATCGTCCCGGAACCCGCGCCGTGGTTGCCGATACGCCCTTTGCGCGCATCGGGATGACCATTTGCTATGACGTGCGGTTCCCGCATCTGCACCGCGCGCTGGCCCAGGCCGGGGCACAGATTCTGACCGCTCCGGCGGCGTTTTCCTATGTCACAGGGGCCGCGCATTGGCATTCCCTGCTACGCTCCCGCGCGATTGAAACAGGGTGCTATGTCCTGGCTGCGGCGCAGACCGGAACGCATGAGGCGTCTGTCGGTCAGCGCCGGAAAACCTATGGTCATTCGCTGGTCGTTGCCCCATGGGGTGAGGTTCTGGCGGATGCCGGTGACGCAGTTGGCGTTACATTCGTTGATCTTGATATGGAAAAAGTGGCAGAAGCGCGTAGACGCGTGCCGTCGCTTACCCATGATCGACCCTTTGACGGACCCTGATGGAAGACAACAACTCCCTTGCGATCTCGCTGTTCAGTGAGATCCTCATGGCGGACCAGCTTGCCCGTTCGCGCCTGTCCAAGGCGTTGCCGAAGGGTATGGAGCTGTCGCATTTTTCCGTGCTGAACCATCTGGCGCGCGTGGGTCTGGAGCGGACACCTGCGCAATTGGCCAAGACGTTCCACGTGACACGCGGGGCGATGACCAACACTTTGGGTAAGCTGGAGGTGGCGGGCTACATCCATATCCGTCCGGACTGGGATGATGCGCGGCGCAAGATGGTTGCGATCAGCCCTGCGGGCAAATCCGCACGTGACGCGGCGATTGCAGGAATTGCGCCGATTATTTCCGAAGTTGTGTCAGACTTGGGCAGTGACCGGGTGCGGTCAACACTTCCGATTTTACGAGAGCTGCGCAGCAAGCTGGAACAGGAATGACCTGAAACGGGGTCGCGGGGCGTTGCATCTGCTACGCCCCGCAGTTCCGCAGGTCCGTGAGTGTTGGAGACTTCAGGAACTAGAGCCAGCGCAACTTTGCCGGCCATTACTCACTCGGTTCACGGGTCTAAGACCCAGTCGCATCGGAGAAAATGTATCTCTTTTGCTCCTTAAACCTTGCCCGGAAAAAACCCCGGTTTCAAAGGCGCATAAGGAAAAAGCGCTATACCAAAGGATAGGTTTCTCAGGCTGGTTTGGTGCTTGCCGTTACGTAGTTCACGCTGAGATCCCGTTCCGAGATAGACCATTGCCAGCTGATCGGGTTGAAGACGAATCCCTTGCGGTCCACCGGGGTCAGTCCCGCCTGGCCCAGCAGGTCGAACAGCTCATCCGGGGTGATGAATTTTGACCATTCATGGGTGCCGCGCGGCAGCCAGCGCATCACGAATTCCGCACCAACGATGGCGACGGCAAAGCTTTTGGGATTGCGGTTGATGGTCGAGCAGATTTCGAGCCCGCCCGGTTTCAGCAACTGGCGCGTCGCCACCAGATAGCTGAGCGGATCGGCGACATGTTCGATCACCTCCATGTTCAGAACGACATCGAACTGTTCCCCGGCATCAGCCAGTGCTTCAGCGGTGGTGTGGCGATAGTCGATGTCCAGCCCGGATTGTTCGGCGTGGATGCGGGCAACGGGCAGGTTGCCCTCGGCGGCATCGGCGCCCACCACCGTTGCACCCAATCTTGCCATCGGCTCGCTGAGCAATCCACCACCACAGCCGATGTCCAGAAGGCGCAGTCCGGCAAACGGCTGGGGCGACGTCAGGTCGCGGTCGAATTCGGCGGCGATTTGCGTTGTGATATAGTCCAGCCGACACGGATTAAGCATATGGAGCGGCTTGAATTTACCATTGGGATCCCACCATTCGGCAGCCATGGCTTCGAATTTGGCGATTTCGGACGGATCCACGGTGGATTGAGGCGCTTGCATTCCTGTCTCCGTATGCTCTTTTACCAGTCAGTGACCATATAGGGCTCAGATGGACAAGTATCCCGACCAAAAACGCGCAGTGCAGTATCTTTATTCGCCGATTGAGCCCTTCGATCAGCGGATGGTGGATGTTGGTCAGGGTCATCGCATCTATGTAGAGCAGAGTGGGAATCCGCAAGGCATACCTGTTGTGGTGTGTCACGGTGGTCCGGGCGGGGGATGCAGCCCCGCGATGCGCCGCTATTTCGATCCGCACGTGTACCGGGTGATTCTGTTTGATCAGCGCGGGTGTGGCAGGTCCCGTCCACATGCCTCATGCGAGGACAACACGACGTGGCACCTGATCGCAGATATGGAGAAGATCCGGGACCTGTTGGAGATCGAATCGTGGATGGTCTTTGGCGGCAGCTGGGGGGCGACCCTGTCCCTGCTGTATGCGCAGAGCCATCCGGACCGGGTGCTGCATCTGATCCTGCGCGGCGTGTTCCTGATGACCCAGGCCGAGCTGGACTGGTTCTATGGCGGCGGTGCCGGGAAATTCTGGCCCGAGCTGTGGTCCAAGTTCGTATCCCTGATCCCTGAAACGGAGCGCAGTGACCTGATTGGGGCCTACCATAAGCGGCTGTTCAGCGGAGATCGCGCAACCGAGGTCCGTTATGGACGGGCCTGGTCGAATTGGGAAAACGCTTTGGCATCCGTGCATTCCAATGGATCGGTCGGGGAAAGCCCGGGCGAATACGCGCGGGCCTTTGCACGACTGGAAAACCACTATTTCCTGAACAAGGGTTTTCTGGATGTCGATGGTCAGATCCTGGCGAACATGGGCCGTATCTCACATCTGCCCGGGGTGATCGTGCAGGGGCGCTATGACATGATCTGTCCGCCTACTTCGGCTTGGAAGCTGAGCGAGTTGTGGCCAAATGCCGAGTTGCGCATGGTGCGCAATGCAGGGCATGCTATGTCCGAACCCGGGATCAGTGCGGAACTTGTCCGCGCCATGGACCGGATTGCGGAGATGTCGAAATGAGCCGGATCGACCGTCGCGCCCTATTTGCGTCTGGTGCTGCCGCTGCTTTGCTGGCGGCCACCGGGACGTCGCTGGACGCTCAGCCCCGCCGGGGTGGGACGCTGCGGCTTGCCGTGCCGCGTGACGGTGGCCTGATGGATGCCGCCGCGCGGGGCGCGATCTATGACACGCTGACCGAAATCGGACCCGATGGTGTTCTGAAGGGTGAACTGGCCAAATCCTGGCGCAGCAGCCCCGATGCCCGTGTCTGGCATTTTGACCTGCGTCCGGACGTGGTCTTTCACGATGGCGCGGCGCTGACTGCTGCCGATGTGATCGCCTCGCTGGAGGCGCATGGCTTCCCCAAGGATCGTCTGGGTGTCAAGGCCACCGGTGAGTTGTCGCTTCAGCTGGAGCTGGCAAGGCCCAACGGGGATCTGCCCTATCTGCTGGCAGACTCGTCGCTGATCATCGCCAAGGATGGGCAGATGGCTTCGACGCTTGAGCCCACCAATGGCACCGGACTTTACCAGATCACCCGCCTTCAGGAAGGCCGACAGATGCGCCTGTCGCGGGTGGATACGCATTACAAGGATGATCAGGCCGGATGGGCGGATCACGTTGACATCATCGTGATCCCCGACGCGGCCGTTCGTGCTGAAGCGCTGCGCGAAGGCTATGTGGATGTGGCGGCGCTGCCGGAACCCAAGGGCCTGCTGAAGCGCGGTGAGTTCACCTATCATCCTTCGGCCCAGAATATGGCATTGGCCACGCACCGCGGCATCGGCATGCCCCGCCAGATCGGCACCCGTGCCCCGCTGGATGACGGTCGCATCGCCGAACGCTGGTGGCTGGCCTGATTAAACGCCTTAGACTGCGCTCTGCTGCCTTGGAGTAGGCAGGTTTCTGCGAGAGTTCCGGGATCAAATGGCAGATCCCGGCTGAAACATGCGCGTATTTTTGCCCGTGATTGCTGTTGCTTGGGGTTCGACGCCACCAATCGCTCGTTACCGTGAAACAACGAGGGACATATCATGGCACGAGCAAGCAGTTTCGAACGGCAGATGCTGGATCTGATCAACCAAGAGAGGGCAGATGCGGGTTTGCAACCGCTGCGTCTGAACACCCTGCTGAACGATTCCAGCGAGGATCACTCCAAGTGGATGCTGGATTCAGGGAACTTTTCGCACACGGGTCAGGGCGGGTCATCCGCGACCGATCGCATTGATGCGTCCGGGTATCCGCTGGAAGGGTCCTGGAGCACGGGCGAGAACATAGCCTGGCAGTCCGAGCGAGGCGCGCAGGGTATTGAGGACGACGTACGGCAACTACATGAGTCGTTGATGGACAGCCCGGGCCACCGCGCAAACATCCTCAACCCGGACTTCACCGAAATCGGGATCGGTATCGAGCGGGGCAGCTTTCAGGGCTACGACAGCGTGATGGTGACGCAGAACTTCGCCCGGACCGACGGGGATACAACCGGGTCGGTGGAGCCGGATGAGGTGGCGACGCCAGCGCCCGACCCGACACCTGTGACCGCTCCGAATCCGACACCGGAAACCACGCCCGACCCGGCACCCGATGCCCAGCCGGATCCGATCGCGGAAGAAACACCTGAACCGGAGGCGGAGCCCGGCCAGTCCGTGACCGGTTTCACATTCGGAACGGGTGCGGATGACAATTTCGTCACCACGGGGCGCTGGTCCATGGTCTTTGCCGAAGGTGGGGATGACAAGGTCGCAGGCGGGGACGGGTTCGATTTCGTCGATGGCGGATCAGGCAACGATATGCTGTCAGGCGGCGGCAGTGGCGACTATCTGATTGGTGGCCGTGGTGCCGACACGCTGGATGGGGGTGCCGGCAACGACCACATCATCGGGGATGCAGGTGATGATGTTCTGACCGGCGGGGACGGGGCGGACATCTTTGTCTTTGCCGGAGGCGACGACACGATCACCGACTTTGCAGCGGGCGAGGACATCCTGCTTCTGGGCGCGCAACTCTGGCAGGCAGGAGAAAATCCCTTCGCAGCCCTACAGGATGACGTGCAGGTTCAGGATGGCAATGCCGTCGTGGACTTCGGGGATGGCAGCACGCTGACCCTGACCGGAATTTCTGATATCTCAGACGTCGATATCTACGGCCTGTTCTGCTAGTTTGTCGTGGCTGAAATATGCTGAACTGACCTCAGGCGAAGCCCTTCCAACCGGGGCTTCGCGACAATCTTACCGTGCTGGCTGACCGCATTCCCGCAGCGCGTGGGTGGCCCGGTTCATGGCTCGCCTTTCCTTGGGTCTTGCAGACTCACCCCAACCCGCGTATAGGACGTGTCCAACAGCGGCGCGTCGGGCACTGACCTGGGGTACCACCGGAAAGTTCGACGGGCCGCGCGCCCGTTTTTTTGTGTTTGGAAGTCACATGACCAACACCCTGATTGCCAAGGCTGCCATCGATCGACGTCTGGCCGAGATCATCTCGCCGGTGATCGAGGACATGGGCTATGAACTGGTCCGGATCCGCCTGATGTCCGGCAAGAGCACGATCCTGCAGATCATGGCCGACAAGCCCGATGGTGGGATCGAAGTCGACGATTGCGCCGATATCTCCAACGCGGTGAGCGCCGTGATGGATGTAGAAGATCCGATCCTGGATGCCTACACGCTGGAAGTGTCCAGCCCCGGTATCGACCGGCCACTGACCCGGCTGAAGGACTTCGAGATGTTCGAGGGCTATGAGGCGAAGCTGGAAACCGCCGAGATGATCGACGGTCGACGCCGCTTCAAAGGGGAACTGGCCGGTGTTGAAGGCGAAGACGTGCTGATCAACATCGAAAACCACGGTGAGACCGTGACCATCGGTTTGCACTTTGACTGGCTGAGCGATGCAAAGCTGGTTCTGACCGACGATCTGATCACTGAAATGCTGCGCCAGCGCAAGGAAGCTGGCCTTCTGAACGAAGACCAATTCGACGAAATCGAGACCGAAGAAGGGTCCGAAGAGGAGACGAAGTAATGGCAATCACCTCTGCAAACCAGCTGGAACTGCTGCAAACAGCCGAGGCCGTCGCGCGCGAAAAGATGATCGACCCCGGTCTGGTGATCGAGGCGATGGAAGAATCCCTGGCCCGCGCCGCAAAGAGCCGTTACGGCGCCGACATGGACATCCGTGTCTCCATCGACCGGAAAACCGGCCGGGCAACCTTTACCCGTGTTCGGACCGTCGTCGAAGATGAACTGCTGGAAAACTACCAGGCGGAATTCACCGTAGAGCAGGCCAAGCAGTACATGGCCGACCCGCAAATCGGTGATGTCTTCGTGGAAGAGGTCCCGCCGGTGGAAATGGGCCGGATCGCCGCGCAGTCGGCCAAGCAGGTCATCCTGCAGAAAGTGCGCGAAGCAGAGCGGGATCGCCAGTACGAGGAATTCAAGGACCGCGCAGGCACCATCATCAACGGTCTGGTCAAGCGCGAAGAATTCGGAAACGTCATCGTCGATCTGGGCGGTGCCGAAGCTGTGCTGCGCCGCAACGACAAGATCGGCCGCGAATCCTATCGCCCGAGCGACCGCCTGCGCGCCTATATCAAGGAAGTGCGCCGCGAGCCGCGTGGTCACCAGATCTTCCTGTCGCGGACTGCGCCTGAGTTCATGGCCGAGCTGTTCAAGATGGAAGTGCCGGAAATCTATGATGGCATCATCGAGATCAAGGCCGTGGCCCGGGATCCCGGTTCGCGTGCCAAGATTGCCGTCATTTCCTACGATGGTTCGATTGACCCCGTCGGTGCCTGTGTCGGTATGCGTGGTTCGCGCGTGCAGGCCGTTGTGAACGAGCTGCAGGGCGAAAAGATCGACATCATCCCGTGGAACGAAGATCAGCCGACCTTCCTGGTGAATGCGCTGCAGCCGGCAGAAGTGTCGAAAGTGGTTCTGGACGAAGAAGCCGGCAAGATCGAAGTTGTTGTTCCGGAAGAGCAGCTGAGCCTCGCGATTGGCCGTCGTGGCCAGAACGTGCGCCTGGCGTCGCAGCTGACCAACCTGGACATCGACATCATGACCGAAGCCGAGGAATCGGCGCGCCGCCAGAAAGAGTTCGAAGCCCGCACCAACCTGTTCATGGAAACGCTGGACCTGGACGAGTTCTTTGCCCAGCTGCTGGTGTCCGAAGGCTTCACCAACCTGGAAGAAGTCGCCTATGTCGAGCTGGACGAGCTGCTGGTCATCGACGGTGTGGATGAAGGCACCGCCGAGGAGCTGCAGGCGCGTGCGCGCGACTTCCTGGAAGCGCAGGCCAAGGCCGCCATCGACAGCGCGCGTGCGCTGGGCGCCGAAGACAGCCTGTTCGATTTCGACGGCCTGACCCCGCAGATGGTCGAGGCTCTGGCCAAGGACGGCGTGAAGACGCTGGAAGACTTTGCAACCTGTGCAGACTGGGAACTGGCCGGTGGCTGGACCACCGTGGACGGTCAGCGGGTCAAGGACGACGGCATTCTGGAGCCTTTCGACGTATCCCTGGAAGAGGCGCAGCAGCTGGTCATGACCGCACGCGTCCTGCTGGGCTGGGTCGATCCCGAAGAACTGATGCCTGAGGAAGAGGCCGAAGGCACCGAAGATGACGGCGAGGAAGCCGAGGCCTGATCCGGGTCTTGCGGGAGACGACATGACACGCGGTGGAGCAACAACGGAACGCCCTGATGGGCCAGAGCGCAAGTGCCTGGCCACAGGTGAGGTGCAGCCCAAGCAGGGGTTGATCCGATTCGTTCTGGGACCGGACGCTCAGGTCGTGCCCGACATCAATGGCAAACTGCCCGGACGGGGTGTTTACGTAACCGCAGAGCGGGACGCGCTAGAAGCCGCAGTAAAGAAGAAGGTCTTTGCGCGCGGCTTCAAGACCCAGGTCACGGTCCCGGACGGGATGGTTGACGAGATCGAGCGTCAGGTGTGTCAGCGGCTGGTCAACCTGATCAGCCTCGCCCGCAAATCCGGCGATGCGGTTGCCGGATATGAAAAAGTGAAGGACTGGCTGTTCAAGGAACAGGCCAGCGTTCTGATCCAGGCCTCTGACGGATCAGGGCGCGGAAAGTCCAAATTGAGTACTCCCTACGGGGGGCGATATATTGGCTGCTTGTCTGCGGATGAGCTTGGTATGGCCTTTGGTCGCGAAACTGTGATACATGCAGCGCTCGCCTCTGGTGGACTCAGCAAACGTGTTGTAGAGGAAGCGCAGCGATTGCAAGGCGTGCGTAAATCGGTGGGCGGCAAGGGCCGCACGGAAGGATAAAGAGCTTTATGAGCGATAGTGACGGCAAAAAGACTTTGGGTCTGCGTGGTGGGGCCCGTCCGGGCAATGTGAAACAGAGTTTCAGCCACGGACGGACCAAGAATGTCGTGGTGGAAACCAAGCGCAAACGCGTTGTGGTTCCCAAGCCGGGTGCGGGCAAAGGCGGTAGCGGATCCGCGCCGGCCGGTGATCCGTCACGTCGCCCTGCCGGGATCTCCGACGCGGAAATGGCGCGCCGCCTGAAGGCCGTTCAGGCCGCAAAGGCGCGCGAGGCGGAAGAAATCGCCAAGCGCGCTGCCGAAGAGAAGGCCCGCGAGGAAGAGCGCGCGCGTCGCCGTGCCGAGGCGGAAGCCAAGGAGCGTGAACAGCGTGAAGCCGAAGAGCGTGCTCGTCAGAAAGCTGCGGACGAAGAGCGCAAGAAGCAGGAGGCCGAAGAGGCCGCCAAGCGCGCTGCCGCCGAAGCTGCTGCTGCCGCCGAGAAAAAGAAAACCGAAGTCCTGTCGCAGCAGCGTGCGCCCAAGCCGGATGCCGCACCCGCGCCGCGCAAGCAGGACCGCGAGCGCGAACAGCGCCAGACGCGCGGCAAGGGCCGTGACGACAACCGCCGTTCGGGCAAGCTGACCCTGAGCCAGGCGACTGGTGGTGAAGGTGGACGTCAGCGTTCCGTCGCGTCGATGAAGCGCAAGCAGGAGCGCGCGCGTCAGAAGGCGATGGGCGTGTCCGCTGAGCGGGAAAAGGTCATTCGCGACGTGCAGCTGCCGGAAACCATCGTGGTGTCCGAGCTGGCCAACCGTATGGCAGAACGCGTTGCCGATGTGGTCAAAGAGCTCATGAAAATGGGCATGATGGTTACTCAGAACCAGACCATCGATGCCGACACTGCGGAACTGATCATCGAAGAATTCGGCCACAAGGTGGTCCGTGTTTCCGACGCTGACGTCGAAGACGTCATTCAGGATACTGATGACAAGGACGAAGATCTGCAGCCGCGTCCGCCGGTCATCACCATCATGGGCCACGTCGACCACGGCAAGACCTCGCTGCTGGACGCTATTCGTGACGCCAAGGTTGTTGCGGGCGAAGCCGGCGGCATTACGCAGCACATCGGCGCCTACCAGGTGCAAACCGATGGCGGTGCAGTTCTGTCGTTCCTCGACACGCCGGGCCACGCGGCCTTTACCTCGATGCGTTCGCGCGGTGCACAGGTCACGGACATTGTTGTTCTGGTTGTCGCTGCCGACGATTCGGTCATGCCGCAGACGGTTGAAGCGATCAACCACGCCAAGGCCGCCGAAGTTCCGATGATCGTGGCGATCAACAAGATCGACAAACCCGCAGCCGACCCGAACAAAGTGCGCGCTGAACTGCTGCAGCACGAAGTGATCGTGGAAGCGATGTCGGGTGAGGTTCAGGACGTCGAAGTGTCCGCACACACCGGTCAGGGTCTGGATGAACTGCTGGAAGCCATTGCGCTGCAAGCGGAAATTCTGGAACTGAAAGCCAACCCGGATCGTGCAGCCCAAGGCGCGGTTATCGAAGCGCAGCTTGACGTTGGCCGCGGCCCCGTTGCCACGGTTCTGGTCCAGAAGGGTACCCTTCGTCAGGGCGACATCTTCGTCGTGGGTGAGCAGTACGGTAAGGTCCGTGCGCTGATCAACGACAAGGGTGAGCGCGTCAAGGAAGCTGGCCCCTCGGTTCCGGTTGAGGTTCTGGGTCTGAACGGTACGCCCGAAGCCGGTGACGTGCTGAACGTGACCGAGACCGAAGCACAGGCGCGTGAAATCGCCGCCTATCGTGAGCAGGCCGCCAAGGACAAACGCGCCGCTGCCGGTGCTGCAACCACGCTGGAACAGCTGATGCAGAAGGCCAAGGACGACGAGAACGTCTCCGAACTGCCTATCCTGGTCAAAGCGGACGTGCAGGGTTCGGCCGAAGCCATCGTTCAGGCGATGGAGAAGATCGGCAACAACGAAGTGCGCGTGCGGGTTCTGCACTCGGGCGTTGGCGCGATCACCGAAACCGATATCGGCCTGGCCGAAGCGTCCGGTGCACCGGTCTTTGGCTTCAACGTTCGTGCCAATGCCTCGGCGCGGAACACAGCCAACCAGAAGAGCGTGGAAATCCGTTACTACTCGGTGATCTACGACCTGGTTGATGATGTGAAAGCCGCTGCATCGGGCCTGCTGAGCGCCGAAATCCGCGAGAACTTCATCGGTTACGCGCAGATCAAAGAGGTCTTCAAGGTCTCCAATGTCGGCAAGGTTGCAGGCTGTCTGGTGACCGAGGGTGTGGCCCGCCGTTCGGCTGGCGTCCGCCTGCTGCGCGACAACGTGGTGATCCACGAAGGCACGCTGAAGACCCTGAAGCGCTTCAAAGACGAAGTGCCGGAAGTTCAGTCCGGTCAGGAATGCGGTATGGCCTTCGAGAACTACGACGATATCCGTGCAAACGATGTCATCGAGATCTTCGAGCGCGAAGAGATTACCCGCACGCTGGACTGATCGTCCGGACAGTCGGAAAAATTCAAAGGGCCGTGGACAGAGATCCGCGGCCCTTTTCGATTCTGGTTCTGTCACAAACGATATGTATCAAAAACAATACCGGGCGTGACCGTCAGGTCCGCCCGGGTAAAGACTGTCTTCTTGGGTTGGGGGCTGCGCGCATCTCCGGCACGCTGAAAATCATCCCCAATTCCTCTGGTGCGTTTCCGTGAGTAATGTACGTGTCGCTA
The DNA here is from genome assembly GCA_022763485.1 of Paracoccaceae bacterium. Classification (GTDB taxonomy): domain Bacteria; phylum Pseudomonadota; class Alphaproteobacteria; order Rhodobacterales; family Rhodobacteraceae; genus Aliisedimentitalea. The sequence goes on along the minus strand of JALEGX010000032.1, from coordinate 13,506 downwards.
GGCGGCGGAGCTAACCGGGCGCCCTTCATACACGTTTGGACCCACCTTAACGGCAATACGGCCATCAGGTAGAGCACGGACAAATGTGCCTTGCACAGAGACACAACTGCCCAATGTTATCGTACGAAGCATGCCTAAATCCTCCCCAAAGAATCTGACAACTCCACGATAGCCGAACAAACTTTAAAAAAGATACAAAAACCAATCATCAATGTGCCACATTTTTGACACATTGTTGCAAAGCTGTTCGGCGCGTGACTGATGGTATCAGAGCCAATCCCGCAGGATCGGGATCAAAGGAATATCAGCCGGCGGCATTGGATAGTTCTTCAGATCCTTGGCATGGGCCCATTTCAGCGTTTGCCCTTCCTGCGCACGCGGGATGCCTTCCCATTTGCGGCAGGCGAAAAGCGGCATCAGAAGATGAAAATCATCATAGCTGTGGCTGGCAAAGGTGAGGGGCGCCAAACAGGATTGCCAGGTGTTGATGCCAAGCTCCTCCTGCAACTCCCGGATCAGCGCTGCCTCGGGCGTTTCACCGGGTTCCACTTTGCCCCCGGGGAATTCCCAGAGGCCAGCCATGGATTTGCCCTCCGGGCGCTGCGCCAGCAGCACCCGTCCTTCGACATCGATCAAAGCGACCGCGGAAACCAGAACGGTTTTCATGTTCTACCCTTTCGCAGGTTGCTGAATCAGGACCGGTAGTCGGCGTTGATTTCGATGTATTGGTGGGTCAGGTCGCAGGTCCAGACGGTGGATTTTCCGTCTCCCAGGCCCAGATCGACACGGATCAGAATATCATTCTGTTTCATCAGCTTGGCGGCATCTTCCTCGCGGTAGTCGGGCGAAACCCAGCCCTTTTCAGCCACCAGAACGTCACCGAACCAGATGCTCAGCAGATCGCGGTCCGCAGCGGCTCCGGATTTACCGATTGCCATCACCACACGGCCCCAGTTGGGGTCTTCACCGGCGATCGCGGTCTTGACCAGCGGAGAGTTTGCGATGGCAAGCCCGTGGATCTTTGCGTCCTGTTCGCTGGCCGCGCCAGTGACCTGCACCTCAACGAACTTCGATGCGCCTTCGCCGTCGCGCACAACCTGATGCGCCAGATCCAGCATGACGGTATTCAACGCATCGGCAAACGCGGCGTTGCCGGTGGCATCAACACCCGATGCGCCCGTCGCGCAGAGCAGCAGGCTGTCGGATGTGGAGGTATCGCTGTCCACGGTGATGCAGTTGAAGCTGCGGTCGTTCAGGCCGGACAGAAGGTTCTGCAATGCTGTCTGCTCATAGGCTGCATCGGTAAAGATGTAGACAAGCATCGTCGCCATATCAGGGGCGATCATGCCTGATCCCTTTGCGATCCCGGCGATAGAGACGGTCTTGCCGTCAATCTCAACCTGCGCGGTGGCACCCTTGGCAAAGGTGTCGGTGGTCATGATCGCCTCTGCGGCGTCTTCCAGCCGGTTCTCTGCCAGGCCGGATTTCAGCTCGTCGATCTTTGCGACGATCCGATCATGCGGCAGCGGTTCCCCGATCACCCCGGTCGAGGCGGTAAAGACACGGCTCTGCGGTACACCGGTCGCTTCGGCGACGGCGGCGGTGATTTCGGCCACGGAGGTTTGTCCGTAGTGACCGGTAAAGGCATTGGAGTTGCCGGAGTTCACAAGGATGGCCGCCCCGGTGTCGGGGGCACCACCCAGTTTGGACTGGCAATCCAGCACCGGCGCGGAGCGGGTGGCCGATCGGGTGAACACCCCGGCAACCGAAGAACCCGGATCCAGCTGCGCCAGCATGACATCCGTACGGCCCTGATATTTCACGCCAGCCGCCGCAGCAGCGAATCTGACCCCTCCGATGACCGGAAGCGCGGGAAAGGATGCAGGGGCCAGCGGGGAGCGGGGCAGGGATTGCGCCATCGTTTAGTTCCTTACCAGGTCGAGATTCTTGATCATGTCGGGGGTGAAGCCTTCGACCTCGGGACGCGATACATCAGCGCCTTCAACGAGGGCGTTCAGATGACCATCCACAGCGGCTTCGAACAGTTCCTGCGCGATCTCCTGGCGCACAGTGTCCAGTTCAGGCGCTTTGCTGCGACGGCTTTCCTTGAGCAGGATCACATGCCAGCCGAACTGTGTTTCCACCGGGGCTGAAACCTGACCGGTCTCAAGCTCTTTGACGGCCGCTTCGAACGGGGGCACCATCCGGCCTTCGCCGAACCAGCCCAGATCGCCACCGTTGGGACCGGAGGGGCCAGTGGACTTCTCTTTTGCCATTTCTGCAAAATCGGCACCTTCATCCAGTTCAGCCTTGATGGCCTGTGCCTCTTCCAGCGTGGGCACGAGAATGTGAGCGGCGTTGTACTCGGGGCCGGCAAAGCCACCTTCATATTTCGCGTCATAAGCGTTCTGAACGGCTTCGTCTGTCGCAACGTCATCGCGCAGACGCTCCAGCGCTTCTTCGGCCAGGAGCGAGCGATGCTGGTTCTGCATCGACAGCGTGATGTAGGGCGGCTCTGCGCCGTCCAGGCTCTGTTTCAGGGCCGTTTGCTGGATCAGCTGGTTCATGATCGCATCGAACAGCGCATCATCAGGGATCTGTTGGTATTGCGCGGGCAGGGTGGCGCGCACCAGGATGACCTGGCCCAGGGTGATCTGCTCACCGTTTACCGTTGCCAGGACTGTATCCGCCTGAGGTTCGGCTTGGGCAACCCCGCCCAGCGACAGACCCGCGGCAATCACCAAAGCGGAAAGAAAAGTGAGACCTTTGCGCATAGATACATCCTATTCGGCAGCCGCGACCGGTGGCGGCGTTGACACTGTTCAGCCTGCCCCTTACATCGCCTTGAGGCCTTGTGCAGGACCGTCTTTATCCACCGTATCTATGGGTTGCGAGCAGGGCGGGCAAGCCTGCGAAATGCTTGGACCAAAATAGATCCGTTGGAGTGAACATGCTGGGTATCGGAACTCTTGCCAGGAAGGTGTTCGGAACGCCGAACGACCGCAAGATCAAGGCGACGCGACCGACCGTCGAAAAGATCAATGCGCTTGAACCCGAGTTCGAGAAGCTCAGTGACGAGCAACTGAAGGAAAAGACCGAGGAGCTGCGTCAGCGGTTGCAGAACGGTGCATCGCTGGACGACCTTCTGGTCGAAGCGTTTGCAAACGTCCGCGAGGCCGCAAAACGGGCCTTGGGTCTGCGCGCCTTCGATACACAGCTGATGGGCGGGATGTTCCTGCACCAGGGCAACATCTCGGAAATGAAGACGGGTGAGGGCAAGACGCTTGTCGCAACCTTCCCGGCCTATCTGAACGCGCTGGCGGGCAAAAGCGTGCACGTCGTGACCGTGAACGACTATCTGGCGCGCCGTGACTGCGAATGGATGGGCAAGGTCTTCAACCTGCTGGGCATGAGCGCGGCAATGATCTGGTCCGGCATGGGACCGGAAAACAAGATCCAAGCCTATCAGTGTGACGTCGTTTACGGCACCAACAACGAATTCGGCTTCGACTATCTGCGCGACAACCTGAAGTCCGAGTTGAAGGAACTGTTCCAGAAGGATCACTCCTTTGCCATCGTGGACGAGGTCGACAGCATCCTGATCGACGAAGCGCGGACGCCGCTGATCATCTCGGGTCCTGCGGATGACCGGTCGGAGCTTTACAACACCATCGACACGATCATCCCGTCGCTCAACGAAAGCCACTTTGAGCTGGATGAGAAGACCCGCAACGTGACCTTCACCGAAGAGGGCAACGAGTTCCTGGAGCAGCAGCTTCTGGCCCGTGGCCTGCTGCAAGAAGGCGCGTCGCTCTATGATCCGGAAAGCACCACGGTTGTTCACCACGTGAACCAGGGTCTGCGGGCGCACAAGCTGTTCCTGCGGGACAAGGATTACATCGTGCGTGACAATCAGGTCATGCTGATCGATGAATTCACCGGCCGTATCATGGACGGTCGTCGCCTGTCCGAAGGTCTGCATCAGGCGCTTGAAGCCAAGGAAGGCGTGGCGATCCAGCCCGAAAACGTCACCCTGGCCTCGGTCACCTATCAGAACTACTTCCGCCTGTACGACAAGCTGGCCGGCATGACCGGCACGGCGGCCACCGAAGCCGAAGAATTTGCCGAAATCTACGGTCTGGGTGTGGTCGAAGTGCCGACCAACCGCCCGATCGCCCGGATCGACGAAGACGACAAGGTGTTCCGGACCGCCGAAGAGAAATACAAGGCGATGATCGATGAGGTCAAAGCGGCCAACGAAAAGGGACAGCCTGCTCTGGTCGGTACCACCTCGATCGAGAAGTCCGAACTGCTGAGCCAGATGCTGACCCAAGCCGGTGTGAAGCACAACGTTCTGAACGCGCGCCACCACGAACAGGAAGCGCAGATCGTCGCTGACGCAGGTCGCTATGGCGCGGTCACGATTGCCACCAACATGGCAGGTCGCGGCACGGACATTCAGCTGGGCGGCAACATCGAAATCAAGGTCATGGCCGCGCTGGCCGAGAACCCGGATGCGGATCCGGCCGATCTGCGTGCCGCCGAAGAGGCCAAGCACGCCGAAGAGAAGCAGAAGGTTCTGGATGCTGGCGGCCTGTTCGTGATCGGTTCCGAACGGCACGAAAGCCGCCGGATCGACAACCAGCTGCGGGGCCGTTCGGGCCGTCAGGGGGACCCGGGTCGCACCGCGTTCTTCCTGTCGCTCGAAGACGACCTGATGCGCATCTTCGGGTCGGACCGTCTGGACAAGGTGCTCAAGACGCTTGGCCTGCAGGAAGGCGAAGCCATCGTTCACCCTTGGGTGAACAAGTCGTTGGAACGTGCCCAGGCCAAGGTCGAAGGCCGCAACTTCGACATGCGCAAGAACGTTCTGAAGTTCGACGATGTGATGAACGATCAGCGCAAGGTGATCTTCTCGCAGCGGCTGGAAATCATGGGCGCCGATGACCTGTCGGAGATCGTTGGCGATATGCGTCATGAGGTCATTGATGACCTGCTGGACGCCTATATGCCGCCCAAGACCTACGCCGATCAGTGGAACACCGAAGGGCTGTATGCTGCGGTGATCGAAAAGCTGGGCGTCGACGTTCCGGTCATGGAATGGGCCGACGAAGAAGGCGTCGATGACGAAGAAATCCGCGAGCGCCTGGTCAAGGCCACCGATGAGTTGATGGCGAAGAAGGCCGTCGACTTCGGGCCAGAAAACATGCGCAACATCGAAAAGCAGGTTCTGCTGCAGACCATCGATGGCAAATGGCGTGAGCACTTGCTGACGCTGGAGCATCTGCGGTCGGTCATTCACTTCCGCGGCTACGCTCAGCGTGATCCGCTGAACGAATACAAGAACGAGTCGTTCCAGCTGTTTGAAACCATGCTGGACAGCCTGCGCGAAACCGTCACGCAGCAGCTGGCCCATGTACGCCCGCTGACCGAGGAAGAGCAGCGTCAGATGATGATGCAGATGGCGGCGCAGCAGCAGCAAATGCAGGAAGCCGCGCGCCAGCAGGCACAGCAGGTTGCCGGCGTGGCGCCCGAAGGCGCCATCGACGGTTTCGTCGAGGATGATCCGTCGACCTGGGGCAACCCGTCGCGCAATGACAAATGTCCCTGCGGCAGCGGCAAGAAGTTCAAGCACTGCCACGGCCGCTTGTCCTGACTTTGCCTCAAATGCCTATATGACTCCCAAAGGCGGCCACAAACTGGCCGTCTTTTTTGGTGATGCTCTCCCTGACCCAAAAGGTGATGGAGGGTGTCATGCTGACGAAACGAACAATGTTGATGGTGGGCGGAACGGTCTCCTGTGCGCTGGGCATCGGTTTTGTGATGCAATCGACCACCCCTGTCCCACACGCCTACAGGGACCTGCAGAACCCGGTTGTGGTGCAGCAGGCGTCCCAACAGATCGAAATTCAGATCGACGAAGATGGCAGCACGGTAGAGCTGGAAGCGCTTGAGCTGACCTCGTCCCCGAAGGACCTGGACCTGGCGGAACTGCCGCAGGATCCTGACGCGCTGCCGACGCCGCCGTCGGAACCACAAATCCCGAGCCTGGGTTGCACCGTGACGGCAAAGGGCACCGCGGGCCAGATGGCCAGTGTTGAACTGGACGTCGAAGCCCCCTGCCTGGTCAATCAGGCGCTGACCGTTCACCACAGCGGTCTGATGTTCAGCGGCACCACCGATCACGAAGGTCGGTTCAACGTGTCGGTCCCGGCCCTGTCCGATATGGCGGTATTCATTGTGGATTTCCCCACTGGGGATGGTGCTGTTGCCGTTGTGCCGGTTCCGGACCTTGAAGATTTCGACCGCGTCGCCATTCAGTGGACCGGTGAAAACGGGCTTGAACTGCATGCCCGCGAATTTGGTGCCAGCTACGGCGAACAGGGCCATGTCTGGTCTGGTATTTCCGGTGGTTCGCCAGATGGCGGACAGGTTGTGCGCCTGGGTGATGCAGGTGGCCTGTTGCCGCGTGTGGCCGAGGTCTACAGCTTCCCCACGTCCAAGGCCCGCACAGATGGCACCGTCGCGCTGAGCGTCGAGGCCGAGGTGACAGGCGCCAATTGTGGTCGCGACATTTCTGCGCAGACCTTCGAGCTGCGCGCCGGTGGTGAGCTGCGTACACGCGATCTGGACATGTCGGTGCCCGCCTGTTCTGCGATTGGTGATTTTCTGGTGTTGAATAATCTGTTGGAAGACCTGAAAATCGCGGCAAAATAATCCGCAGTTCATCAAGGTTTCCCATGGCTTGGCAACGTGCGGCGGTTCTCGCCGCACTTTCTCTTTTTACGGTTTTCTGTGTCCCGTCGTGGGCACAGGATGTGACCCTGACATCGCGTGACGGGTCGGTTGAAGTCTCTGGCACATTGCTGGGCTTCGATGGTGAGTTCTATCGTGTTGAAACCCGCTTTGGCGAGCTGACGGTGGATGGATCGGGCGTCTTGTGCGACGGCCCCGGATGCCCGGATCTGGCGTCCTTCGTGGCCGAGCTGACCCTGTCGGGATCATCCGCGATGGCAGAGGTCCTGCTGCCCGCCCTGATCGAGGGGTTTGCCCTGCGCAAGCGGCTGGAAACCCATCGGGAACCCATCGACGATACCCATTTCCTTTATGAGCTGATCAATCCCGCAACCCGGACGGCGGTCGGACGGTTCACCTTTCGCGTGACCAACACGGACGAAGGCTTTGCCGATCTTCTGGCCAATGAGGCTGATGTGGTCATGGCCCTGCGCGAAATCCGCCCGGATGAGAAGAAGCGCGCCTATGAAAGCGGAATGGGGGATATGACTCGGGCCAACCGCAGCCGTGTTCTGGCACTGGATGCGATGGTTCCTGTCGTTGCGCCCGGCAACCCGATCACCAAGATCGCCGTGCCGCAGTTGGCGCGCATCTTTTCGGGTGAACTGCGAAACTGGTCCGAGCTGGGCGGCCCTGACGCCCCCATTGCGGTGCATATGCCAGAAGCCGGTTCCGGCCTCAGCCAGGCGGTTGAGGACCGCTTGCTGTTTCCCGCGGGCCTTCAGGCCGCGGTAGATATCAAGCGCCATCCCCGCTCCAGCGCCCTGTCTCGTGCCGTGACGGCGGATCCCTTTGCCATCGGCATCGCCAGCTATGCCGAAACCGGCACTGCAAAGACGCTGACCCTGACGGGGTCCTGCGGGTATTCGCTGCGGGCCAATCGGCGCAGCATCAAGACCGAGGATTATCCGCTGACGTCACCGATGTTCCTGTATCTGCCCGCCCGGCGGATGCCGCAGCTGGCGCGGGAATTTCTGTCCTATGTGCGCAGCCCGGCGGCGCAGATCGTGATCCGCCGGTCCGGCTTCGTGGATCAGGCGCCAGAGCGGATTCCGGTCAGCGCCCAGGGCCGGCGCCTGGCAAATGCGATCCAATCGGCGGGCAGCGAAATCAAGCTGGATGAGCTGCAGCGGCTTGTTACGGTCATGGAGCCGATGCGCCGCCTGACGGTGTCCTTCCGCTTCGAAACCGGCTCTACACGGCCCGATGCGCAGTCACGCAGCAACATCGCGCAACTGGCCCGGTCGCTGGAGGCGGGGATCTATGACGGGCGTGAACTGCTGTTCGTGGGCTTTTCGGATGGCGAAGGGGCCGCGGCTGGCAACCGGCGTATCGCGCTGAAACGCGCCGATGCGGTGCGCGAGGCGGTGATCCAGGCGGCAGAGATCACCGATTTCACCCGCGTGTCCCTGAGCAGTGAAAGCTTTGGTGAGGCCCTGCCGATGGCCTGTGATGATAGCGCCTGGGGGCGGCAGGTTAACCGCCGGGTGGAGGTCTGGATCCGCTGAGGCGGGTGCCAGGCTGCACCCGTCAGATGTAACCGGCGCTGCGGAAACTCAGCTCCTGTGACTTTCCGATGATCAGGTGGTCGTGCAGGGTGATTCCCAGCGCCCCGCAGGCTTCGATCACCTGTGCTGTCATGTCGATGTCGGACTGCGACGGGGTTGGGTCCCCCGATGGGTGATTGTGCACCAGTATCAGCGCGGTGGCATTCAGTTCCAGCGCCCGTTTCACCACCTCACGCGGATAGACGGGCACATGATCAACCGTGCCCTTGGCCTGCGCCTCATCCGCGATCAACCGGTTGCGCGAATCCAGAAACAGGATGCGGAACTGCTCGGTTTCGCGATGGGCCATGGTGGTGTGGCAATAATCCAGCACCGCATCCCAGCTGGAAATCACCGGCTTTTGCATCACCCGAGCACGCGCCATGCGACGGGCGACTGCCTCGATGATCTTGAAATCGGTGATCACGGCATCCCCAACGCCCGAGACTTTGGCCAGGGCCTGCCGTGAGGCCGACAGGACCCGGTTCAGATCCTTGAACTCATCCAGCAACGCCCGGGCCAGGGGTTTGACGTCCTTGCGCGGGATAGAGCGGAAGAGCAGCAGTTCCAGCAGCTCATATTCCGGCATGGCTTCTGCGCCACCTTCCACAAACCGCTCCCGCAGCCGGGCGCGATGGTCCTGAATATAGGAGGGCAGCCGCCCGCCTTTCAGCGGCGCCTCTGGGGCTTCATCCGGCTCTGCAAAGAGGGGAAGCGCCTGTTCACGAAAGGCATTCTTTGACGACATGCCTCCAGCTTCCGTCAGGAGGGTGAACAAAGGCTTAACGAAAAACGCCGCCCCGATGTGGAGCGGCGTTCTGATGGGTATTCCTTGGCAGGTTCAGCCCTTCATCGAATCCCAGAAGCTTTTGACCGACTTGAAGAAGGTGTTGGTTTCCGGGTTGTTGTTTTCGCTCAGGTCGTCGAATTCCTGCAGAATTTCCTTCTGCCGGGCGGTCAGGTTGACCGGGGTTTCGACCGCCAGCTCGATGAACATGTCGCCGATGCCGCCACCGCGCAGGGCAGGCATGCCCTTGCCACGCAGGCGCATTTGACGGCCAGACTGGCTGCCTTCAGGGATCTGAACACGGCCGCGGCCCCCGTCGATGGTCGGGACCTCGATCGCGCCACCCAGGGCTGCCTTGGCCATGCTGACCGGCACGCGGCAATAGAGGTTGACGCTATCGCGTTCGAACAGTTCGTGTTTGGCGACCTCGACAAAGATGTAGAGATCCCCGGAAGGCCCGCCGCGCATGCCGGCTTCGCCTTCACCGGCAAGCCGGATCCGGGTGCCGGTTTCAACGCCTGCCGGAATGTTCACATTCAGGGCGCGTTCCTTTTCGACACGGCCCTGGCCATGACAGGATTTGCACGGGTTCTTGATGACCTGACCCAGGCCGCCGCATGTGGGACAGGTGCGTTCAACGGTAAAGAAGCCCTGCTGTGCGCGAACCTTGCCCATGCCCGAACAGGTCGGACAGGTGGTGGGTTCTACGCCACCTTCGGCACCGCTGCCGTCACAGGCAGAACAGGCCACCGCGGTGGGCACCTTGATGGTCTTCTGCATGCCGGAAAAGGCGTCTTCCAGCGAGATCCGCAGATTGTACCGCAGGTCAGACCCGCGTGCAGCGCGCTGACGCCCGCCGCCGCCACGTCCGCCACCCATGAAGTCGCCGAACAGGTCGTCGAACACGTCTGAGAAGGCAGAGGAGAAGTCCCCGCTGCCGAATCCCTGACCGGGATGACCGCCACCGCCGCCCATGCCGTTCTCGAAAGCGGCGTGCCCGAAGCGGTCATAGGCCGCTTTCTTGTCGCCGTCCTTCAGAACTTCATAAGCTTCGTTGGCTTCCTTGAAATTTGCCTCAGCGTCAGGATTGTCCTTGTTGCGGTCGGGGTGAAATTCCTTGGCCTTCTTGCGGTAGGCCTTCTTGATTTCGTCCTGACTTGCGCTCTTGGACACGCCGAGCACTTCGTAATAGTCGCGCTTTGACATACGTGTTTCCCTTCTGCCTCAACGTAATACGGGCCGGTCCGGGGGTCCGGACCGGCCCGCCCGTGGCCCGGTAACGCTTTAGCGCTTGTCGTTGTCCAGATCTTCGAACTCGGCGTCGACGATGTCGTCATCGTTCGGGCCGGACGCTTCATCTGCTGCGACAGGCTCGTCTTCGGCTTCGTCCTGGCTCGCCTTGTAGATCGCTTCGCCCAGCTTCATGGCCGCTTCGGTCACGTTCTGGATGCCGGATTTGATCTTGTCGGCGTTGGACTTGTCGCTCTCCAGGTCGTCCTTGAGCGCGGCAATGGCCAATTCGATGGCTTCGATGGTGGTCGGGTCCACCTTGTCGGCATGCTCTTCCATCGCCTTTTCGGTCGAATGGATCAGGCTTTCGGCCTGGTTCTTGGCTTCGATCAGCTCGCGGCGTTCCTTGTCCGCCTCGGCGTTCTCTTCGGCGTCCTGAACCATCTTTTCGATGTCCTCGTCGGACAGACCGCCCGAGGCCTGGATGGTGATCTGCTGTTCCTTGCCGGTCGCCTTGTCTTTGGCGCCGACCGACACGATGCCGTTGGCGTCGATGTCAAAGGTCACTTCGATCTGCGGCATACCGCGCGGTGCCGGCGGGATGTCTTCCAGGTTGAACTGGCCCAGGATCTTGTTGTCGGCCGCCATTTCGCGCTCGCCCTGGAACACGCGGATGGTCACCGCGTTCTGGTTGTCCTCGGCGGTCGAGAAGACTTGCGATTTCTTGGTCGGGATCGTGGTGTTGCGGTCGATCAGGCGGGTGAACACGCCACCCAGGGTTTCAATACCCAGCGACAGCGGGGTCACGTCCAGCAGAACCACGTCTTTGACGTCACCCTGCAGAACACCGGCCTGAATGGCCGCGCCCATGGCGACGACTTCGTCCGGGTTCACACCTTTGTGCGGCTCCTTGCCGAAGAACTTCGCAACCTCAGAGGCCACTTTCGGCATACGGGTCATACCGCCAACCAGGATCACCTCGTCCACTTCCGAAGCGGACAGGCCCGCGTCTTTCAGTGCTGCGGCGCAGGGCTTCAGCGAGGCTTTGATCAGGTCGCCGACCAGCTGTTCCAGCTTGGCGCGGGTCAGTTTCATGACCATGTGCAGCGGCTGGCCCGAAGCCGGATCCATCGAGATGAACGGCTGGTTGATTTCAGTCTGCGAGGCCGAGGACAGTTCGATCTTGGCTTTTTCAGCGGCTTCTTTCAGGCGCTGCAGGGCCATCTTGTCCTTGGACAGATCGACGCCGTTTTCCTTTTTGAACTCATCCGCCAGGTAGTTGACGATGCGCATGTCGAAGTCTTCGCCACCCAGGAAGGTGTCGCCGTTGGTCGACTTCACTTCAAACAGGCCGTCGTCGATTTCCAGGATGGTCACGTCGAAAGTACCACCACCAAGGTCATACACGGCGATGGTCTGGGTTTCTTCCTTGTCCAGGCCATAGGCCAGCGCGGCCGCGGTCGGCTCGTTGATGATGCGCAGAACTTCCAGACCGGCAATCTTGCCGGCGTCTTTGGTGGCCTGACGCTGGGCGTCGTTGAAGTACGCAGGAACGGTGATGACCGCCTGGGTCACTTCTTCGCCGAGGTAGGATTCGGCGGTTTCCTTCATCTTGCCCAGAGTGAAGGCAGAAATCTGCGACGGGGAGTATTTCTCACCCTTGGCTTCGACCCATGCGTCGCCATTGCCGCCGTCCACGATGTTGAACGGAACCATTTTCTTGTCTTTTGCGACAGCCGGGTCATCGTTGCGACGGCCGATCAGACGCTTGACGCCAAAGACGGTGTTGCTGGGGTTGGTGACGGCCTGACGCTTGGCCGGTTGACCCACCAGACGTTCATCGTCGGTAAAGGCCACGATCGAAGGGGTGGTGCGTGCGCCCTCGGCGTTTTCGATAACGCGGGGCTGCGAGCCGTCCATGATGGCAACGCACGAGTTGGTGGTTCCGAGGTCGATCCCGATAACTTTGCTCATTTTTGATCCCTTTTACTCTTCAAGGCGATGTCCCGAGACCAGAACCCATTTTGGCATCCTGGCCCCGATTCAGGTGCATGAGGAAACCCTGTTTCTTCATGCGTCCCGGCGTATATAGGGAGCAGGTTTGACCCCTGCAACCGCCCAGTGCGCCCACATTTCACGAATCTGCGAGGATTCTTGAGGCGCGCTGGCACCGAGTGGAACACTGTAGATGCCCGTGCTGCGAATCCGCGGATTTGAAATACACAAGGACCACCTGTCACCCCAGGACCAGGCGGCGCTGATCGAGTGCCTGCGCCCGGTTCTGAAGGCGGCGCCGCTCTTTTCACCTGTTGTGCCGGGTGGGGGGCAGATGTCGGTACGTATGACCTCGGCCGGGAAATATGGCTGGTATTCGGACCGCTCAGGCTATCGCTATGCCGAACAGCATCCGTCGGGCAAGTCCTGGCCCCCGATTCCCGACCCCATATTGAAGATCTGGACCGATCTGACCGGCTTGGACCGCCGCCCCGACTGCTGCCTGATCAACTACTACGGGGAAACTGCGAAGATGGGCCTGCATCAGGATAAGGATGAAGCCGACTTCTCCTTTCCTGTTCTCTCGATCTCGCTTGGGGATGAGGCGCTCTATCGGATGGGCAACCTGACCCGTAAGGGCAAGACCGAATCCGTCTGGCTGGGATCCGGGGATGTCGTCGTCATGGGAGGCGAGGCGCGACTTGCCTACCACGGGATCGACCGCGTGCGGTTCAAATCGTCCCGATTGCTGCCCAAAGGTGGCCGTCTGAACCTGACCCTGCGGGTGGTGGACTAGCGCCGGACGCGAAAGATACCTGTAGCGGCCGGCGGTTGATTAGAAAAATCCAAATCAATTGTGAGAAAGACAGTAATTTATTCAAACCTGCGTGTGTGAAATCTCTGGGAGCGAACATCCCCGTTTCGGGGCCCGTACGAAGTTGCCCGCGCAGCCCTTGATCTGCCGGTCGCGACTTCCGGGAAAAACAGGAAAGGATTACCGGGTGGGATCTGAGCAAACGGATACATTGGTTGTTGGGGGTGGTCAGGCTGGGATTGCTTTGAGTGAGCATCTTGGTCGTCTTGGCGTTCCGCATCTGGTTCTAGAGAAGAACCGGATTGCTGAGGCTTGGCGGACGGGTCGCTGGGACAGCC
>JALEGX010000031.1 GCA_022763485.1 Paracoccaceae bacterium | reverse complement strand
TTCCACCTGCTGCCCCGCCCAGCGCGGCACCCACCGCAGAGAAAAGAATGGTGGCCATGATTACCCCTCCAGAGTAAATTCGAAACGCCCGACGAGCCGATGTCGCCAGGGCGCGCTGAGCGGGCTTTCGACAACGCTGTGCCCGCTGTAGGCGTGGATGAAACGGGGAGCCGGTCCGATTTCGGACTGGATGCCCAGATGTTTGGCCACTGCCCCGCGGCGCATACGAAAGAGCAGCACATCACCGGGCTCTTCGTGGTCCAGGGGTTTCGGCACCAGATGCCTGAGCGCCGCCTGCCACAGACGCTCTTCGCCCTGGGGTTCCGACCAATCCATCGTATAGGGCGGTGGTGTTTCGGGTTCCGGTCCGCAGACTTCGCGCCAGATACCGCGGATCAGCCCCAGACAATCACAGCCCGCCTGCTTGCGCGCCGCCTGATGCCGATACGGCGTCCCGATCCAGGCCCGCGCGGCGCTCACGATTTCCGGCCGGCCGCTCATCTGCGGCTCCCACCGGTGTTGGCGCCACTTTGTTTGGGCACCGCCATCACCCAGTCTTCGCCGGGGATATCCGGAAAGCCCTGAAAGTTGAGCGCATTGTCGAACTTCAATCGGCAGGTGGTCAGCCGCTTGTCACAGCCCGCCTCCAGCCTCACCCGGTCCCCCGCAAGAATGGCCTGGCGAATCGGCTCCCACAACAGGATGCTCCGCCCCTGCCCGTCTTCGCCGTCGCTCTTGATGGTGCCCCACAGGCCCGCTGCGGCCCCGCTCAGGACGACCAGACGGCCCCGCTGGAACCACTTGGGGTCAAATCCCGGCAACCCGTCCCACAGAAAGCGCTGGCCACCCTCGACCTGCTGCACGTCGCATTCGATGGCATAGCCGGGCTGGTCCATGTCAAAGCCGCAGGCGCGATCCCCCAGGACGGCGCTGCAGGGTTTCTGATAGACCCTGCCCAGCGGGCGGTTCAGCTGTTCGGACACCCCGCGCAACTCTGCCTGAAACGCGCCACCCGAGCGGCGAATTTCGCCGATGGTGCCGCGAAACTGCAAATGGCGCATATCCACATCCGCCCAGTTCACCAGCCAGGCCGAAACCTCTGCGCCGTCAAACCGCCCGGCCGCGATGTCTTCCTCCCGCAGGGAGGCATCGCTCAGCGCGCCCATGGCTTCGGTGTTGTCGACCGACAGTCCCGTGCTCTGTTGCAACGCCAGCGCAGTCAGACCGCTGTCCGCCTTGAACAGCACCCCATCAAAGGACAGGTCAAGGTCATGATCGGTAAAGCCAAAGGTCTGCCCATCCTGCCGACGGATGGCCCAACACCGGCAGAGCGTGGTCAGACCGCTTTCCAGATGCGCCTGTAGCGCGGCGTCCATACCACTCATTTCACACGCACCTCAACCACGGGCACATTGGGGACATCGCCAGCCTTGAAGCTGGCCACGCTGGTCTGGATGCTGCCCGTATCGAACCGCACCGGCACATCGAATTCGAAGCCTGCGTGGATGTCCTGCCCCTCAACCGGAGGCTGGGCAAAGGTGACACGCCCGGTTGCCGTATCAACGTCGAAATCTACGCCTTCGCGCATCTCATCCTGTGCCACCCCAACACGGACGCTGCCCAACACCGGCTTCATGACCGGGCGGGCGTAACTGTGGCTGCCGGACCGATAGGTCTTGGACAGCTGGAACACTGTTGTCGCCCCATCCCCGGTCCCAATCAGCTGATCGTCAAAGGCCACGTCCTGCGTGGCCCGGCCCGATTTGAAATCGGACCAGTCCTTCCAGCGAAACCCATAGAGCTGGCCCTGGCGCGCCTCAAAGAACGCAATCAGCGTTTCCACATCATCCAGCGACCGCATTCCCAGACCCGCGTCATAGCGTCGGCGCGAATGCGCCCAGGGGTTGTTGCGCTCTTCAAAGCCATTGGCCAGCGTCACGATATCCGTGCGCCGCTCCGGCCCCCCGACGGAGCCAAAGCTGAGCGACGCAGGAAAGCGTACCTCATGAAATCCCATCTTCTTATGCCCTCCTCAGCTGTTGCGTCTGCCCTGTTGCAGCACGCGCCCCATGCGGGCTGCGATCTGTCCCTGACTGCGCCGGAAACTCTCTGCATCGGGGGTGGAGATATTCATCACCACGTTCACCGCCCCCCCACCGGCCGAGCGGACCCCCAGCTTGCCATCCATCCCACGCGCCAGCGGCACGATGGCTTCGGGACCCGCTTCACCCATCAGGCCCATCCCCCCGCGCATGGGAAAATGCACCGGCCCGGAAACGACACCGCCATTGGCAAAAGGCCGGACCCGGCCCTGGGAAAACGCGGCGCCATCGGCAAAGGGCAGAATATCCTGCACCAGGCCGGTCACGCCCTGCGCCAGCAGCCCGCCGAAATGATCGGTCACCGGCTTGATGGCAGCGGAATAGGTGGTCTGGATCATCGAGCGCGCCATGCTCTCCAGCGCGTCCGACAGGCTTTGACCTCCGAAGATCACGCCATCAAAGGCGCGCCGCAATCCGCGCGACATGCCCCGTTCCAGCACTTTTGCATCGTGCCCTGTGGCTGCGAAGGTTTCACGCATTCGTTTCAGCTCGTCGCTGAACTGGGCGGCCATGTCACTTGCGCCGCCCAGGCTGTCGGTCAACGCCTCGCCCTGCTGGGCCAGATCCTCGACTGCGGTATCCTCACTCATCCGTCTCTCCTTTGCGCGGCTGTTCCGGCAGATCCGGAAAGCTCTTCATCAGGGCGGCAAGCCCACTGCGACCCAGCGCCGGCGGGCCCTTGGCCGGACCCGCCATCAGGCGCAGTTCCACCGGCGTCAGCGCCCAGAACCGG
Source organism: Paracoccaceae bacterium (assembly GCA_022763485.1). Lineage (GTDB taxonomy): Bacteria > Pseudomonadota > Alphaproteobacteria > Rhodobacterales > Rhodobacteraceae > Aliisedimentitalea. Next base: position 20,114 of record JALEGX010000031.1, on the reverse strand, counting down.
TCCGGGGTCAGACGCAACCGCCCCAACCCCACTTGCAGCAGGACCGGCCAGTCAAAGGCGTTCATGCCTCGCCCGGCAGGGAAAAGGCCCGCACCAGCAGCTCTGCCGCCTTGCGTGCCGCCAGCACCGGCCCCCCTTCGATATCCGCCTGTTCCAGGAAATCGGCGGGCAGGTCATGACCACCGCCGCGCAAACCGGCGCGCAGCAGTGCCAGAACATCGGCGGTTGCAAAGCGGCCGTTCTCGAACCGCTCCACCAGTTCCACCAGCGATCCCGCCTCCAGCGCCTGTTCCAATTCGGCCAGTGCCCCAAGGGTCAGCTTCAGGCGCAGGTCCCGGCCATCAATCCGCAGGGACACTTCTCCGGCCCAGGGGTTCTCCACCGGATCAGATCGCGACAAAACTCAGCTCCCCGGCGCTGGCCAGCGACAACTCATAGGTCGCTTCACCGTCGTGGTTGCCCGCGTATTCGATCGCCGTCACCTGAAACGGGCCCTCGACGATGCCGAAATCGGGAATGATCACCTGAAAGGCCGGGGTTTCCCCATCAAAAAAGAGCTGTCGCGCCCGTTCATCCGTCCCTGCATCCTTGAAGATGCCGGATCCGGAGATCGCCGCCGATTTCACACCAGCCCCGGACAGCAGTTCACGCCAGCCCCCCTGGCTTTCCAAACTGGTCACATCCACGCTTTCCGCGTTGAAGCTGACCCGCGTTGCCCGCAGACCTGCAATCGTCTCGAACAAGCCGCTGCCATTCATGTCCACCTTGACCAGCAGGTCCTTGCCGTTTTGAGCCACCATGTCGAATTCTCCAAATCTCGTTTCAGAAGTCAGTCGTCCTGGACCCGCGCGCGAAAGCGCATCTCGATCCGGCGGAATTCCCCGGCGCGCCCGGTCCGTCGGGCCGAGGCACGTTCAAACCACACCCCCACCAGATGCCCCCGCGACAGCGGCACCTGCGCGTTCAGCAGCGCGTCCCCCACGGCTGTAGCCACGGCCTTGGCCGGTGCAAATCCGGCGGCCGTGCTCAACACGGTCACAGTGAAGCGGTGAATGGCGCCGGGACCGGATTTGTCCGACCGGTCGCGCACCTCTTCGGGGCCAAGGGTCACAAAGGTTTCCGGCAGGGTGCCGCTGGGCGCGGCGTCATAGATGTCTGCCCCCACCAGCGCAGACACGCCGGGATCGTTCAGCAGGTGCTGGAACACCGCCGCCTGCAGCGCGCCCCCCATCGCATAGCTCATGTCACGACCTCCTCATCGGCAAAGCACAGAAGGTACCGCCCTTCCTGGTCCTGCTCCGTCACGGCACGGATGAGGAACAGGCGCGATCCATCGCGGAACCTCTGGCCCGGTGCCGGGCGCGACGCGGCCCCAACCGGCGAGGCGCGCACCGTGATCCGATAGGCAACACGGGACAGCGTGGTTTCACCACCGCCGACCTCGCGACCACTGCGGCTGCGCACTTCGGCCCAGAGCGTACCAATGGCGGTCCAGATCCGGGAAAAGCCGCCTGCGCCATCCGGAGTGCGGGTTGCCGTCTCAAGCACCAGCTGCCGGTTCAGTCTGGGCGCGCTCATTGGAACGCCCCCAGGCGCATCGGCCGGTACCGCTGGATCAGACTGGTCACGCCAAAGGGCATGCACCCATCCCCCAGCGCCGTTTCATTGCGGTATTCGTAGTAATGCGCCGCCAGCAGCAGCACCGCCTGGGCCAGATCGGCGGGCAGCTCTGCCCAGGTTGCCGCCATTCCGGCGACAAACGAGATGCGTGCCGAACCGCCCGGCCCGATCACCGGCAGGCCAGGCCCCACGGCTTGTACCGACGGGCTGTGCCCATCCTGTTGCAGGCGGTAGGTTTCGGCTGGCTGCACCGTTTCATTCCCGTCTCCGTCGATCAGGACAAACCCGGCAAGGCTTGACACCGGGGCCAGCGGCAGCACTTCGCGCTCGGGTGAGCCCCAGCGGTTCACCGTCCAGGCAAAGCTCCGTTCCAGCAACGCCTTGCCCGTGCGGGCCTCGATCGCGGCGATCGCAGCACGCAGAAACCCCTTCAGCACCCCGTCCTGGACCGTGTCTTCGCCAAACCCGGTGCCAAGGCGCAGATGGGCCTTGAAGGCATCCACCGGCAACGCCGTATCCTGGATGGTTGTTGTTTCGATCAGCATCATCAATTCACTCCACTGCAACGCACCTCTCGGGGCAGTCTGATCTGGGATGTCAGAAATCGGGCGCGGGACGCTCCATGCCGCTTGGACGGAGGAGAGCAGCTAGACAGCATGGCGCTTGCATCGCCCCGCGCCCCCATCCGGAGCCGGTCACGGCTCCGGATCCCAAGAGGCTCAGGCAGTGCCCAGCTTCAGCAGCTTGATCGCGGCGAAATCGCTGACATCACCGCCAACCCGTTTGGTGGCATAGAACAGCACATGCGGTTTCGCGCTGAAGGGATCACGCAGAACCCGCAGATCGGGGCGCTCCGCAACCGTGTAGCCCGCACCGAAGTCGCCAAACGCGAGCGAGAAACTGTCGGTCGCCGGATCGGGCATGTCTTCGGCGATCAGCACCGGATACCCCATCAGGCGCGCCGGTTCACCGCTGGCCAGACCGTCAGACCACAGGAAGCGACCGTCGGCATCCTTGAGCTTTCGGATCTGACCGGCCATCTTCGAATTCATCACGAAGGTGCCATTGGCGCGGTATTCCGCCCCCAGCGCATAGACCAGATCGACGATGTCATCCCCGTCCACGGCCCCGGCGGTTCCCGACGGCACGTAGCCCAGATTGCCCCAGGCCCAGACATCATTGTCCACCGCCGTGTGGGTCAGGAAACCAGTGGGCTTGTCCACGCCGTCCCCGTTGATGAAGGCTGCGGCCTCGGCCCGGGCGAACTTGTCCGCGATGCGGCCGGCAAGCCAGCTCTCGATATCGAAGGCCACATCATCCAGCAGCCGCTGGGACGCCTTGGGCAGCGCCGAGAGCTCATGCAGCGGTACGGTGATCCGGTCGATGGACGGTGTCGACGTTTCAGTCGACGGATCGGTTTCCGTGGCCCAGCCCGCGCCGATATCGGTATGGTCGATGAGCACGTCATAGGACGTTGCTTCCACATGCACCACGCTGGCGATCGACCGGATGGAGGCCGCGTTGCGCAGCACCGAATTCACCATCTCCGCGGTCTTCGGATCCACCAGGTAGCCACCATCGGAATTCACCGCGGTCGACATGGATTTGGCCTCCATATCCAGGCCGCGCATCGCGTCATCATCGCCGGTGCGCACATAGGCATCAAAGGCCTTCTGATGCGGTGCATCCTGCACCACGGCCGCCGCCAGCTGCGGACGATTTGCCACCATACTTTTTCGATCCATCATGGTCATTCGCTTCTCTTGCTCCTGCATTTTCTTCTCAACTTCACCCCTGAAGTTGCTGAAATCATTCACGAAGCCTTCGACGGCCTGCTTGACTTCATGCACCAGGGTCAGACGCTCGCCCGCCGGGGCCGAGCTTTCGGTCACGTTCATTGCAGATCCTCATTTCAGACGGGGTTTGCGGCGCTCAATCCCGCGCCGATGACAGCCGCGCGCCCTTCAGGACCGCCGCCAATTCGCGCAGGGCATCGTCGGCTTGGGGCGCGTCGCCCTTGGCCGCCACCCGCGCACTGGGCAGCATCGGAAAGGTCACCAGCGACACCTCCCAGAGCTCCAGTTCGGTCAAGAGCCGCTGGCCCTTTTCATTGCGTTGCGCACGCCGGGTGCGAAACCCGATGGACAGGCCATCAATGGCTCCAGCCTGGATCAGGGCAGCGGCTTCACTGCCTTTCTGGGTGCTGTCCAGGATCCGCCCCTTGACCCACAGGCCCGTCGCGTCCTCGCGCACCTCATCCCACACGCCGATGGGCTGCGCCGGATCGTGCTGCCACAGCATCTTGACCCGTTGCCCCTTTTTCGCCAGCCGCTTGATCGACGCCCGATAGGCCCCGGCCATGACAATTTCACCGCCGTGATCCACTTCGTTGAACCGGCTGGCATAGCCTTCGATCACTGCACCGTCGCTCAGCGTCACCTCAGCGCCGAAACGCGCGAACTTGTGCTCCAAACCCATATCTGAAGTCATGAACTTCTCCTGGTAACCTGTTGTTTCAATGGAGTTGTGCGGCCGAAAGTACGGACTGGAACGCTTGTGCCAGGATAACCGCAACCACCCCGTAGACCGTCAACCAGAGACGCCGCTCCAAGCGTTCCAGCATCTCTTCCAGCCGGTCCAGGCGTCGGTTGATGTTGTCGTGATGGATCTGGCTGACCCGCTCATGCGCTGCCAACCGCAGACCCGGCGCGCATTCGAATGCCGCACGCCCACGCCCAAGATCAGACATCCGTGTCGCCTTCGTCCGGACCGCCCGGCGCCTCAATCGGCAGGCCCAACATGCGCCGCTTTTCCTGCGGTGTCAGAAAATCCGCCTCTGCCACCCGTTTCCACTGCGCATCCCGCTCGGCAGACAGGGCCGGCACCTGATCCAGATCGGGTTTCAGCTCGATCACCTCACCCGCATAGCCCGACAGCCAGTTGGACAGCACCGCAGAGACCCGCGCCACCAGCGGCAGTACCGTCAGGCGATAGAACGCCCGGTTGGCTTCCTGGTAGTTGGCATAGGTCGCGTCCCCCACGATGCCCAACAGCATCGGCGGCACCCCGAAGGCCACGGCGATTTCCCGTGCGGCGGCCTCCTTGGTCTTCTGGAACTCCATGTCCGAGGGCGAAAAGCCCATCGGCTTCCAATCCAGCCCGCCTTCCAGCACCATCGGCCGCCCGGCGTTCCGCGCGCCTTGATAATTGGCCTCAATTTCATCGCTCAAGCGGCGGAACTGTTCGTCCGCCATGACCCCCTGGCCATCCGCGCCGCGCCAGACCAGCGCCCCGGACGGGCGCGCAGCATTGTCCAGCAGCGCCTTCGACCAGCGCGAAGCACTGTTGTGAACATCCACCGCCGTGGCCGCCGCCTGAAGCGGGGGCAGCCCATAGTGGTCATCCTGCGGGTGGAAGCTGCGGACATGACAGATCGGGGAAAGCGCCCCGGATGCATCAAACCGATGCTTCTTTGCGCCCACTGCGTAGTCATAGGCCACCGGCCAGCCATCAGCCCCCGGAACCACCCGCACCCGGTCAGAGCGCAGCACATGCAGTTCCAGCGGCAGGCCGCTTTCGCCCGCAACCGCTTCGATATAGGCATCCCCGGACAGCAGAAGCTGACCATACAGGCTCTCCAGCAACTCGGCCCGGCCCTGGGCAGCATTCGGGCAGCGCATCAGATCCAGCAGCGGGTGCGTTTCAAATCGCTGTGTCCGGTTCTGCAGCACAAGCGGCAGCGCTGAGGCGGCCTCTGCAATCAGCTTGACAGCGCGGAACCCCACCGGGTTTCCGGCAAAGCCCGACCGCGTGAGCGAGGCAACATCCCGTGCGCTCCATGCGACACGCCCCATCCCCTGCCAAGACACCACCGCCCCCGCGGCGCTGGCCTTGGTTTCCGTAGGCGCGGCCTCTCGGCCCCGGCGCAGGAAATCGAAAACCATGTTTCTGCTCCTCATCTGTTCAACCCGGTGCGCAGACACCGTCGTGATCTGTTGAGGAACGTTATCGCTGATCAGCCTTCCGAAACCGCAAACACCCCGTGCGCTGGCAACGCAACAGGCGGACCCGCGTCAGACACAGCGCACCTGGGGGCGCAGGAAGGTGGCGCCGGCTTCGATCACCAGTTCATGCAAAGCCCAGACCAGCGCATCCACGCGATCCGGCGATCCCTGCCCCTGAAACCCCTGCGGCGTCATCTGGCACATCTGCTCTTCGAGCGCCGACAGGCCCGCCACATGACGCACCCGCCCCTGTTCATAGAGCGCGGCAACCGGTTCGGCCCGCGCGGCTTTGCCCCGGCTGGCATGAACCGCCTTGAAGGGTACAAGCGGATCGACCTGGCGCACCACTTCCTCCACCAGTTGCCCGCCCTGATTGACCTCCGCCACCAGCCGATCAGCCCGGAATTCGTGGAAGGCCGCGACCGCCGCTTCGGCCCAGCCCAGCGGCCCAACACCCTGCACGGTCCTGTCGGCCAGCACATAGGCCTGCCAGTCCCGTGGCGGCCCCTGCATGCGCACCCCGGCCACAACCAAGCCGCAGGCGTCACTGCCTTTGCCCGCACTGACAGAGGGATCCAACGCCACCACGATGCGATCCAGCTCGGGTATCTGGGACACTCGTGCGCGCTCAAATTCGGCCGCCGACCAGAACGCGCCCTCAACCTCAGTCACCAGAATGCCGTCCAGTTCCTGCCGGGCCAGCTGGGTCCCGGCATAACGGTCGCGCACCTCCTGTAGAAAGCTTTCCGCCAGATAGGCCCGGTTCGCCTCGGTCGCGGCGTGGGTGACAACGGTGCTCTCGCGCTCCAGCAGCTCCCGCAGGGTGGTCACATTGCGCGGTGTCGTGGTCACGCAGACCTGTGGATGTTCCCCCAGCCGCAGCGCAAATTGCAGCATGTCCCAGCATTCCCCGGCCCGGCGCCATTTCGCCAGTTCATCCACCCAGGCCGCGTCGAACTGCGGACCGCGCAGCGCTTCGGGATCATGGGCGGAAAACACCTGTGCCTCTGCGCCATTGGGCCAGATCAGCCGCCGCTCTCCGGCTTTCCAGACCGGTGTGCGATCCGGCGGTGAACAGGCCAGAATGCCACTGTCGCCAAAAATCATCACATCCCGCGCCTGATCATAGGTTTCCCCCACCAGCGCCAGACGGCGGCAGGCACCCGGATCCAGTGGCCGCGCTCCTTCCACCTTGCTGCGCACCCATTCCGACCCCGCGCGCGTCTTGCCCGCGCCGCGTCCGCCCAGGATCACCCAGGACCTCCACGGCCCCTCCGGCGGCAATTGATGCGGATGGGCCCAGAACTCGAAAAGGAAAGGGAGGGCACGCAGCCCCCCCTCCCCGATTTCACTCAGAAACGCCTCCTGGATCGCAGCAGGTGCGGAGGCGAGCCAACCTGCACCCGATTTCAAATCGAGCCTGCTCAAGGTCGAGGGCTGAGCAGCCGTTTGCTTGTCCCGAATGCCGGTCTTGTTGTTCGACAAGGCTTGCCTCCACTTTCTGACAGGCGCGGATCAATGTCTCGACGCGCGCGATGTCCTTGCTGTATCCGATCAGGTCTGAATCCTCCCCGGCTTCGATCCTTTGGCGCAGGTCTTCCGCCTTTTGCCGCAGGGCGCCGATCGAATCCTGCAGCGAACGAAGCAAATCGGTCGTCTGCTGGATCCGTTCTTCCGGGGTTTTCAATGTCATCGTTTCTTGCCTACCTCATGCGTGAGTGAACTTTCCCCGCACAAGAGAGACGCAACAGCCGATCGCAGACCAGCCCAACGCCCCTTCCAGCGCAACCAGAAGGCACGAATAAACGTTAAAAGTCAATGCGTTGCGAGATCACCCAATCAGCAGACCGCCCCGTTAACACCGCCCCAAATCCCCCGCAGGCCCCAACTTTCGGGGATCCGGGCGGCACGAAGTTTCGGTGCGAGACCGGCGGAACCCGCAGGAAACGGATCGCGTGACGACGGTGTCCTAACCTAGGTTCAATGCTGAATTCTCTAAATCGGACCCCGAATATGACCGACAAACCCGCACCCGTGCTGGACCTCACTTCCATCTTCCTGCTTCTGGCCCTGGCCATGGTGTGGGGAGGCTCCTTCTTCTTTGCCGAAATCGCCCTTGTAGAGCTTGAACCAACCGCCGTCACACTGTTGCGCGTCGGACTCTCGGTCCCCGTTCTGGCGCTGATCCTGCGCGTCAAAGGCTTCCGGATCCCCCGCAGTCTGCACGCCTGGGCGGCCTATCTGGTCATGGGCGCGCTCAACAACGCCATTCCCTTTACCCTGATCTTCTGGGGGCAGACCCGTATCGACAGCGGCCTGGCCTCTATCCTGAACGGCACCACCGCGATGTTTGCAGCCGTCGTCGCAGGCCTCTGCCTGAAGGATGAACCGCTGACCGCGCGCAAGATCGCCGGCGCGTTGCTGGGCATCTTGGGTGTTGCGGTCATCATGGGGCCAGAGGCGCTCACCGGTTTCGACCCCAGCGACCTGGCGCAGCTCGCCGTTCTGGGCGCGGCCCTGTCCTATGCCTTTGCCGGGGTCTGGGGCAGATTGCGCCTGTCGCAATACCCGCCTCTGGTGAACGCTTTTGGCATGGTGACAGGCAGCACCGCGCTGATGTTGCCGCTTGTCGTGCTGCGCGACGGCTTGCCCAGCCCGGATTTGTCCTGGGCCACATGGGCCGCCGTAGGCGGGCTGGCCGTTCTGTCCACGGCTTTGGCCTATGGGCTCTATTTCGCCATTCTGGTTCGCGCCGGCGCCGCAAACCTGTTGCTTGTGACCCTGCTCATCCCCCCTTTTGCCATCGGCCTGGGCGTTGCCTTTCTGGGGGAGGCGCTGTCGCTTTCGATGGTGGCGGGATTTGCCGTCATCGCGGTGGGATTTGCAGTCACGGACGGTCGTCTGCTGGACCGGATCAGGGCGCGAAACCCCGCCCGATCATAAGAAAAGCCGCCCCGGGGTCGACCCGGGGCGGCTTATGTTTGGTGTTTGATCGGGGCAATCAGTTGTTTGAATTTGCCCGTTCCGCTTCGATCTGGCGCCACTTCGCAACATTGCGATTATGTTCGGCCAGAGTTTCGGCAAAGGCGTGGCCTCCAGTTCCATCCGCCACGAAGAAGACGAAGTTCGACACATCCGGCGCAACGGCGGCCTCAAGGCTGGCCAGACCAGGGTTGGCAATCGGAGTCGGCGGCAGGCCGTCGATCACATAGGTGTTCCAGGGGGTGATCTTGCGCAGTTCGCTCTGGCGCAGACCACGGCCCAGGATCCCCTCACCCCGTGTCAGACCATAGATGACCGTCGGGTCCGTCTGCAGGCGCATGCCACGGTTCAGGCGGTTGATGAACACGCTGGAAACCAGACCACGCTCTTCGGCGACGCCGGTTTCCTTTTCGATGATGGAGGCCAGAACCAGCATTTCTTCCGGGCTGGCCAGCGGCAGATCGGCCTGCCGGTTCTGCCAGACGGCCTGAATGCGCTGTTGTTGACGGTCCAGCATCTCCTGCAACACGGCGGCACGCTGCGTTCCAGGCACAACCTCATAGCTGTCAGGGGCCAGTAGCCCCTCGCCCAGACGCTCACCGGGCTCGCCCTCCAGCACGTCCACCGCCTTCAGCGCTTCAACGATCTGCCAGCTGGTTACGCCTTCGGCCAGCGCAATCCGGTACCGCGTATCCGACTGCGCGCGGGTTTCGGTGTATTCCGCCGGAACCTCTTCCGATCCCAGAATGAAGTCCGCCTTTTCAACAAAGCGGTTAGTCGCCGGATCCAGCTCACGGACCTGCGCGCTCGCCCGCGTCACACCGATACGATAGACGATTTCTGTGCCACAGGTGCTGGCCCCGCCGCGGGTGATCTGGTCAACGATCTCCTCCATCGAGGTGCCCGGCTGAACCAGAAAACTGCCCGCTTTCAACCGCCCGGATTTGTCGGTGTAGTCCGCGCCCAGACGAAAAATCGCGCCACTGGAAATGGCCCCCTGGCTTTCCAGATCCCGGCTGACCCGGACCATGTTCGATCCGCGTTCCACCCGCAGGCAGATCGCAGTATCAAGCGGACCTTCGGACGAATACTGCGACTTCCCCCACAGAACGACGCCCCCCGACAGGAAGAGCGCCACCACAAGGAACGTCAGCATGTTCGAAGCCAGGCTGCGCCACATTTATTCGGTCTTCCCGAAGATCACCGACGCGTTGGTGCCACCAAACCCGAAGGAGTTGGACAGCGCCACGTTGATTTCACGCTCACGCTTGGCATTGGGAGCCAGATCCACCTGCGTTTCCACCGCCGGGTTGTCCAGGTTGATCGTCGGCGGAGCAACTTGATCCCGGATCGCCAGGATCGAGAAGATCGCCTCGATCGCACCCGCGGCACCCAAAAGGTGACCGGTGGCCGATTTCGTCGACGACATGGTGACGTTGCCCGCGTGATCGCCCAGCAGACGCTCCACCGCGCCCAGCTCGATCGTGTCGGCCATGGTCGAGGTGCCATGCGCGTTGATGTAGTCAATCGCCGACGGCTCCAGCCCGGCGTTTTTCAGTGCGGCCCGCATCGAGCGTTCACCACCTTCACCATCTTCCGACGGCGCGGTGATGTGATAAGCGTCACCCGACAGGCCATAGCCCAGAACTTCGGCATAGATCTTCGCGCCGCGCGCCTTTGCGTGCTCGTAGTCCTCCAGAACCACAACGCCTGCGCCTTCGCCCATGACAAAACCGTCACGATCCGCATCATAGGGGCGCGAGGCCGCCTTGGGATCATCAGCGCGCTTGGTGGACAGCGCCTTGCACGCGTTGAAGCCCGCGATGCCGATCTCACAGATCGCCGCCTCTGCGCCACCTGCAATCATCACATCCGCATCGCCCGATTTGATCAGCCGCGCGGCATCGCCAATGGCGTGCGCGCCGGTCGAACAGGCGGTCACGACCGAATGGTTCGGACCCTTGAAGCCAAAGCGGATCGACACCTGACCGGAGATCAGGTTGATCAGCGCGCCGGGGATAAAGAACGGCGACACACGGCGCGGCCCCTTTTCCTTGATCATGACGGCGGTGTCCGCGATGGAACTCAGCCCGCCGATGCCCGACCCGATCATCACACCGGTACGCAGACGGCTGTCTTCGTCTTCGGGCGTCCAGCCCGCGTCGCGCACAGCCATGTCGGCGGCGGCAATCCCGTACAGAATGAAGTCGTCGATCTTCTTCTGCTCTTTCTTGATCACCCAGTCATCGGCGCTGAAGGTTCCCTCGGTTCCATCACCGCGCGGCACCTCACAGGCGTAGGTGGTCGCCACGCCGCTGGCTTCCGCATCGAACAAGGTGATCGGACCTGCGCCCGACTGCCCGTCCAGAAGCCGTGACCAGGTTTCCTCGACCCCACTGGCAAGCGGTGTGACAAGCCCCAATCCGGTGACAACTACTCGACGCATCTTGTGCTCTCCTTAGCCTCGGCAATTTCAAACCCAAATAGCTTGCTTTGTTGCACATGCGCAAGGGTTGCGGGGGCTATCGTGCCGACCGGGCGACATTCCGTTTCCCAAGGTTGGATATCTCCGACCCGACCCCTGTCTTCGGCAGCGCCCATAAACCCCGGTCAAAACGAAACCGCCGCAGCGCGTCAAGCACTGCGGCGGCTTTCCCCGTGTGGAGATGTCAGAGATCACGAAACGCATTGGCGTTTCAGCGACCCCCGCAACCCTTTGGTCTTACAGGAACTCTGCAACAGGCTCCGGACCCGGGCGGGCGATCTCCAGCGCTTCTTCCACGGAAAAGGTCTTGCGGAACAGCGCCCGGCCCACCAGCGCGCCGGCGATGTTGCGCACGTATTTCAGGCGCGCGATGTCATCGGCCTTGTGCACGACCCCGCTTGCAATCACCGGAACCCGCGCCGTGTCCGCCAGGGACGAGATCAGCCCAAGCTGTGCATCGGTGTCTTCCACGTCGCTGTCGATGTCGGTGACAACGATTCCGGCAAAGGGGGCATCCCCAAAGGCTTCGATGAAGCCTTCAGGCGTGAAGGCCCCCGATTGCCGCCAGCCTTCGGTCATCACCTGGCCCTGCCAGACATCCACGGCCAGAACGATCTGATCGGGATAGTTCTTGGCCAGTTCCACCACCAGATTGGGATCGCGCGCCGCCAGCGTGCCGATGACGATTCGACCAGCCCCCTTGTCGATCCAGCGCTCCACGGTCTCACGGGTGCGCATACCGCCCCCCAGTTGCACGGACACCCCGGCGGTTCGAATGATCGTCTCAATCAGTTCGACATTGCTGTCGTCGCCTTCCAGCGCGTTCAAATCGGTGACATGGATCCACTCTGCCCCGGAAGCTGCAAATCCTCGGGCCGTCTCAACAGGATCCACATGCCAGAGCATCGCAGATTCAAGGCGCCCCTTGTCCAGGGTTACACATTTATTGTTCTGCAGCTCCATCGTGGGAAAAATCAACATGTCTTACGGTCTCCTCAACCAAGTCATCGGGGACAGTATATCATATCCCCTATAAGATGAGTGTCGTTTGAGAAATGTAACCGCAGACAACGAAAAACGGCGCTTTCCCGGAGGAAAGCGCCGATCAGGCGAAAATCGCCAGAAAATTCCAGAGATCAGGAAGCTTCAGTGATGAACTTCACTGCGTCGCCGAAGGTCTGGATGTTTTCAGCTGCGTCGTCGGGGATTTCGATGCCGAACTCTTCTTCGAAAGCCATGACCAGCTCAACGGTGTCCAGGCTGTCTGCGCCCAGGTCGTCGATGAAGGATGCGTTTTCAGCAACCTTGTCTTCTTCCACACCCAGGTGTTCCACCACGATCTTTTTCACGCGATCTGCGACGTCGCTCATGTCAATTCCTCGTATTTCAGGGTCTGCCGACCCGGTTCTGCCCTTGCCCGTTCGGGCGGCTTGGTTGTGCCCGTTCGGGCGGCTTGGTCCCGGTCGTGACCGGGGATGGCTGAACAGAAGCCTTGCGACTCCTCCCGCCCTTGAGATGCGCCGCCTATAGCACAGACGACACAAGACGCAAACGCTTTCGCGGCGTTGAAACTCTGGACCTCAGGTGACGCATTGTCGCCTCAGAGGCAGCAGATGGGCATGCGGGACGACCAGCACAAGGGCGACCCGCAAAATTTGCCCGATCGGCTCAGAGCATCGCCATGCCGCCGTTCACATGCAGCGTGGTTCCGGTGACGTAACCCGCCTCGGGGCTGGCCAGGTACAGAACCGCCGCCGCGATCTCGGATGCATCGCCCATACGACCGGCCGGAACCTGTGTCAGGATTTTGGATTTCTGATCATCGTTAAGCTTGTCGGTCATCGCCGTGGTGATGAAACCGGGCGCAACCGCGTTGACGGTGATGCCACGATTCGCCACCTCATAGGCCAACGATTTGGACATGCCGATCATACCCGCCTTGGAGGCCGCATAGTTGCCCTGACCCGGGTTCCCGGTTGCGCCCACCACCGACGAGATGTTGACGATGCGGCCCCAGCGCGCCTTCATCATGCCCCGCAGAACCCCGCGGCACAGACGCATGGTCGAGGTCAGGTTCACGTTGATTACGCTGTCCCATTCCTCATCCTTCATACGCATGAACAGGTTGTCACGGGTGATGCCGGCGTTGTTGACCAGGATGTCGACGCTTCCCATGGCTTCCACGGCCTGTTTCGGCAGCGCTTCAACGGCTTCTGCATCGCTCAGGTTGCAGGGCAGCACATGGGCGCGCTCGCCCAGTTCTGCGGCCAGCGCCTCCAGCGGCTCAACCCGCGTCCCGGACAGGCCCACGGTTGCTCCCGAAGCGTGCAGCGCACGGGCGATATCGCCACCGATACCACCAGATGCCCCGGTGATCAGGGCGGTTTTTCCAGTCAGATCAAACATTCTTCCCACTTTCCCCGCCGCCTCTTCCGGACAGCGGTACAGAATTCAGTCAAAGCTCAGGGTCCTCGCAAGACCCCGCCGCTTATCCCCGTTCACCAACGATCTTGGCCACGTCGTCGGGCGTGCCGACGGCCTTGCTGCCGATGGCCCGGTCAATCTTGCGGATCATACCGGACAGGGCCTTGCCCGCGCCGATTTCCCACGCTTCGGTGACGCCTTGCGCCGCCATGTATTGCACGCTCTCGCGCCAGCGGACCGAGCCGGTGACCTGTTCGACCAGCAGAGCACGGATCAGATCCGGATCTGACACGGCCTCGGCGCGGACGTTGGCGATGACCGGCACCTTGGGCGCGGCAATCGAAACGCCCGCAAGAGCCTCTGCCATAGCGTCTGCCGCGGGCTGCATCAGGGCGCAATGGAACGGAGCACTTACCGGCAGCATGATCGCGCGCTTGGCGCCATTTGCTTTGGCAATCTCTGCGGCACGTTCAACCGCCGCCTTGGAACCGGACACGACAACCTGGGTCGGGTCATTGTCATTTGCCGCCTGACAGACTTCGCCCTGCGCCGCTTCCTCGGCGACCTGACGCACACCGTCCAGATCCAGCCCAAGAATGGCGGCCATGGCGCCCTCGCCGACGGGAACGGCGGATTGCATCGCCTGTCCGCGGGTCCGCAGAAGACGCGCAGTATCCGAGACGGAAAATGCGCCCGCTGCTGCCAGCGCCGAATATTCCCCCAGCGAATGCCCGGCGACAAACGTCGCTGTGTCAATCCCGATGCCTTCGCTCTCCAGCGCCTTCATCGCCGCCAGCGAAGTCGCCATCAGTGCCGGTTGCGCGTTCTGGGTCAGGGTCAGGGTCTCGATCTCGCCCTCCCAGATCAGGTCACTCAGCTTTTCGCCAAGCGCGTCATCAACCTCCTCGAACACAGCTTTTGCTGCCGGATAAGCCTCGGCAAGCGCCTTGCCCATTCCGATTGTCTGTGCCCCTTGCCCCGGGAATACAAATGCGATTGTCATCCAGGTCCCTTCCTGCCTTGTGTCACGCGATGGTTTAGACGTCCCGGCCCCGACAAACAAGCATGTCAACACATGGCGCGCGACCGCACGGGGTCTGTGCAGCCATGCCGATTGCCGCACCCGGACGATCCGATAATGTTCTAATATCCCTAAACCGGCACAAGAGGCATGACCGTGTCCCGTTCCAACACCTTCGAAAGCTACGGCAGCGTTGCCAAGACCTTTCACTGGCTGACCGCCCTTCTGATCCTGTCTGCGATCCCACTTGGCATCATTGCAAATGATCTGGCCCATCAGGTCCGCAGCCCCGACTTTTCAGGAGACCCGGCTCTGGTCAGCCGAACCGCCCTCCTGTTTTCCCTGCACAAGACGATCGGCGTTACGGTATTCTTCGTGGCACTGGCGCGCATCCTCTGGGCGCTGACCCAACCCAAGCCCGGCCTGTTGAACGCCGAACACAAGGCCGAGGCGCTGGCCGCCGAAACGGTGCACTGGCTGCTGTATGGCTCGATGGTCATGGTGCCGCTGAGCGGCTGGATCCACCACGCCGCAACAACCGGCTTTGCCCCGATCTGGTGGCCGTTCGGTCAGGAGCTGCCCTTTGTCCCGAAATCCGAGGCAATCGCCGGTTTCTTTGCCGGGGTGCACAAGGTGCTGGAGCGCGTGCTGATCCTGGCCATCGTGCTGCATGTGGCCGGCGCGTTGAAACACCATGTCGTTGACCGCGATCAGACCCTGCGCCGGATGCTTCCCGGTCGCAATGACGCGCCGACCCCGCCCAAGCAGACGCACAGCGCAGCACCGGTTCTGGTTGCTCTGGTGCTCTGGGCCGCGGCACTGGGTGGCGGTGTTGCTGCCGGCTTCTTCTCTCACTCGCACGGGGAAACCGCACATGTGGATGAACCCAAACTGGCCGAGGTTCAGTCAGACTGGACCGTGACCGAGGGCACGCTTGCGCTGGAAATCACCCAGATGGGCAGCCAGGTGCGTGGCGAATTCGCCGACTGGACCGCAGCCATCACCTTTGACGACCCGGCTACCCCCGGCCCCGCGGGCAATGTCGACGTCACGATCTCGATCCCCTCGCTGTCGCTGGGGTCGGTGACGGATCAGGCCATGGGCGCCGATTTCTTCGATGCCGGCAGCTTCCCCACAGCGCGGTTCACCGCGACGCTGGAAAAACTGGACAGCGGCTATCAGGCGGTCGGCGAGCTCTCGGTCCGGGATCGCGTGCAGCCGCTAACCCTGCCCTTTGATCTGCAACTGGACGGGGACAGCGCAAAGATGTCCGGCTCCGTCACGCTGAACCGGCTGGATTTTGACATTGGCCGGGGCATGCCGGACGAAACATCGCTGGCCTTCGCGGTGCAGATCCAGGTGGAACTGACCGCCGTCAAAGGCGCGGCATCGGGCTCCTGATCCGGACATTGCGCCCAGGACCTCGGATCCTGCCAAGAACCGCCAGCCCAAGGTTGGCGGTCCTTTTGTTGGGGACAGGTTGTTGGGAACAGGCCCCAAAAGCCGCGTCTCCCATAAATATGTCTCCCAAGTCCCCGCAAGGACGCCCCCCCATTGCCACCCGCACCAGCGGAAACCAACGCGATGCGTGGGGCCTTCCTGCTGCCAAGGTCAGCGGCAAAGACAGCTCCGGCCAGCGCGCTTCGGTCTTCGCAAGCGCAAAGACATCCGCCCAAACGAAAACCGCCGGAGCAATTGCCCCGGCGGTCTGGTTACTCTCTGCTAAGAAAGCGCTTATTCGGCTTTCATCGCCTCAATCGAGATGCTGATTTCGACTTCATCGCTGACGAAGGGTGCGAATTTGCCCAGTTCAAAGTCGGAGCGCTTCACCATGGTGGTGGCGTCGAAACCGGCCCAGTCCTTGCCCGCCATCGGGTGCTTGCCAGCCTGGTTCAGGCGCGCATCCAGAACGACGGCCTTGGTCACGCCGTTCAGGGTCAGGTTGCCGGTGATGTTTGCGGTGTTGTCACCGGTCACTTCGATCCCGGTGGAGACGAACTTGATCATCTCGCCTTCGGCCGCACCAAAGAAATCCTTGGACATGAAGTGGTCAAAGCGCGCTTCCCAGCCGGTGAACATCGACGCCAGCGGCATCGAAACCGAAACGCTGGAGGCAGACGGGTTTTCCTGATCGAACATCACCTCGCCTTCGAAGCCCGAGAACATGCCCCAGGTGGTCGAATAGCCAAGGTGGTTGTAGCTGAACAGGATTTGGCTGTGGCTGGCATCCAGGGTGTATTTTTCGGGTGCAGCATAACCAGCGGTGGCCGCTGCGGTTGCCAGAGCGGCGGCGAGAAGAATGGGTTTCATCACGTCGGGTTCTCCATGTTGACGCTTCATGCCCCCATCATGTGGGGCAGACCCCTCTCTGCGCAATTCCACAAATCCCAACAAATTCTGTTAGAAAACGAACAACCCCGGCCACACAGGGGGCCGGGGTGTGCAATCTCACGCAGACGTGAAGATCAGCTGCGGATATCAACCAGTCCGAACAGCTGTTTGCGCAGTTCGGTGCGGGCCTCAACCGACTCAAGCGGCAGGGACAGGATGCGTTGACCGCCCAGATCGTACAGCTCGACAGTCTGTTCGGCGAAGCGGACGCTACCCAGCGAATCGTAGCTGCGGCGCAGCACCGTGGTCGGGCGTCCCTTCTTGTTCTTCTGCAGAATGCGCACTTCGCGGCGGATGGGATCGAAATAGGCGTCCGGCCGGTTGTCAGGATGCCCCGAGACCAGCAACACCACCCCGGCCATCAGGAACAGGACGGACGCGCCCAGCTTGATCAGAACCAGCTCCGTTTCAAACTGCGAACCCGGCATGATCCACATCAGGGCCGAGGCAAGCACCAACGCCATCCCGCCCAGGCGGGCCAGCACGCCGGGGATGGTCGCCCCGGCACGGAAATTCAGGACCAGGGGAAAGCTCTCCGAAAAACTCGGCGCGATCTCCGGGGTCGGAGGGAACGTGTTTGTCGTGGTTGCAGTCATGGTCTGTCCTCGCTCGATCTGGTACCGGTGTCTGCTGCCAAGCGTCCGGAACCTTTCGGATTTCATTGCCTTCGAAGATCGGCGGACAAAACGTCAGAAATGGGGCAAGAGGGGGGAAATAGGCGGGCGTGGCGGCTGCGCCAAACTCGGGCCTTGCCCCACGCCCAAAACCCTGTATACGGGGCCATCCTTTCGCTAAACACACGAACCGCGCATCCTCTCGTGGCAGGGTCGCGAAAGGGTTCAGGACCCGGCCTTTGAAGTGCGCCCAGAAACAAACAGGAGTAAGCATGCCCCTCTATGAGCATGTTATGATTGCGCGTCAGGACCTGTCCAACTCGCAAGCAGAAGGCCTCATCGAACATTTCGGTGCTGTTCTGTCCGACAACGGCGGTAAGCTGGTCGACCAGGAGTACTGGGGTGTCAAAACCATGGCCTACAAGATCAACAAAAACCGCAAGGGTCACTATTCCTTCCTGAAGACCGACGCGCCCGCGTCTGCCATTCAGGAAATGGAACGCCTGATGCGCCTGCATGACGACGTGATGCGCGTTCTGACCATCAAGGTCGACGAGCACGCTGAGGGCCCCTCGGTCCAGATGCAGAAACGCGATGAACGCGACGGCCGTCGCGAGCGCCGCTGATCAACGCTTGAGAAAAGGACGCTAAACCATGGCCGCAAAACCATTTTTCCGCCGCCGCAAGGTCTGCCCGTTCTCGGGCGACAACGCGCCGAAGATCGACTACAAAGACACTCGTCTGCTGCAGCGCTACATCTCTGAGCGTGGCAAGATCGTGCCTTCGCGCATCACCGCCGTTTCGGCAAAGAAGCAGCGTGAACTGGCCCGTGCAATCAAGCGTGCCCGTTTCCTGGCTCTGCTGCCCTACGCTGTGAAGTAAGGAGACACCGACATGCAAGTCATTCTGCTGGAACGTGTTGCCAAGCTGGGTCAAATGGGTGACGTCGTTGACGTGAAACCCGGTTACGCCCGCAACTTCCTGCTGCCGCAGGGCAAGGCAAAAACCGCATCCGAAGCCAACATGGCAGCTTTCGAAGCCCAGAAAGCGCAGCTCGAAGCGCGCAACCTGGAGACCAAGAAAGAAGCCGAAGCACTGGCCGAGAAGCTCGATGGACAGCAGTTCGTCGTGATTCGCTCTGCCTCGGACGCTGGCGCTCTGTACGGCTCTGTCACCCCGCGTGACGCCGCTGACGCCGCAACCGAAGCTGGCTTCACCATCGACAAGAAACAGGTTGCCCTGATCGCTCCGATCAAGGAACTGGGTCTGCACTCGCTGGCGGTCAAGCTGCACCCCGAAGTCGAAGTCGAGATCAAGATGAACGTCGCCCGTTCGGAAGAAGAAGCCGAACTGCAGGCGTCGGGCAAATCGATCCAGGAACTGGCCGCCGAAGAGGAAGCCGCTGCTGAATTCGAAATCGCCGAACTGTTCGACGATATCGGCTCCGCCGCGTCTGACGACGACGACGCACCGGTTGCGACCGAAGAAGAAAACAACGCCTGATCCATCCGATCACCGTTGCAGAATTGGCCGTTCCCTTCGGGGAGCGGCCTTTTTCATTGGCGTCAGGACATCGACGGCAAACAGAACTCCGCACGCAGGCGCATCAATCCCCGGGCAAAATCGCTGACCTTTTCCGGCCCAGGCTCATTTTCCATGATGATGAGAAACGACTTGTTTTCGATCCAGACATAGTCGACCACGCCCTCCCGTTCCGATTTGCGGATGGGATTTTTCGGATTGCGGTATTCCGGCATTTCGTGCGGCACGACGTAAGGTGGAATTGCTTCGAAAACCGCAAACCCCCACGCCATGTCGTCCAGAAAGAACGTCCCGTCGGGCGATTTTTCTCCGATCTGGCTTTTCACCTGCCCCAGATCGAATTCGAACAGGGAGTGCAGGACCCAACCGTGGTCTTGATAGGGCTGATGAACATAGGTGGTGATCATGCAGCCATCAATCTCAACCCCTGTACGCCTGCCATCGGACGCAGAGGTTCCGGCGGCAATGATACGCTGTTCAAGCTCTGCGCGGGACAAAGGGGCGGTGGTGATGTCTTCGGCGGACGCACAGGTTGCGATCAGGCCCATAAGGAAAGCCAAGGAATTCAATCTGACCATCTCAATTTCTCGCCATGGAAACAACGGCATACTAGGCCGCGACAGGGCCGGCTTCAACGCGACAGGTAGGACAAAGCCCGCCGATCCGGAACACCCTGACTTGCGCGCCCCTCGCGCAGGACTAAGGTTGCCTCATCTGCAACCAAGGCCTTTGATCCATCCATGAAACGCCGTAGCTTTCTTATCCTCTCCGCCGCCGCCCTGCTTGCCGCCTGTGGTGGCCGTCGCCGCGATGAGCGCCGGGTCACGCGCTCTGAACCGCCGCTCTATCCAAATGAGACGCCTGAGCTGCGGCGCAAGATCAACCGCTGGGCAGATCATTATGGCGTGCCGCGCAGCCTGGTGCACAAGGTTGTCATCCGGGAAAGCACGCACCGCCCCTGGGCGCGCAACGGGCCCTATTACGGGCTGATGCAGATCCACCCCAACACCGCGCGCGGTATGGGCTATCAG
>JALEGX010000030.1 GCA_022763485.1 Paracoccaceae bacterium | reverse complement strand
CTCTTGCAGCTCAACCACTATGCGCTGCGCAGCGCCGAAAGCTTCCTGATCAAGCGACAGCGCGGACGGGCGCTGCATGTGGACCGCTCCATCGGGCTGAACTACTGGATCCGCATGGATTGGAGCGATTTCCGCGACATCACCATCAAGCGCAACATCCCCCGGCTGCGGGCGGAATATGATCGCCTGATGTCTGATGATCAGCTACGCTACTGGCACAACAAGGGATTGGACTGGCACCGTAGCAAGGCCGAGGAGCTGCACGGGATGGAAGAGTTCGAAGAGCTGTATCAGCAGGCGTTGCAGATCAAGCTGACAGAAACCGAGCGCGTGGCCTATGCGCTGGCTCTGGATCTGGAGAGCTGAGTTTTGGCGCCGCGCTTTCTGGCCGTTCTGACCGTCCGCAACGAAGCGGCCTTCCTGCTGGAATGGCTGGCGCATCATCGCGCTGTGGGCTTTACCGATTTTCTGGTGTTCTCGAATGACTGCCAGGACGGCACGGACAAGATGCTGGACCGGCTGGCCGAAATGGGCGAGCTGGTACACGAGCGCAATGACGGCCCCTATGAGCAGGCAGGCATCCAGTTCACCGCCCTCAAACGCGCCTCGAAGCTGAAGATCGTCAAACAGGCGGATTGGATCCTGCCGCTGGACGTGGATGAGTTCGTCAATATTCACGCAGGCGATGGAACCCTGCCCGCTCTGCTGGCCACCCTGCCCGAGGCCGACGCCATCACGCTGACCTGGCGGCTGTTTGGCAACGCCGATGTGGTCCGCTATGACGATGCGCCCGTCACCCGCACCTTCACGCGCTGCGCGCCTGATGTGATCCACTGGCCGTGGCGTGCGGCGATGTTCAAGACGCTCTACCGCAATGACGGCACCTACAAGAAGCTGGGGGTCCACCGACCCCGCGCCCAGCAGGAGGATCGGCTGGAGGACTACCGCTGGTTTGACGGTGAAGGCCGCGAGCTGGATGAGCAGTTCAAGACACGCCGGATCTTTTCCAACTACGGTCGCTCCAATTTCAAGCATGTGCAGCTGAACCACTACCCCTTGGGGTCGATGGAGACCTATGTGCTGAAGGCCGCACGCGGGCGCGCTGTGCATTCCGATCACATGCTGGATCTGGACTATTGGATCGAGCGGAACTTCAACACCGACACGGATACCAGCATCTCACGCTATGGCGCGGCGCAATCCGCAGAACGGGCCCGCCTGATGGAAGATGCAAAGCTTGCCCGCCTGCATGAAAAGGCGGTGGAATGGCGCAAGTCCCGCTTTGTCAGCCTGATGCAGCAGGAACCCTACCGGGCGCTCTTTGCCCGGCTTCTTATGACGCCCCCGTCCCGCCTGATCAGCCCCGCTGCGGCCCGCACACTGACCGGCTTTGCCAATCTGGGCCGTCAGGCCGCAGCAGATCAGGCCACGGACGGCTGAACGGCCACCTTGCCCGGCCCAACAGCCGCAGGGATTGCCCGAAACTGCACCATTCTTTTCCAAATTTGGCCCCATTTGCCCTCTACTTCTGACCCTGAACCGGTACATGAGTTGCCGGAGTATCTGAGGATTCGAAGCGATGCAGGATGGATCGAACAGTCTTGACCAGTCCCTTGCCGGTCTGAGCAAGAAGGATTGGAAGGAGAGCATGGTCAAGCTTGCAGAAGAGCATGGCATGTACCAGCCCCTGGGCGACAGGCACTTTGCGACCTTCGTCGACCTCAACAATACCCTTCTTGTGAGCTTCGAGACCATCCAGGGCATTCATTCCCTGTCGGATCAGGCCCAACCGCTGGGCTTTGACATGGTCAAGGCTCAGGGCTGGTCACATCTGTGCGTGATCTCCGATGGGGATACATGGTTCCGGGACAACCGGATCTATGGGTTTTTCGACCAGCTGATCGATGACGGGTTCTTCGAAGAATTCGACCGCGTGATCTTTTACGGTGCCGGCCCCTGTGGCTATGCCGCCGCGGCCTATTCCGTGGCCTCACCGGGGGCAACCGTTGTCACCATCCAGCCGCAGGCCACGCTTGATCCCCGCATCACCGAATGGGACGAACGGTTTGTCGAGATGCGCCGCACCTCCTTTACCGATCGCTTTGGCTATGCGCCGGACATGCTGGATGCAGCAGATCAGGCCTTCATCCTCTATGACCCGCGCCAGGATCTGGATGCCATGCACTCGGCCCTGTTCGAACGTCCAAACGTCACCCGCCTGCGCCTGCGCAACATGGGCGGCACGCTTCAGACCCGCATGATCGACATGGATATTCTTTATCGGATTCTGTCACTGGCCGGAGCTGGGAAACTGACGGAAAAGGCGTTCTTCAAGCTTTACCGCGCGCGACGCGACAATGTCGCCTATCTGCGCAGTCTGATGTCCTTGCTGGACGCCGAAGAGCGGCCCTATCTGAACACCCTGCTCTGCCGCAATGTCACGTCGCGGCAACGCGCACCGAAGTTCCGGCGGCGTCTGGAAGCATTGGAGCAACAGGCACAGGATGGTGATTTCCGCCTGCCGCCCGTCACCTGAAGCGCCGGGTCAGCCCCTGAGCAGGCGCAACCGGACATGGTGGCGCCAGCGATAGACCAGCCAGGCCCAGATCGCCACAAGCGGCGTTTTCCAACCGGCATCAATCTCTATCACGTCCAGAAGCTGCGCCTGATTGCCTCTGCCGCGCACTTCCAGCGCGTGGGTCAGCTTGTGAACCCCAAGCCCGTCTTCGACCGTGGTCATCCGGCGCGTGCCGGGATCGAAAAGCTCGACCCGCATCCGGTAGGGTTGCATGGGCAACAGGCCGAAGACCGACATGGCCACGTCGATCACCTGACCCTGACGCACCTGGCCGGACGGCAGATGATCGAACTGCACCCAGGGTTTTGTCACCGCATCCAGCGTGTCCAGATCCGTCACCAGATCGAACAATCGATCCGGCGCCACCGGGTAGCTGTGTCTGAATGTCAGTGTTTTGCGCATTTTTCCCCTCATGCGCGGTCAGGGTGACCCGGAACGGCGCGCGGGAAAAGCGCGCAAATTGCCTCGCCCGGGCAAAGGGTCGCATCCCGGTCTTTTCCGACCCGTGCCCTTGTGCTAGGGCGGCGCCATGACCCAAAGCCTGACAATCGCCCGCCCCGACGACTGGCACCTGCATCTGCGCGATGGCGCCATGCTGCAGACTGTGCTGCCTGAAACCGCACGCCACTTTGCCCGCGCGATCATCATGCCGAATCTGGTGCCTCCGGTCGTGACCGGCGCCCAGGCCGGTGCCTATCGCGACCGCATCCTGGCGGCCCTGCCCGAAGGCATGTCGTTTGAGCCGCTGATGACGCTCTACCTGACCGAGGACACCGATCCCGAAGATGTGGCCGCAGCCCATGCCAGCGGTCTGATCAAGGCGGTCAAGCTGTATCCGGCCGGGGCCACGACGAATTCGGCCTCGGGGGTGCAGAATTTCGACAATGTGCGCGGCGTGCTGGAAAAGATGGCCGAAATCGGCTGTCCCCTTTGTGTGCATGGTGAGGTCACGGATCGCGAGATCGACATCTTCGACCGCGAGGCGGTGTTTATCGACCGCATTCTGGATCCGGTGCGTCAGGCGACCCCGGGCCTCCGTGTGGTGATGGAACATATCACCACCAAGAACGGCGCCGACTATGTGCTGGCCAATGATAAGGATCTGGGCGCCACGATCACCGTGCAGCACCTGATCCTGGACCGCAACGACATGCTGGTGGGCGGCATGCGTCCGCATTACTACTGCCTGCCGATCCTCAAACGCGGCGAACACCGGGCGGCGCTGATGGCCGCGGCCACCTCGGGCGACAAACGGTTTTTCCTGGGCACCGACAGCGCACCGCACCCGACCCACGCCAAGGAAAGCGAATGCTGCTCGGCGGGCTGTTTCACCGCGCCCAACGCCCTGTCGATCCTGGCCCACGCCTTTGAAAACGAAGGCGCGCTGGACAAGCTGGAAGGCTTCGTTTCGCACCACGGCCCGGCGTTCTACGGCCTGCCGGTGAACACCGACACGATCACCCTGACCAAGGGCGACGCCGAGGTGACTTATCCCAAGACCCTGCCAGCGGGCGAGCATACCGTGACCGTCTTTGACCCCGGTTTCGCCCTGCATTGGTCGGTCGACGCCTGAGCGCCCGAATTTCTTCAGAAGAACTCTGCGAGGGTTTGCGAAAACCCTTGCCCCATCCGAGAGGACACCGCCATGATCCCCACCTCCTACCCGACCCGCGAAGAGATCGCCCGCCTTTCGGCCCGCATGCTGCTTGAGATTGGTGCCGTCAATTTCAACACGGATGAACCCTATATCCTGGCGTCCGGCCTGCCCTCGCCCAGCTATATCGACTGCCGCAAGCTGATCTCCTTCCCGCGCATCCGTTCGACGCTGATGGATTTCATGACCGTCACCGTGATGCGCAACGCGGGCTTTGAGGCGTTCGACAACATCGCCGGCGGTGAAACTGCGGGCATCCCCTTTGCCGCGCTGGTGGCCGAACGCATGGCGCTGCCGATGACCTATGTGCGGAAAAAACCCAAGGGCTACGGTCGCAACGCCCGCATCGAAGGCGCGATGAGCGAAGGCGAACGGGTGCTGCTGGTCGAAGATCTGACCACCGATGGCGGTTCGAAGCTGTCCTTCGTGGATGCGATCCGCGAAACCGGCGCCTCCTGTGGCCATACCGCGGTCATCTTCTACTATGACATCTTCCCCGAAACGACCAAGACGCTGGGCGATCACGGGGTTGAACTGCACTACCTCTGCACCTGGTGGGACGTGCTGGCCGAAGCGCGCGCGCAAGAGGCGTTTTCGACCGAGACGCTGGACGAGGTCGAAAGCTTCCTGAAGGACCCGCGCGCCTGGCAAGAGGCCAACAAGCCCGCCTGATCCGTGTGGACGGATTGGGGACAAGCCAAAACGAATCGATTCGCGACAAGCATATTTAGCGGCTGCCCCTCGGGCGGCCGCTAAATATGTGCTAGATTGGAGGCGGGTCGAATCGGATCGATTGTTATCCCCGTCAGGTGGAAAGTTGTCCCTCAACTTGTCCACAGACATTTCCAGATAGCTCGATCCCCCCAAAACCGCGTATGACTGATGCCCATACCGAGAGAGCAGAAATGAACGAGATCACCAGTTTCGACGGCAGTCAGCCGCCGGTTCCTGCAGAGGCACAGGACGCCGCACTGCCGCATTCGGTCGAGGCCGAGCAGCAACTGCTGGGGGCGATCCTGACAAATAACGACGTCTACGACAGGATCGCCTCAATCATCAATTCCAGCCACTTCTATGACCCGGTGCATGCGCGGATCTATGAAATCTGCGCGGCCCGGATCGCCAAGAACGCGCTGGCCTCTCCGGTGACGATCAAGGCCTTCATGGAAGACGATGAGGGGCTGAAGGAACTGGGCGGCCCGGCCTATCTGGTGCAGCTGGCCGGGGCCTCCATCAGTGCCTTTGCGGTGCGCGACTATGCGCAGATGATCTATGATCTGGCGATCCGGCGGGAGTTGATCCAGCTGGGCCAGGACATTTCCGGCAAGGCGCGCCGGGTCGAGGTCAGCTCGGAGCCGCGCGAACAGATCGTCGAGGCCGAACAGGCGCTCTACAAACTGTCCGAGCAGGGGCAGACGGAATCGGGTTTTGTCTCCTTCCTGAAAGCGGTGACCGAGGCGGTGAACACCGCCAATGCCGCCTACCAGCGGGACGGGGGTCTGGCCGGGATTTCCACCGGCCTGATTGATCTGGACAAGAAGCTTGGGGGCCTGCACCCGTCGGATTTGCTGATCCTTGCGGGACGCCCGTCGATGGGGAAAACCTCGCTGGCGACAAACGTGGCCTTCAACGTGGCCAAGGCCTACAAGCGCGGCACGCGGCCCGACGGCAGCGAAGGCGCCATCGAAGGGGGTGTTGTCGGCTTCTATTCGCTGGAGATGAGCGCCGAACAGCTGGCCGCGCGTATCCTGTCGGAAGCCTCCGAAGTGCCTTCGGAACAGATCCGTAAGGGCGACATGACCGAGGCCGAGTTCCGCCGCTTCGTGGAAGCGGCGAAGACCTTGGAAAGCTGCCCGCTCTATATCGATGACACGCCTGCCCTGCCGATTTCACAGCTGGCCGCCCGCGCACGCCGCCTGAAACGGACCCACGGGCTGGACCTGCTGGTCATCGACTATTTGCAGCTCTGCCGCGGCACCGCCGACAACCGGGTGCAGGAGATCGCCGAGATCTCGATGGGCATGAAGGCCATCGCCAAAGAGCTCAACATTCCGGTGATTGCCCTGTCCCAGCTCAGCCGGACGGTGGAAAGCCGGGACGATAAACGACCGCAGCTGTCGGACCTTCGGGAATCGGGCTCGATCGAACAGGACGCCGACGTGGTGATGTTCGTGTTCCGCGAAGAATACTACGTGGAACGGGAAAAGCCATCAGATGACCGGCTGGATGAAATGGCCGCCTGGCAGGAGCGGATGGAACGTCTGCACGGCAAAGCCGAGGTGATCATCGGCAAGCAGCGTCACGGCCCCATCGGCTCTGTTGACCTTGCGTTCGAAGGCCGGTTCACCCGGTTTGGCAATCTTGCAAAACCCTGGCAACAGGGTGACGATGAGGGTGGTTATTGATCCACCCTCAGCAGGATTTTCAATGAGTATTCACACCTTCATGGCCGCGTACAAACGGGTTTGGGAAGGGCAGGATTCCGAAGGTTTCGCAGCCCTTTTCACCCCAGACGGCCAATATTGGAACACGCCGTTTCAGGTTCAGGACAGTTTCGAGGCGCGCGCCCGCTATTGGGACCGCATCAAGCTGCAGGACGACATCGCGCTGACCTACAAGGTGCTGGCCGAAACCCCAACCGGGGGCATCGGCCATTGGAACGTCACCTATCAGGTCTCCAGCGAAGAGCTGTTTCAGATCTGGGCCGCCTCCACCGGAACCGGCCTACCTGACCGCAAGCCGGGGGATCCCCTTCCGCGCCTTGAGCTGGATGGCACCCTGGTGGCCGAGTTCGACGAGGCCGGCCTGGCAACGGTGGTGCGGATCTGGTGGCATTCTCACGCGACCATGCCCGAGTGACCCATAGGGACCGCGTCACCCGTGAGGGTGAACCGGTCGGGCCATCCCCGTACCGCAAGCGGTGTGAACGGTGAACATGCCTTGACGCAGCCTCCTGGCTGCGACAGAACTCTGGCATGGATCACACCCTGACCCCATTTGCGCGGCGCCAGATCCTGGCCCGCCACTACGGCCACCGCCGTAAGCGCTTCGCTGGATAGCCAGGGGGCAACCTGCCCCTGTTCCACTATCCAACGACACATCAAAGGGTCAAATCATGACAGAATTCACCCAGATCCCGGTCATCGACCTGGGAGACCGCCCCGACTCCGATATCGCCCGGGATTTCCTGGAGGCCTATGGCTCCACCGGCTTTGGCTACATCCGCGATCATGGCATCGCGCCCGAACTGTCGGAGGCGATGTTCGAGGCCTCCCGCCGCTTCCACGCACTGCCGCTTGAAGAGAAGCTGAAAATCAAGGTGAACCGCTCCCACCGCGGCTATATCCCGATCAACAGCTCCACCGACGTGAACTCGGAACTGGCCGAGGTCACAAAGCCGAACCAATCCGCCAGCTTCATGATGATGCGCGAAGACGCGGTGGCCGATCCCGACATCTACCTGAGCGGCCCCAACCAGTGGCCCGAGCTGGACGGCTTCCGCGAGACGCTGGAGCACTACACAAGGGAAATGACCAAGCTGGGTCAGCGGCTGATGAAGATCGCGCTCCTGTCCATCGGGGCCGAGGATCACAACGTCCTGAGAGCCTTCGACACCCCCACCCTGTGGTTGCGCCTGTTGCACTACCCCCCGCAGGCCAAGGCCAGCCCCGATGACCTCTATGGCTCCGCTCCGCATTGCGATTTTGGCTGCCTGACGCTTCTGGCACAGGATCCCGTGGGCGGCCTGCAGGTGCGTACGCCTGCCGGAAACTGGGTCGATGCCCCCTATATCCCCGGCACGCTGGTGGTGAACGTGGGCGACATGCTGCACCGGATGTCGAACGGAAAACTGCTCTCGACACCGCACCGCGTGATCAACCGGTCCGGCAAGGAGCGCTATTCCATCCCGTTCTTCTTCGATCCCCACGTCGAAACGATGATCGAGCCGCTGGCCGGCACGGGCACGCCCAATTTTCCGCCATTGCGTTTCGCGGATTTCTTGCGTCACGAGCTTGAGGCCGCCTATGATGCGCACAAGCCTGACAATTCTGCTTGACGCGCGCCGTTCCCATGTCATGAACGGGGCATGAGCACCGCACGACTGACAATCGACCTGGGCGCGCTCGCCGACAACTGGCGAACGCTGGATTCGTTCACCCGCTGTGAAACCGCAGCGGTGGTCAAGGCCAATGGATATGGCCTTGACGCTGGACAAGTGGGGCGTGCCCTGGCGATGGCCGGCGCGCGGCAGTTCTTTGTCGCGGCCGCCGAAGAGGGCGCAGCCCTGCGCCGGGCGCTTGGACCGGGACCGGTGATTTCCGTGTTCTCCGGACATTGCGCAGGCGACGCCGAATTGATCCGCGACAATGACCTGGTGCCGATGCTCAACTCGGTCGACCAGATGCTGCGCCATGTTGAGGGGCTGCCCGGACATCCCTTTGGCATCCAACTGGACAGCGGCATGAACCGCCTGGGCATGGAGCCCGCCGAATGGGGCGCCCTGCGTGACATCGCGCTTGGTCAGAACCCGACCCTGATCATGTCGCACCTGGCCTGTGCCGATGAGCCCGCGCACCCGATGAACGCCCAGCAATTGCAGGCCTTCCGCGAGATGACCGACGGGTTGGACGTGCCGCGTTCGCTTGCGGCCACCGGCGGGTTGCTGCTTGGTCCCGACTACCATTTCGATCTGTGTCGCCCCGGTGTCGGCCTTTATGGCGGGCATCCGTTCGAGGACGCGCTGGCCGTCGTTACGCTGGACCTGCCGGTCATCCAGATTCGCGATGTCGCACCGGGTGAAACCGTGGGATATTCCAACACATGGACCGCACAGCGCCCTTCGCGCATTGCAACCGTCGCCGCAGGCTATGCCGACGGCCTGATCCGCGCCATGGGTGCCCGCGCCGTGACCTTCTCGGGTGACAGTGTCTGCCCCATCGTGGGACGCGTTTCCATGGACCTGATCACCATCGATGTGACGGATCTGGATCACGATCCAGAGGTGCTGACCCTGCTGAATGACCGCCAGACGGTGGACGACATCGCAGAAGCGGCCGGCACCATCGGCTATGAGATCCTGACCTCCATCGGTCTGCGTTACATGCGGCGATACATCGGATGAATCCTCTGTCTCTTCTGGCCCGACTTGGACGGGCAGTGCTGGTGGCCCTGGCCGCGGTGGGTCGGGTAACACTCTTTGCTGTCGACACCTTCAGCCACATGCTGCGCCCGCCCTATTATCCGCGGGAACTGGCCCAGGCGTTCTTGCAGGTGGGCTGGCTATCGCTGCCGGTTGTCGGCCTGACCGCCATTTTCACCGGCGCCGCGCTGGCCTTGCAGATCTATGCCGGCGGCGCCCGCTTCAACGCCGAAGCCGTGGTGCCACAGATCGTGGCCATCGGCATGGTGCGGGAACTGGGGCCGGTGCTGGTAGGCCTGATGATCGCGGCGCGCGTGACCTCCTCCATCGCGGCAGAGATCGCCACCATGAAGGTGACTGAACAGATCGACGCGCTGGTCACACTGTCCACCCACCCGATGAAATACCTGGTGGCCCCGCGGGTGTTGGCCGCGCTGATCACCGTTCCGCTGCTGGTGGGGATCGGGGACATCATCGGCATCGCCGGTGGCTATGTGGTTGCCACCCAGAACCTGGGCTTCAACCCGGCCGCATATCTGAAAAACACCGTTGATTTTCTGGAACTACGGGATGTGGTGTCCAGCCTGGTCAAAGGTTGCGCTTTTGGCGGTATCGCGGCGCTGATGGGGTGTTATTACGGCATGCAGTCGGGCCGCGGCGCGCAAGGTGTAGGCCGCGCCACCAAAAGCTCGGTCGAGGCCGCAGCGGTGCTGATCCTGGCCGCAAATTTCGTGCTCACGGGGGTGTTCTTCTCGCTATGATCAGCATGCAGAACGTCAAAAAATCGTTTGGGAGCAATCACGTATTGCGCGGTCTTGACCTTGAGATCCCCAAGGGCACCTCGATGGTCATCATCGGTGGATCCGGTACCGGAAAGTCGGTAGCGCTGAAAACCGTGCTGGGGCTGATCACGCCCGACAGCGGCACCATTCTGGTAGATGGAAAACCCGCCGACAGCGGCGATCGGGACAAGTTTCTGGCCCGCTTCGGCATGTTGTTTCAGGGTGGCGCGCTGTTTGACAGCCTCACCGTCTGGCAGAACGTCGCCTTCCGCCTGCTGCGCGGCTCGCTGAAGCGCCCGGTGGACGAGGCCCGCGAGATCGCCATCGAAAAGCTGCGCCGCGTCGGCCTGAAACCGGATGTCGCAGACCGCTTCCCGGCGGAACTGTCGGGCGGCATGCAGAAACGTGTCGGCCTCGCCCGCGCCATCGCCGCCGAGCCTGAAATCATTTTTTTTGACGAACCCACCACCGGGCTCGACCCGATCATGTCAGGCGTCATCAACGATCTGATCCGTGAAATCGTGGTCGAAATGGGCGCCACGGCGATGACCATCACCCACGACATGTCCTCGGTCCGCGCGATTGCCGACAACGTGGCGATGCTGCATGACGGCGTGATCCAATGGAGCGGCCCGGTGGCCGATATGGACGCCTCGGGCGACCCTTACCTGGACCAGTTCATTCACGGCAGAGCCGAGGGTCCTATCGAAGCGGTACGCTGACCCCCGGGCCCAGCCGATTTCCCGCAAGGAAATCGGCCCGGAAAATTTGAATTTTCCGTCTCGGAATTTTTGCAAAATTCCGCAACCGCCCCTCCAAACCGAAGCGAAACCTTGTTGAAACTCGGCTGGGTGGTTAGGTCAGCTCAACACAGATTGGTTGACCCATGATCTTACGCGTCCTCACCCTCGCCCTGCTGATCCTCTACCCCGTCGCCTGGTTTGCCCCCCTGCTGCGCGCCGGGTTGCTACCCATATTCGGCCTCAGCGAAATCAGCGTGATCACCGGGCTGCAATCGCTCTGGGACAGCGACGTCGTACTGGCCCTTGTCGTTACCGTCTTCGCCATCTTCGCACCCTACCTCAAAACCATCGGACTGGCGCTGATCCAATGGCATTTGCTGGACCGGCGCACCCTGCCCGCGCTGCATATTTTGGGCAAGCTGGCGATGGCCGATATCTTCCTGATCGCCCTCTACATCACGCTGGCCAAGGGCATCGGTCTGGCGACAATCGAAACCGCCTGGGGGCTCTACCTCTTCACTGGCTGCATTCTCATGGGTCTGGGCCTGGGCCTGTTGACCGAACGCCGCCTGCGCGGCTGAACGCTCTGCCCGCTCCCATTTTCATCTCGCCAGCAAAACTCCGGAGCGCGAGGCAGAGCCTCGCTCCTGTCCGCGACACCTGCGCCGCCCCTTGAACAAACCGTAAACATCTGCCACTGACAGAGCATGGCAAAGAAATCCTTCTCTTGCTCGGCCTGCGGTGCGAGCTTCTCAAAATGGTCGGGCCGTTGCGAAGGCTGCGGCGAATGGAACACCATTTCCGAAGACGCGGGGCTGTCGGCGGGTCCGTCGGGCAAATCGCTGGGTCAGAAACGCGGATCGCGCATCCAGCTGACCGATCTGGCCGCCGAAGAAACGCCCCCGCCCCGCACCCGCTGCGGGCTGGACGAGTTGGATCGCGTTTTGGGCGGCGGGCTGGTGCCGGCCTCTGCCATCCTTGTTGGCGGCGATCCAGGGATCGGCAAGTCGACGCTTCTGTTGCAGGCCGCGGCCAAATTTGCCCAAAGT
This sequence comes from Paracoccaceae bacterium, assembly GCA_022763485.1. Taxonomy (GTDB): domain Bacteria; phylum Pseudomonadota; class Alphaproteobacteria; order Rhodobacterales; family Rhodobacteraceae; genus Aliisedimentitalea. The sequence continues at coordinate 2,799 of JALEGX010000030.1, read as the reverse complement.
GGCCTGAAAACCATTTATGTCAGCGGCGAGGAAGCCTCTGCCCAGGTCCGCATGCGCGCCCAGCGTCTGGGTCTGGGCCAGGCCCCGGTCCAGCTGGCCGCAGAAACCAATCTGCGCGACATCCTGACGACGCTGGAAGCGGAGCGCCCACAGCTGGTGATCATCGATTCGATCCAGACCATGTGGTCCGACAACGTCGACAGCGCCCCGGGTTCGGTCAGCCAGGTCCGCTCGGCCGCCCATGAGCTGACCACTTTCGCCAAGCGCAAGGGCATTTCGGTTGTCATGGTCGGCCATGTCACCAAGGAAGGCCAAATCGCCGGACCGCGTGTGGTCGAACATATGGTCGACACGGTGCTCTATTTCGAAGGTGAGCGCGGCCACCAGTTCCGCATCCTGCGCGCGGTCAAGAACCGCTTTGGCGCCGCTGATGAAATCGGTGTGTTCGAAATGACCGGCAGCGGGTTGAGCGAGGTGATCAACCCCTCTGCCCTGTTCCTGTCGGAGCGGGGCGAAGCCGCCGCCGGATCGGTGGTCTTTGCCGGGATCGAGGGCACCAGGCCTGTTCTGGTGGAAATGCAGGCGCTGGTCGCACCCTCCCCGCACAGCCAGCCCCGCCGCACCGTTGTGGGCTGGGATGGCGGACGGCTGGCGATGATCCTCGCCGTGCTCGAAGCGCGCTGCGGGATTCCCTTCACCGGGCTGGATGTCTACCTGAACGTCGCGGGCGGGATGAAGATCTCGGAACCGGCAGCAGACCTTGCCGTAGCGGCAGCCCTGCTCAGCGCACGCGAAGACGTCGCCTTGCCCGCAGATTCCGTGATTTTTGGAGAAATTTCCCTCTCAGGTGCGCTTCGGCCCGCCCCACAGACCGAAAACCGGTTGAAAGAAGCTCAAAAACTTGGTTTCTCGGCGGCGATTGCTCCGTCCGGCGGAAAATCGGTTTCGGTCAACGGCCTGTCCTTGCGGCAGGTGTCGGATCTGACAGGTTTTGTTGGAGAATTCTTCGGAGCGGGTTAAGGTCGCGCAAAATTTTCGCAGGATTACAGGCGAGGGATATGGAAGGTTTCACCATTGTCGACGGGGTCGTCGCCCTGATCATCGTAGTTTCGGCCCTTCTGGCCTATGCCCGGGGCTTCGTCCGCGAAGCCATGGCGATTGCGGGCTGGGTTGCCGCCGCGATCCTGGCGTTTCTCTTCGCCCCCAAGGCCGAGCCGCTGATGACGGAAATCCCGGTCGTGGGCGAGTTTCTGGCCGACAGCTGCGAATTGTCGATCATCGCCGCCTTCGCCGCGGTCTTTGCGCTGACCCTGATTGTCGTCAGCTTCTTCACACCGCTGTTTTCGTCGCTGGTGCAGCGCTCTGCCCTGGGCGGTGTCGACCAGGGCGTCGGCTTCTTCTTCGGCGTGGCCCGCGGCATCCTGCTGGTTGCCATCGCCTTCTTCCTCTACAGCGTCATCATGACCGGCCAGGACATCACCATCGTGGACCAGAGCCGCTCGGCTCAGGTGTTCGAGAGCATGATCGGCAAGATCGAAGAGCGCGACCCGGAACAGGCCATGGGTTGGGTCACCCTGCAGTACGAAAACCTGGTTGGCCACTGCAGCCGCTGATCCAAGGATCAGATCCAACGAACCAAGGGCGCCGTCGAGCGCCCTTTTTCATGTTTTGACAAATGGCCTTCCAATACTCGCAGACCAATCCGACCTGTCTTGGAATGTCTGTTTTGGGCTGGCACCAGTCATCGCCCGCCTGGGGTCACACCTGATTTCGCTGCGGATGTGCTGCCGCACTGCCGCAAGGCAGCTGTGAGCCCAGAACTACCGATGCTGCGCTTGCAACCAGTATCACAGGTGAGCGTAAAGCGGCCCTAACAGAGCATTGGGCAATCGTCGGCAAGACAAATACGTCCGGCGCGAAATTGATTTGGCTCTTCTTTCAGTCCCACCTCGCGTAGTTAACAATAAAGTGTTCGGTTAAGCTGCCCGACAAGATGAAGAAACCCTTTTCGGCTTCTACATACGCAGCCTTGGAGTACGAAGTACCGGGGACGATCTCCAACATGCCGAAGTTTTTGAAACTGGTCACTGGGCCTACGTCAGTGCTATCGAAGGCCTTTTTGATGGTCGCTTCTACGTGCGATAATGACCAATCAAACTCCTGGCCTTTCAGAAAGTCCATATCATCAATGTGTAGAGTCACGGATTTGGTGTCGTAGGACATTATTCGCTCCTGAAGTAAAATAGATGAATCTACAAACGATCTTCGTGCAGTAAAACCGCCAGCGCAACAGTTTTGGACGATCGGCCCAGGACGTCGACTTTGAAAACCCCGAATTAGCATTGACTCCAGGTACATAGAGAACGTTGTTTTCGCTGTTAGGGAGCGCAGTTTTGTCTATCTAGCCTGCTGCCAAGGTCATGCTCGTAACACTGCGCAGGCGCAAGTCCGTTTTGAACCCAATATGTCCGGTGCTGCGCCAGTTGCGAAGTTCTGCGATGCACAGCTTTAGCAACTACGAACCAAAAGTTACTTCGCTAGGGCTTGCAGAAAGGTTGGGCTACCAGAAGTAGGGTTTCTGTCCACGAATATGCCTCCTTGCAATATCCAGCCCCTTCTCATTTCGGCCTCTACTTTTCGGATTAATCCTCGAATGTCATCGTCTTGTTCAACCTTGTAGTCTTGCATCTAAATCTCCTCCAAAACCTCACTGGCATCGTGATAGTGCCGCTTGATCCCAAAGATTGGCAATAGCGTTTTTGAAAAGCCGTATTGGTAGGCAGTTCGGCTGAGATGCCT
>JALEGX010000029.1 GCA_022763485.1 Paracoccaceae bacterium | reverse complement strand
GGAGGAAACCGGCGCCTACGAAAAGGCTGAACTGGCGGGCAAACAGGCACTTTGGATGGCGCCCGACGATGCCTGGGGCCTGCATGCAGTGGCGCATGTGCATGAAATGTCGGGCAATGCCGAGGCCGGTCTGGGTTGGCTGGAAGGCCGCGAGGCGGCCTGGGCCCATTGCAACAACTTCCGTTACCACGTCTGGTGGCACAAGGCGCTGATGCATCTGGACCTGGGCCAGGTCGACACCGTTCTGGATCTCTATGACCGGGAGATCCGCAAGGACAAGACCGACGACTACCGCGACATCTCCAACGGTGCCTCGCTGCTGATGCGGCTGGAGCTCGAAGGCGTCAATGTCGGCTCCCGCTGGGAAGAGATGGCGGATTTCTCGGCCAACCGGACCGAGGACGGCTCGCTGATCTTTGCCGACCTGCACTATCTGCTGGCCCTGACGGCAGAGAAGCGCTCGGAAGCCACCGCCCAGATGATCGCCCGCATTCACCGCGACGCCGAGCGTGGCGGCAGCGAAGCGGATCAGCGCATGCGCAATCCGGGCTGCGATGCCGCGCTGGGGCTGGAGGCCTTTGGCGAGGCCCGCTACGGCGAAGCCTTCGCCCATCTGGCCCGCGTGCGCCGCAACATGCAACTGGCTGGCGGCAGCCACGCCCAGCGTGACGTGTTCGAGCGCATGACCATTGACGCCGGACTGCGCGCCGGGCAGTTGGACGCGGTCGAAGCGATCCTGGATGACCGCCGGTTCAAGCGCGGCGGAAACGAGGACAATTTCGCCGCCGCCCGTCGGGCCATGATTGCCGCGGGCCGCCAGGGTCCCGAAGCCCACAGCGTACCAGCCCAGTAAGATCTGAAGAAAAGACCACCCCACATGGCGTCTTCCCTGTCCCAATCCCTGCCGCAGGTTGCGGCCCCTTCTCCGGCCCGGCCGGCCAATGCCGCCCATGCCCCCACCCATGCGGGCAGCCGGCCACGCGACCCACGGCTGGATTTCTATCGCGGCATCGCGATGTTCATCATTCTATGCGCCCATATCCCGGGCAATCGCTGGACCGGCTGGATCCCGGCGCGCTTCGGGTTTTCGGACGCGACTGAGATCTTCGTGTTCTGCTCGGGCATGGCCTCGGCCATCGCCTTTGGCGGCTCCTTCGCCCGCCGCGGCTGGTGGCTGGGCACCGCGCGGGTGCTGTTTCGCTGCTGGCAGGTCTATTGGGCCCACATCGGCCTGTTCTTCTTCATCGCCATGTCGATGGCCGCGCTGAACATGACCGGTGCGTTTGAGAAGAACTATATCAACGCGCTGAATCTGGGACATTTCTTCAAGGCGCCGGCGGAACAGATCGTGGGGCTTTTCACCCTGACCTATGTGCCCAACTACTTTGACATCCTGCCGATGTATCTGGTCGTTCTGGCCCTGATGCCGCTGATGATGGGGTTGGAGCGGGTGGGCCTCTGGGCGGTCTTCCTGACCTCTGCGGCCATCTGGGCCGCGGCCAACCCCTATGTGATCGGCCTTGGTCCCGATGGTGCAGAGCTGCCTGCCGAACCCTGGTCCGAGCGGGAATGGTTCTTCAACCCCTTTGGCTGGCAACTTCTGTTTTTCACCGGCTTTGCCTTCATGAAGGGCTGGCTGCCCGCGCCGCCGGTGTCCAAGGTCCTGACGATCGCAGCGGCTGCGTTTCTGGTGTTCTCTGCGCCTTTCGGTTCGTGGAAGGTCTTCCTGTGGGTTGAGGCGTGGAACGCTGATCTGGCGGCACAAATCCGTCCGGCCTGGCCGTTGACCGCCGAATGGCGTGAAAAGACCGACTTCGGCCTCTTGCGCTATGCCCACTTCCTGGCACTGGCCTATCTGGGCTGGGTCATCGCGGGCGAAGGTGGCAAGCGCCTGATCGCCAGCGGCAACGGCCTGGCCTCAAAGATCTGGGCGGTTGCGTTGAAGATCATCACCAAAGTCGGCCAGCAATCCCTTGCCGTTTTCGTCTTCTCCATGGCGCTGGCCCGCCTGATCGGCTTTGTGCTGGACCAGACCGGCAGATCCGTGCCGATGACTGCGGTAGCTAACCTTGCAGGCTTTGCATTGATCATTCTCTGCGCCTATGCCGCCGGCTGGTTCAAATCCCAACCCTGGAGGGCAAAACGATGATGTCGATGTCCCGACGTTCCTTCCTGGCTGCGGCTTTGAGCAGCACCGCGCTTCCAAGCTGGGCGGCGGGGGCCACCCGCTTTGATCACGACATGGTTGTCCGCCTGGCGCAGGACCTGGCCACCCGCGCCTATCGCGCCCGTCCCACGGTGCCGCAGGACTGGCTGAACCTGACCTATGAGCAGTATCAGACCCGCTGGTTCCGCAACAAGGACGCGCTTTGGTCCGATACCGAGCGCAGCTACAACGTGGATTTCTTCCTGCCCGGTCTCTACTTCCCGCGCGCGATCACCGTGAACACGGTGGAGGACGGAACCGCCCGCCCGGTGCCCTTCGACCTGGGCTTGTTTGACAAGACCGACAAGGCGCCCGCGCTGAGCGAGACCGGCAACCTTGGCTATTCCGGGCTGCGATTGCGGACCGAGCTGTCCCTGCCCGGTATCAAGAATGAATTCTGCGTGTTCCAGGGCGCCAGCTATTTCAGGGCCATCGGCATCGGTGACACCTACGGGCTTTCGGCCCGGGGTCTGGCGCTGAAGACCGGCGACCCGGAGGGAGAGGAATTCCCCGAGTTTATTGAATATTGGCTGGAGGCGCCGGAACCCGGCCAGCGCAACATGGTCGTGCATGCGCTGATGGACAGCCCTTCGGTGTCGGGCGCCTATCGCTTCGACATCATGCCGGGCGACAATTGCGTGATGGATGTCACCGCCACCCTGTTCCCGCGGGTAGAGCTGGACCATGTGGGGCTAGGGCCGCTGACGTCGATGTTCCTATATGACGCGACGGATCGCACCCGGTTCGACGACTTCCGCCCCGCCGTTCATGACAGTGACGGCCTGCTTGTGGTCAATGGTAACGGGGAAACCCTGTGGCGTCCGCTGGCCAATCCGCGGCAGTTGCAGATTTCGTCCTTCGTGGACACCAATCCGCGCGGCTTCGGGCTGATGCAGCGCGCCCGCGCGTTTTCCGATTTCGCGGATCTGGAAGCCAATTATCACAAACGTCCGGGCCTCTGGGTGGAACCCCAAGGCGATTGGGGCGCCGGCGCCGTGACATTGGTTGAGATCCCTGCCGATCAGGAGATCTATGACAATATCGTCGCCTATTGGCGTCCCCGCACACCGTATGCGCCGGGATCGCGGGTTGAGCTGTCCTATCGCCTGACCTGGGGCGGCGAACCTGCCCTGCCGATGCCGCGCGTCATCGAAACCGCGGGCGGCAAACGGATTTTCGGGGATCCCGGACGTATCATGACGGTGGATTTCGAAGATCACCCACTGTTCCACGACGGGCCCGACGCGATGAACATTCATGTCTCTTCGCCGCATGTGGAGACCTCCAAAGGCGTGCTGCAACGCAATCCGGAAACCGGTGGTTTGCGGCTGGCCTTCTCCTTTGATCCCGGCGAACGCAAGATGGTCGAACTGAGGGCGCAGTTGCGCAAAGACGGCGCCCCCGCGTCCGAGGTCTGGCTGTACCGGTGGACCGCATGACGACGCTGCCCTACATGCCGGACAAGAACCCGTTGGAGATGCCTGCTCAGGACTTCTCGAAACGGTTCCAGGACAGTGCCGCGCCGGGGGGCGAGGCGCCGCGCACGGTTTCACTGTGGCGGGTTCTGGCCTTTTCCCCGGCAATGGCGGCGACCGGCTGGCTGGTCTGGGTGATGAGCGCCTGGTTTGCCGATGACGGCTTCACGGTGCTGGAAATGGTGCTGCTGGCGCTGATCGGTTTCAACTTCTTCTGGATCTGTTTCACCGTCTCAACCGTTCTGCTGGGCCTCTATTCGCTGTCGCAGCGACAGGCGACGGCCCGCCCCGAGCGCCCGTCCCCGATGGATGTCGCGCTGCTGATCCCGACCTATAACGAGGTGCCCTGGTATGTGCTGGGCAACGCCCGCTCGATGCTGGAAGAGCTGCGCGCCCGCGGCGGCGCGCATCGCTATACGATGTTCATCCTGTCGGACACCCGCGACCCGCAGATCGCCGATCAGGAAGATCGCGCCATCGCCGCGCTGAAGGCTGAACTGCCGAATGACCTGCGGTTGCACTACCGCCGCCGCCCGATGAACACCGATCGCAAGGTCGGCAATATCGCCGATTGGGTGACACGCTGGGGCGGCGGATATGACGCCATGCTGGTGCTGGATGCCGACAGCCTGATGACCGGCCGTGCCATCACCCGGTTGACCGATGCGCTGGCCCGTGATCCGTCGGCGGGCCTCATTCAAAGCTTCCCGCAACTGGTTGGTGCGCAATCGGTTTTCGGGCGCATGCAACAGTTTGCCAACGGGGTTTATGGCCTGGCGCTGGCCGAAGGGCTGGCCCGCTGGTGCGGACATGAAGGCAATTACTGGGGTCACAATGCGATCATCCGCACCCGCGCCTTTGCCGCCTGCGCGGGCCTGCCCTATCTGCGCCGCTGGGGCAGCGAGAAGCTGATCATGAGCCATGACTTTGTTGAGGCGGGTCTGCTGCGCCGTGCCGGCTGGACCGTGCGCTTCCTGCCCCGCATCCGCGGCTCCTACGAAGAGACGCCGGCCACGCTGGTGGATCATATCCTGCGTGACCGGCGCTGGTGTCAGGGCAACCTGCAGCACCTGAACCTGCTAGGCGCGCGCGGTTTCCTGGCGGTCTCGCGCTTCCACCTGCTGCATGGGGCAATCGGCTATCTGATGGCGCCGATCTGGTTTGCACTGCTGGTGATCTGGGCGCTCATCGGCCACGGCCAGGAGGCCTCGGTCCTGACCTATTTCAGCGCCGCCAACCCGACGATTCCGTCCTGGCCCGACATGTCCGAGCCGCGCCATGTGCTGGTCATCCTGCTGATCTATGCGATGCTGCTGGCGCCAAAGGTGCTGTCGCTGGCCGCGCTGCCACTGACCGGGGCCCGCATGACCGAGTTTGGCGGCAAACGTCAGTTCGCGGTCTCCATGCTGTCAGAGATCCTGCTGGCGATCCTCTATGCGCCGATCCTGATGGTGCAACAGATGATCGCGGTCATCCGCTCGGCGCTGTCGCTGCAAAAAGGCTGGTCCCCGCAACAGCGCGACGGCGGCCGCTACGGGCTGTCGACCCTGCTGGTCTGTCACGCGGTGGAAAGCATCAGCGGCGTGATCCTGTGGGGCGGGATCCTGTCGGGGCTGATTTCCGTCTGGCTGGCGCCGATTGCCCTGTCACTGGTGCTGGCTGTGCCGCTGTCCGCACTCAGCGGGCTGAACCTGGCCGGACGGGTGCGGACCTGGATGGGGACGCAGTCGGTCTTTGCCGAGCCGCGGATTTCACAGGCCGCGCGCTATTACCGCGATCAGCTGCGCCAGACGCTGGAACAGGACAACACCGCCCGCTCGCCCGCGGAATAACGGCGCGAAGCTCAGTCAAGCTGGGCTTCGAACCAATCCACTGCCATATCAGCCCATCCTGCGGGCACCCGATGGCCCCCAGGGAACAGCGCAAACTGCAGGTGACTGCCCGGAGCGCAATCCTCCCAAACCCGGTGCTGGAACCCGTCGCTGCGAAAGGTCTTGTCCGGCGCATGTTGCGGGCATTCATTGGCCTCGCGCCAGATTTCGAACCCGGCAAAGATGTCGCCCTGCTCGAAGCGGCCACCGCCCAGGATGCGGCCCTCCAGCGGCACCACACCATCGGACCAGCCATGGGTGTGAAACATCTTGACCGGCCCGGCGCAGCTGTCTGGCATCGGACGCCAGAACCCGCCCGAAACCGGCGCATAGGCTGGGAAGGCCCCCGGATCAGCGCAGGCCAGATAGTTCACCATGAAGCCGCCTGCCGAAAACCCGGCCAGCAGAACCCGCTCGGGATCCACCCCGAACCGGTCAGCAACATCGCCGCGCACATCGGCCAGAAACGCGGCATCGTCCCGACCGCTCCAGCCCGGATAGAAGACCCAGGACCGATTGCCGCCGTTTCGGCGTTCTGCCGTGGGCGCAATCACCGCATAGCCGCGGTCTTTCAGCGCCTCGACCATGCCACGGTTCTTCAACGCGCCGGCCCCCGACCCGCCGTATCCATGCAGGAACATCACCGCGTGCCCCTCAAACCCCTGCTCGGGTGCGGGCATTTCGATGTGGTAGATGCCGCCAGAGGTTTCGCAGGCGTCCGGCTGATCGCCACACCCTGCCCAGGCGGACCCGGCGAAGAGGCTCAAGGCCCCCGTCGCGAAAGCCAGAGATTTCAGCCCCATTCAGCCGTCCTTCCATTCCCTGATCGGCAAACCCTTGCGGACCCATCCCTCGCCCGCGCGTGATCCCAACATGCCTTCGGGCACATTGATCACCTTGGAAAACCCAGCTGCCGAAAGCGCCGCGCCCAGCCGGGCCGACCGCACGCCCCGCGCGCAGATCAGCGCAACAGGGCGGTCAGGCTCCCCCCCGGCGCGGGCCAGTTCCTGCACGAAGTCCTGACGCCGCATGTCAATCGGAACAGCCCCTTCGGCAATCCCGGTGGCCTTCCATTCCCGCGGGGTACGGATGTCGATCAGCAGCACATCGCCCGCGCGCGCGGCCTCATGAGCCTGTTCAACGGTAAGATTGCCACCCGCATAGGCGGGCGCGCGCCTTTGCCACAGGGCAAAGCCACCTGCCCCCGCGCCAACCACCGCTGCCGCACCGATGGCGCTGACAATCCAGCGCCGCGACACCGGCTTTGATCCCGTTGACCCTGCTTTCATCGGCCTGTCCTGCATACTGCATCTTCCGTAAAGTTATCGGCCCCGTATCTACCACGGCTCGGATCCTGGACGTAGTCCCGTGGCGGGCAAACCGGATCAAGTTCCTGTCATCCCGACGGGCAAAAGGCGTAAAGCTCGACAAAAATGTCGTGTTCATAAAAGATTTTCTGCATTTGCGAAGCCGCGGAATCCGAAGGGGTGGTGCGCCGCGGAAAAATAAGCTTAGTTCAGGAAACAAATTTAGCGCAGCCAGGAGAATGCACCCCGTGTCCCTGTTTCTGATTGCCGCCCTTCCGTTTCTGGGAGCGATCCTGCCAGCCCTTCTGATCCGGGCAGGCCGCAATGCCTCGGCGTTCTCTGCCGGGATGGTCACAGCCCTTGCCTTGATCGGTCTGCTGGTCAACGCACCGGCCGTGATGTCCGGGCAGATCATCCATGCCCGACTGGACTGGATTCCAAGCCTTGGGCTGAACGCCAACTTCTATCTTGATGGTCTGGGCCTGCTGTTTGCCGGGATGATCCTGGGCATCGGCCTGCTGATCATCATCTATGCGCGGTTCTACCTCTCGCGCGAAGATCCGATGGGGCAGTTCTATACCTATCTGCTTCTGTTCCAGGGCGCGATGGTCGGCATCGTTCTGAGCGACAACATCCTGATGTTGCTGGTGTTCTGGGAGCTGACCTCGCTCAGCTCCTTCCTGCTGATCGGCTATTGGAAGCATCTGCCCGAAGGCCGCGCCGGGGCACGCATGGCGCTGACCGTGACGGGCATGGGCGGGCTGTCGATGATCGGTGGCATGTTGATCCTTGGCAATATCGCGGGGTCCTATGACCTGAGCGTGATCCTGCAGAACAAGGAGGCCATTCAGGCCTCGCCCCACTATATGGCGGCGCTGCTGCTGATCCTGCTGGGCTGTTTCACCAAATCGGCCCAGTTCCCCTTCCACTTCTGGCTGCCCCACGCCATGGCCGCGCCGACCCCGGTGTCGGCCTACCTGCATTCGGCCACCATGGTGAAAGCGGGCCTGTTCCTGATGGCACGCATGTGGCCGGTGCTGGCGGGCACCGACGCCTGGTTCTACATCGTGGCCACCACCGGATTGCTGACCATGGTGGTTGGCGCGGTGATTGCGCTCTTCAAGGATGACCTGAAGGCGCTGCTGGCGTTTTCCACGGTCAGCCACCTGGGTTTGATCACCATGCTCTTGGGCTTTGGCACCAAGGCCGCTGCCGCCGCTGCGGTGTTCCACATCATCAACCACGCCACCTTCAAGGCCGCGCTCTTCATGTCGGCAGGCATTGTTGACCATGAAACCCACACCCGTGACATCAAACGGCTGGGCGGCTTGCGCCACCTGATGCCGGTGACCTTCACCATCGCCACCATCGCGGCCCTGTCGATGGCGGGTATTCCGCCCTTCAACGGCTTCATCTCCAAGGAGATGATGCTGCATGAGGCCGCCTATACCGCTTGGGCCGGTCTGCCCTGGCTAGTGCCCGGCCTGGCGGTTCTGGCCGCGCTTTTCTCTGCCGCTTATTCCTTCCGCTACATCGTGCATGTGTTCCTGGGGCCCAAGCGCCATGATTACCCGGCTCACCCGCATGATCCGGGGGCCGGTCTTTGGTTCTCCCCGGCGCTGCTGACGGTGCTGGTGGTGCTGATCGGCCTCTTCCCGCAGACCATCGCCGCGCCGCTGGTCGATGTCACGGCAACGGCCGTCACCGGCGACTACGCTCATCCGGTCCACGTCCATCTGGCGCTCTGGCACGGGGTGAACAAGGCGCTGATCATGTCCGGCATCGCGGTGACCGTCGGTGCACTGCTGCTGTGGGGGCACAAAGCGTTGGAACGGGTCTGGAACGCCGCCCCGCGCCCCGAGGCGAAGGTGATGTTCGAGGCAGTGATCGCCTTCTTCACCCGTCTGGCGGATGCCATCACCGATGCGCTGCACAACGGATCTATCACCCGCTACGCCGCCATCTTCGTGGCCTTCGTTCTGGTCCTGTCAGGATACGCCTTCATGACCGGCACCATTCAGGACACCGCGCGTGAGATTGCCCCCCCGGCCGCCCTGCCCGTCATTGCCTGGATCAGCCTGATCATGGCCACCATCGGCGTGCTGATCAAACACCACAACCGCCTGCTGGCACTGGTGCTGATCGGGGTGATCGGACTGGTGGTGTCGATGGCATTCAACTACCTCTCAGCACCCGACCTGGCGCTGACCCAGATCTCGGTCGAGGTGGTGACGATCATCCTGCTCTTGCTGGCGTTGAACTTCATGCCCAAGGAAACACCGCAGGAAAGCAACGCCGGGCGCAAGATGCGGGACGGGGCGCTGGCGATTGCCGCCGGTGCGGGTATCGGGGCGCTGGCCTATGCCATCATGACCCGCGACTTCCTGTTCCCGACCATTTCGGACTATCACCTTGCCAACTCCTACAAGGGGGGCGGCGGCACCAACGTGGTGAACGTGATCCTAGTGGACTTCCGCGGCTTCGACACCTTTGGCGAGATCATCGTTCTGGGCATTGCCGCCATCGTGATCTTCGCTCTGACCGAGGCTGTTCTGGGCTCACGCGTGCGCGCCCGACTGCTGAACCGCAAGCCCGATCTGCCGCAGGACGGCGATCCGCACCCGATGATGATGGTTGTGGCCACCCGCGTGATGATGCCCATCGCGCTGATGGTCGGGGCCTATATCTTCTTTAGGGGGCACAACCTGCCCGGCGGAGGCTTCATCGCCGGTCTGGTCGCGGCCATCGCGGTGATCATGCAATACATGGCTTCGGGCTTCAGCTGGGCAGCCGAGCGTCAAAGGTTCTATTACCACGGGATCATTGGCACCGGCGTCTTGATCGCCGCCGCAACCGGCATAGGTGCCTGGTTCAATGATGTGCCCTTTCTGACCTCCGATTTCGGCTATGTCACCCTGCCCGGACTGGAAAAGTTCGAACTGGCAACGGCCGCCTTGTTCGATCTGGGCGTGTTCCTGGCGGTTGTCGGCGCGGTGATGCTGACACTGGAAAGCCTGGCGCGCTTCGCCTGGCAGCCTGGCATACAGACCGAGCACGCCATGGATATCAACCCGGCCCGCGATGACGCGGACACCGCAAAGAACGAGGTCTGACGATGGAATTTCTGGTCGCCAGCGCCATCGGTATGCTGACTGCGGCGGGGATCTACCTGATCCTGCGCCAGCGCACCTTCCCGGTCATTCTGGGACTGTCGCTGCTCAGCTATGCCGTCAACGTGTTCATCTTCGCCAGCGGACGTCTGGCGGTGAATGCCCCACCGATCCTGAACAAATACGCCGATGTCCCCTATTCGGATCCGCTGCCGCAGGCGCTGGTTCTGACCGCCATCGTCATCTCCTTCGGCATGACGGCGCTGGCCGTGATGATCGCGCTGGGGGCTTATCTGACGGCGCGCACCGACAAGATCGACATGACCGATGAAGGGGACGCAGCATGAGCCACCTGATTGTTGCGCCGGTCGTCCTGCCGGCCATCCTGGCCCCTTTCATCATCATGGTGATCCGTCACCATCTGGACCTGCAACGCATCTTCTCGGTCGCGGGCACCGTGGCGCTGGTGGTGCTGTCCATCGCCCTGGCCGGACAGGCCGCGCAGGGCGGTGCCTATGTCTATGAGCTGGGCAACTGGCCCGCGCCTTTCGGCATCGTGCTGGTGCTGGACCGCCTGTCTGCCACGATGGTGCTGCTGACCACGCTGCTGGCGCTGGCGGTGGTGCTTTACGCCATCGGCACGGGATGGGACGCGCGGGGCCGCAACTTCCACGCGCTGATCCACTTTCAGCTGATGGGCATCATCGGGGCCTTTCTGACCGGCGACGCCTTCAACCTCTTCGTGTTCTTCGAAGTGCTGCTGATCGCCTCTTATGGCCTGATGATCCACGCAGGCGGCGCCAAGCGCCTGCGGGCGGGTGTGCAATATGTGGTCTACAACCTCATGGGCTCGTCCCTGTTCCTGTTCGCGCTGGCCACGCTCTATGGCGTCACCGGAACGCTGAACATGGCGGACATTGCCCAGCGGGTTGCAGAGCTGCCCATGGAAGACACCGCCCTGCTGCGGGTGGGCGCGGTGATGCTTCTGCTGGTCTTTTCCATCAAGGCGGCGGTTCTGCCGCTGCACTTCTGGCTGCCTGCCTCCTATGCCAACGCTCCGCTGCCGGTGGCGGCGCTGTTCGCCATCATGACCAAGGTCGGGGCCTACTCCATCCTGCGGATGTTCACGCTGGCCTTCGGACCCGACGTGGCCGCCACGCAGGGGCTGGCCGGGGACTGGCTGCTGCCTGCCGCGCTTCTGACGCTTGCTGTTGGCGCCATCGGTGTTCTGGGCTCGCGTGAGATCGGGCGGCTGGTGGCCTTTGGCTCCATCTCCTCGGTCGGCACGCTGCTGATTGCCATCTCGATCTTCACGCCCGAGGCCACGGCCGCCGCGCTCTACTACACCATTCACTCGACCCTGGCCTCGGCCCTGCTGTTCCTGGTGGCGGACAAGATCATGGAGCGCCGGGGCGGTGCCATCATCGCCCAGAGACCCATGCATCAGACCGGGTTGATTTCGGCCCTGTTCTTTGTCGGCGGAATTGCCCTGGCCGGTATGCCGCCGCTGTCCGGCTTTGTCGGCAAGCTGTTGATCCTGGACGCCGCGCGCGACAGCGATCTGGTCTGGACCATCTGGGCGGTCGTGCTGGTCTCTTCACTCATCACAATCGTCGGATTTGCCCGCGCCGGCGCGATCCTGTTCTGGGAAAGCCATGACGCCGCCCATATCCGCGAAGAAGAACCGGAAACGCCCACCGACGAAGATGAGGTGATCTCGGAAGAGCCGCCCTCCCCCACGTCGCCGCTGGCCTATTCGGCGGCTTTCGGATTGCTGGCGGCACTGGTGCTGCTGACCGTCTTCTCGGGTCAGGTGATGGAGTTTGCCACGCAGACGGCAGAGGCGATGTATCGGCCCGAGATCTATATTGACGCCGTGATGAAGAGGACGCCCCAATGAAACTGCTGCGCAGGCTGTTCCCGCATCCCTTGCTGACCTTGTTGCTGACGGTGGTCTGGCTGCTGCTCGTCAACAGGTACTCGCACAATTCGCTGCTGTTTGGCCTGTTTCTGGGCATCGTGATCCCCTTCATCACGCAGCCCTATTGGCCCAACCGTCCAAAGCTGCGCAATCCGATGAAGGTGATCGAATATGTGCTGGTGGTTCTGTGGGACATCGTGATCGCCAACGTCGTGGTGGCCAAGATCGTGCTGTTCAAACCCAACAGTGCCCGACAGCCCGCCTGGATTGCCATCCCGCTGGACCTGAAATCCCCCGAAGCCATCACCGTGCTGGCCGGAACCATCACGATGACCCCCGGCACGGTGTCCGCCGATGTCTCGGCCGAGGGGCACGCGCTGCTGGTGCATTGCCTGGATGCCTCGGATCCCGACGCGGTCCGCGATGAGATCAAGACCCGCTATGAGGCCCGCCTGAAGGAGATTTTCGAATGATCGTTTACGCAGCCTATTTCGCCTTCTTCTGCTTCGGCGCGGCGATGCTGATGAACCTCTGGAAAGTGCTGACAGCGGGCAATGTGGCGGATCGGATTCTGGCGCTGGACACGATGTTCATCAACGCCATCGCCCTGATGGTGCTCTATGGGATCGCCGTCGGTACCGCGATCTTCTTTGAAGCGGCGATGATCATCGCCATGCTGGGCTTTGTTTCAACGGTTGCTTATTCGCGGTTAATCATGAGCGGCAATATCAAAG
>JALEGX010000028.1 GCA_022763485.1 Paracoccaceae bacterium | reverse complement strand
CCTGGGTCGCCCGGTTGAACACCGAATGCTGGTAGGAGAACCCGCCCTGCATGGCGATCACCCGGCCCGAATTCACGTCCATCGCGACAAAGCCGCCCTGCACTTCGGGCACCTGGCGCAATGTCCAGCGGATGAAGCTGCCATCGTCATCAGCTGTCATGGCCCGGACCAGCACCACCTCACCGGCCTGCAGCAGATCCCCGGCCACGCGGGCCTTGCGCCCCAGCTTGCCGTCTTCGTTCATCCGGCGCGCCCACTGGACGTCCTTGGCGGGGATCCAGTGGCCATCCTCATCTTCGTCGACGCCTTCAATGCCGATCCGGGCGTCGTTCTTGCCGACCTCCAGCACCACGGCCGGGTGCCAGGTGCCGTTCAGCGCGATGTCACGCGGCATTTCGGTTTCCGCCAGCGCGGTGCGCCAAGCTTCTTCGTCCGTCAGCACCTCAGCCGGCAGGGTGACGCCTGTGGGACGCCAGACGCCGCGCGAACGGTCGTATTTTTCCAGCCCCGTGCGCAGCGCATCTGCGGCTTCGACCTGCATTTCCTCGTCAATCGTGGCGCGCACGGTGAAACCGCCGGTAAAGAACTCGCCCTCACCGAAGTCACGGCTCAGCTGGCGGCGAATTTCATCGGTGAAATAGTCCCGCGGCGGCAACGCGGTGCGGAAGCTTTCGAAATCCCCGTTCTGCACCGAGCGCAGCGGCTGCGCGACCTCGGTCTCATAGGCGGCGCTGGTGATGTAGCCGTTTTCGTTCATCTCTTTCAGAACGAAGTTCCGGCGCGCCAGCAGGCGGTCCTTGCGGCGCACTGGGTGATAGTCCGAAGGTGCTTTGGGAAGCGAGGCCAGGAAGGCCGCCTCATGCGGTTCCAGTTCCTGCAGCGTCTTGTTGAAATAGGTCTGCGCCGCAGCGGTCACCCCATAGGAGTTCTGGCCCAGAAAGATCTCATTCAGATAGAGTTCAAGGATGGCTTCCTTGTCCAGCGTCTCTTCCAGACGGGCGGCCAGGATGATTTCCTTGATCTTGCGCTCGGCCCGCCGGTCACTGGACAGCAGGAAGTTCTTCATCACCTGCTGGGTGATCGTGGAGGCACCGCGCACGTTGCGCCCGCGCGATTGCACCGCCTCGAACGCAGCGGCGGCAATGCCGCGCATGTCATATCCCTTGTGGGAATAGAAATTCTTGTCCTCGGCACTGATGAAGGCCTGTTTCACCAGATCCGGGATCTCCTCGGACGGGGTGAACAGACGCCGCTCCTTGGCGAATTCGTCAATCAGATGCCCCTCACCGGAATAGATCCGGCTGATCGTGGGCGGCTGATAGCGGGCCAACGATTCGTGGCTGGGAAGATCACGCCCATACATCCAGAACACACCGCCGATGGTCAGCGCGACCATGGCGATGCCCAGCGTTATCGTGCTGAAGATCGAACCGAAGAACGAGAGTATGAACCTGACCACAACAAGCCCCTTTTGAGCAGTCCCGCCTATATACGCCCCTGCGGCGCAGGGGTCAAAAGTAGAAACGGCGAAATGCCGCCACTCCTACGGGGAAAAACAGGCGGCTTAAAGCGCCCCGCCCTGCTCATATGGGCAGAATTGTAAGTCCTGAACAGTCACTTGTCCATTTTTCAGGGACACCACGCCCAATCCCGGTGCCTCGCGCGGTGGGGCAAAGCTGTCCCAGTCCCAGGCCGGGACGGGTGCCGGGGCTTGATAGAGCACCGCTCGCTGGGTGTGAAACGGGAGGCCCTGCGCAACGCCTGCGATTGGCCGGTGGACGTGACCGGCCAGTATCATTGCGACATTGGGATAACGTGACAGCAGATCCAGCAGCTGGGCCCCGTTTTGCAAATTGTCCGGATCCAGCATCGGCAGGCCCAGCTTGAGCGGCGGATGATGCATCGCCAGGATCACCGGGCGATCCCCTGCCCGCGCCAGTTCCGCCTCGATCCAGCGCAACCGGTCGTCACACAGCTCGCCCGCATCCCGACCGGGGATCAGCGTATCAAGGCAGAGCAGAACCGCCCCCGGCAGATCCACCGCATATTGCACGAACGCGCCCATGACGCTCTCCGGCAGCGGCAACGCCTGCCGCAGCAGTGTCCTGTCATCGTGATTGCCAACCAGCGGCAAGACCGGCATCGGCAGGGGTTCGAGCAGTTCGGCAAGCGCGGCATAGGCACCTTCGCTCGCCAGATCGACCAGATCGCCGGTGATCACGTAGGCCTCGGCGTCAGACAGATGCGCGCGGATGAACTCTACCGCGGCGGTCAGCCGGACACGCGGATCATGCCCCAGCACATCCCCGTCTGCAACGAAATGCAGATCCGTCAGCCAGACAAGCTTCACCACCATCCCCTTTTGTCCAATTAGCCCCCACCAAATGTTGCGCGGGTCTTACTGGCGCACCAGTTCACGCCGCGCGATATCGGCCTCGCGCCAGGCGGCAAGCCCGTTGCGGATCGCGCCGGCCATCTTGGCCCGCCAGGCCGGATCCGTCAGGTTCTTGACGTCACGCGGGCTGGACAGAAAGCCGATTTCAATCAGCACGGACGGAATATCCGCCGCCTTGAGCACCGAAAACCCGGCCGACCGCAGCGGCCGACGGTTCATCGGGCCACCGGTCTGCGCCATTGCCGTGACCAGCGCCTGTGCCAGCGCCTGTGTTCTGGGGCGGGTTTCCTGACGCGCCAGATCCAACAGCACATCCGTTACCTGATCATCCGCATCCGACAGGTCGACCCCCGCCAGCAGGTCGCCGCGATCATGCCGCTCGGCCAGCTTGGCAGACGCCAGATCCGAGGCGTCTTCGGACAGGAAATAGACCGTTGCCCCATGCGCCAGCCCTTCGGACAGGGAATCGGCGTGCAGCGACAGGAACACATCCGCCCCGGCCCGATGCGCCAGCGTTACCCGGCTTTCGAGCGAGACAAAGTGGTCCCCATCCCGGATCAGCGTCACACGGAAGCCGCCGGAGCGGACCAGCACGTCCCGCAGTTCGCGGGCAAACCGCAGCATCAGGTGTTTTTCAACCACATGTCCCACTTCGGCGCCGGGATCGATGCCGCCGTGACCGGCGTCCAATACCACATGCAGCGGGGCCTGATCATCGCGCGGCTGCACGTCGGGCAGCTCCTGTGCGTCCGGCAGGTCCCAGCGCGGGTCACGCGGCGCACCGGCGGTTTCGGCGAATTTTTCCTCCGAAACCTGCTCCAAACGCAGCTGCAGCCACGCGTTGGACGTGACGGCATCAATGCTCATGTCCACCTGCTCCACTGCCATTGGCTCGGCAAGTTCCAGCACCATACGCGACCAGCCCGGCACATAGGTGCCGAATTGTACCTGCGTGATCTGCTCGCTTTGCAGCAGCTGTTCGGACGACAGGCCGGTCCAGTCCACTTCGCGGAAGTCGATCACCAGCCGGGCGGGATCCTGCAGCGTGAACACCCTGTAGGGGACGGCCTGGCTCATCCCCAGGGTCATGGAGACCGAGCGCCGCCCCTCATCCAGGATCAGGCTGTCCTGCGGCAGCACCCGCGCCAGAGCGCCGAACTCCTCGGCCGCCACGAAGGACCAAAGAGACGTCCACAGCGCCACGACGCCAACCAGAAACCTGTACATGTCAAATCCGCCTGCGAAATACTCTGCCTGTCTTCATCTTAGCTCACCCGGGGCGCGGCGCAATCTCAGCCCGCGGCCCCGCGGTCCGCCATGAATCGCGTCAGCCGGGCCAGACCTTCCTGAATGTCCTCGGTCGAACGGGCGTAGGAGAATCGCAGCGTGCCGCCCCCGCGCACGGGGTCAAAATCCAGCCCCGGAGTGACCGATACGCCGGCTTTCTCCAGAATCTCGGCCGCAAAAGCCCGACTGTCATCTGTCAGATCCGAGACATCCGCATAGACATAAAACGCCCCGTCGGGCGGCGCGAAATTGGTGAACCCCGCCTGCTTCAACCCGTCGATCATCAAGGTCCGGTTTGCCTTGTAAACATCCAGATTCGCTTGCAATTCCTCTTCACACTCCATCGCGGCCAGCGCCGCGACCTGTGAGGCATGCGGCGCGCAGATGAACATGTTCTGGGCGATCCGTTCCACCACGCGCACGTGATCTTCGGGCACCACCATCCAGCCAACCCGCCAGCCGGTCATTGAAAAATACTTGGAGAAGGAATTGATCACATAGCAGTCGTCCGTGATTTCCAGCGCGGTGACCGCCTTGGCCTCATATTCCAGCCCGTGATAAATCTCGTCACTGATGAAGCTGGCGCCCACATCCCGCGCAGCATCGATCAGGCTGCGCATCGCCGCATGGTCCAGCATCGTGCCCGTCGGGTTGGCGGGGGAAGCCACCATCAGACCCTGCAAGTCTTGCCCGACCAGATCTGCCGCAACCGGTTGCAGCCGGTTTTCCGGCGCGGTCTGGATGTCCACAGGCGTCAGGCCAAGCGCCTTCAGGATCTGGCGGTATGATGGATACCCCGGCGCACCGATTCCCACCCGGTCACCGCTGTCAAACAGCGCGGTAAAGCTCAGCAGGAAGGCCCCCGACGATCCCGGCGTCACGATCACCCGCTCCGGATTCAGGTCGACATTGTACCATTCGCCATAAAGCTGCGCGATCCGGCGGCGCAGGGCGGGCAGCCCCAGAGCAACGGTGTATCCCAGCGCATCCTGCTGCAACTGGCCGGCCAGTGCCTGCATGGCCTGTTTGGGCGCTCCGGTTCCCGGCTGCCCGACTTCCATGTGGATGATGTGGCGACCGGCCTCTTCCGCCTTGCGCGCGGCCTCCATCACATCCATCACAATGAAGGGATCGACCTGAGATCGGGTTGAGTTTCGCATGTGCTTCTCCCATGGTGCAGCCATGACTTTTGAACGCTTATCTCGCGCGGCGTCAATCCCGGCGCTGGTGATGTCCATTGCCTTGTATCTGGCAACGGCACTTCCGGCCGCTGCCGTTTCACTGTTGCGGGATGCAGATATCGAACACGGGCTCACACAGCTGGCCGCACCTGTGCTACGCGCGGCCGGGCTCAGCCCATCCCGGGTCAAGATCCTGCTGGTCAACGACTCGAAGTTCAATGCGTTTGTTGTTGATAATAAATCAATATTCATCAACTACGGCCTGATCCTGAAGATGCAGGGGCCGGAGATGCTGCAAGCCATCATCGCCCACGAAGCCGCACATATCACCAATGGCCATCTGGCCCGGCGCAGCGCGAACCTGCGCTCTGCGCAAGGTTTGGCGGGTCTTGGCGTGGCTCTCGCCGTGCTGGCAGCGGCAGCGGGTGGTGGCGACGCCGCAGCAGGTATTGCCTTGGGCACCCAGAACTCTGCCTTGCGCTCCTTTCTGTCACACACCCGAGCCGAAGAAGCGTCTGCGGACCGGTCGGCCGCAAGTTTTCTGGCCAGCGCAGGCATCAGTCCAATTGCGCTGGTGCAGGTTCACCGTCTGTTTGCCGGACAGGAGTTGCTGAGCAGCAGCTATCAGGATCCCTACACCCGCTCGCATCCGCTGACCCGCGACAGGATCCGCGCGGCGCAGGCCTATGTCTCGGCCTATTCGGGGAAATCGCAGAAACGGCCAAGCGACGCCTATTGGTTTGCCCGGATCCAGGGCAAGATTTCCGCCTTTACCCGCGCTCCGAAATGGACCCTGCGACGCGCCAAGGAAGAGGCATTCGAAGATGTCCGGCTGATGCGCGAAGCCATCGCCTATCACCGGCGCAGCGACCTGACGAAAGCGCTGAACCGCATCAACAAGGTTCTGGCCAGGAAGCCGGGCGATCCCTTCTATCTGGAGCTTAAGGGCCAGATCCTGACGGAGAACCGCCGCTGGTCCGAAGCGCTGAACGTCTATCGCTCGGCGCTGAACAAAGCACCCAACGATGCTTTGATCCTTGGCGCCTATGGCCGGGCACAGCTGGCCGCCGGACAGCCCAAGGCGGCGATTGCAACCCTGGAAAAGGCACGCGGGCGGGACACGCGCGATGCGCGGTTGCTGCGCGACATGTCGCAGGCCTATGCCAAGCTGGGCAAAACCGGTATGGCCGCGCTTGTCACCGCAGAACGCTATGCTCTGCAAGGGCGCCTCAAAGACGCCGGGCTGCACGCCAGACGTGCGACCGACCTGCTTCCCCGTGGATCCGCCCCCTGGCGGCGGGCCCAAGATGTACTGATTGCCTCCGAGCGTTTCGAGAAAGGAAAGAAACGATGACATTCAAGCCGACCCTGCCGACATCCCTGAAGGGCGCGATTGCCGCGACGGCTCTGTTGGCCGCAAGCCCTGCCCTGGCGTTTGACGTCAAGGACATGACCAAGGCCGAGCGGGCCGCATTCCAGGCCGAGATCCGGGCCTATCTGCTGGAAAACCCCGAGGTGATCATGGAGGCCGTTGCCGTTCTGGAGCAGCGTCAGGCCAATGCCGAAGCCGAGGCGGACCTGCATCTGGTCAAAGCCAATGCCGATGCGCTGTTCAATGACGGCTATTCCTGGGTCGGCGGCAATCCTGACGGCGATATCACTCTGGTCGAATTCATGGACTACCGTTGCGGATACTGCCGTCGCGCCGTCCCCGAGATTGAGACGCTCCTGAAAGAAGACGGCAATATCCGCCTGGTGATCAAGGAATTCCCGATCCTCGGGGATGCGTCCGTCCTGTCGTCGCGCTTTGCCGTGGCGACCAAGCTGGTTGCCGGGGATGACGCCTACAAACAGGTGCATGACGCACTGATCGAATTCACCGGTGAGCCTACTGAAGTTTCGCTGACACGTCTGGCCGACGGGCTGGGCCTGGACAGCGGTGCAATCCTGGCGCGCATGGATTCTGATGAGGTCACCAGCCAGCTGCGTCAGACCCGCGAACTGGCCCAGCGGCTGAAGATCTCTGGCACCCCGACCTTCGTTCTGGAAAACGAGCTGCTGCGCGGCTATCTGCCCGCCGATCAGATGGCCATCATCGCCGCCGACCAGCGCGATCAGGGCTAAGGCGCCCCGCAAAAAGAACAAAGGGCCGCAAGGCCCTTTGATGTCATCTGAGCGTCCGGTCAGATCTTATTCGGCAGCATCCTGCGCCGCCGCGGCATCCAGCTCGGCCGCCTTGCGCTCCACCTGTTCGACGATGTGATCGATCATCGCATCATTGTCCAACTTGTGGCTTTGCTTGCCCGCCAGATAGACCATGCCGGAGCCCGCACCGCCGCCGGTGAACCCGACATCGGTCATCAGCGCCTCCCCCGGACCATTCACCACGCAGCCGATGATCGACAGGCTCATCGGGGTGTGGATATGGGCCAGCCGCTCTTCCAGTGCTTCAACTGTCTTGATCACATCAAAGCCCTGACGCGCGCAGGACGGGCAGGAAATGATGTTCACGCCCCGGTGCCGCAGGCCAAGGGATTTCAGGATCTCATAACCGACCTTCACCTCTTCGACCGGATCGGCGCTGAGCGAGACGCGTAGCGTGTCGCCAATGCCCATCCACAGCAGCTGCCCCAGCCCGATGGCGGATTTGATCGTGCCCGAGACGAACCCGCCCGCTTCGGTGATGCCCAGGTGGATCGGGGCGTCGGTGGCGTCGGCCAGCATCTGATAGGCGGCAGCGGACATGAAGACGTCCGAGGCTTTGACGCTGATCTTGTATTCGTGAAAATCGTGATCCTGCAGGATCCTGATATGCTCCAGCCCGCTTTCCACCATCGCGTCGGGGCACGGCTCGCCATATTTTTCCAGCAGGTGCTTTTCCAGCGATCCGGCATTCACCCCGATCCGGATCGAGCAATTGTGGTCACGGGCGGCCTTGATTACCTCGGCCACGCGATCGGGCGATCCGATGTTGCCCGGATTGATCCGCAGGCAGGCCGCGCCCGCCTCTGCCGCTTCGATCCCACGTTTGTAGTGGAAGTGGATGTCCGCCACGATCGGGACCGGGCTTTCCTTCACGATCTCTTTCAGCGCGATCGAGGACTCCCGGTCAGGGACAGACACCCGGACGATGTCCGCGCCCGCTTCGGCCGCGGCCTGCACCTGTGCAACGGTGGCCGCAACGTCGGTGGTAAGCGTGTTGGTCATGGTCTGCACCGCGATCGGAGCGTCCCCGCCGACGGGAACATTACCAACCATGATCTGTCGGCTTTTGCGACGCTCGATATTGCGCCAGGGGCGGATGGGATTATGCGACATGGATCCTGTTCCGGAACTGATAGGCCTTGTCAGCTAGATAGTCCCCCCGCCAAGAGGAAGCAATGGCGTGACAACGCCACACCCCATGACAAAACCAAAGGTTGGTTGGATCAGTTGTCGCTTTGCAGAACTTGCGCTTCGGCCACCACCTTGGCGAGTTCGATATGGGCGGCAGCGTTCAGGTCTGCGACCTCATAACGCTCTCCCAGACCATCAAGCGTCAGCGACAGATTCTTGGTCACCTCGCCCCGGTTTCCGACCGGTCCGTAGTGCGCACCATTCATCGCGAAATAGATCGCGCTGGATTCGCCGGCCCGCAAGGTGGGCGGCTCTTCGGTCAGCGGCACCTCATAGGATTGGCCACGTTCCATGATCCCCTCGAAAATCACCGTGCCATCGGCGGCGCGAACGCGAACCCAGGACGGGCGCACCGCGACCATCACCAGATTGGGGGCAACCTCTTCCAGAACCTGAGGGATCGCCTGGGCAATCGCCTCATTTACCGCGCTCCGCAGCGCGTCAGGCTCTTCGGCGGATGCAAATTCAACCTGCGGCAGGCTGGGCGCCTGGAAACTGCCAACGCGGCTGGGATCCAGGGTCGAGATCGGTGCGTCGCGGGCCACCAGCACCGGAACATCCAGCGCCTGCGGACGATACAAACGGTCCAGAGCTTCGGTGGTGCGGGTTTCGCGTTCCGCATCCGCGCTCTGCGCTGCGCTGTCCAGCGGATCAAGATCGGCCAGAACCACAGGCGTCTGTTCAACCGGCGCGAATTGGACCTGCTGCACTTCTTTCAGCACCGACCAGCCGCCGTAACCGATCCCGCAGATCAGGGCCAACAGCACCAGCGACGACCCGATGGCGCGCGGCTCAAACTGGCTGAAGATGCCTTCGTTGACCGGAGCAAAAGGGGTGTTCGGCGAAGCAAAGGGATCATTGCTGACCGGTGCCGCCAAAACGGCCTCATCGGACTTGCGCCGCCTGGACGCTTCGGCCGACATGCCGTGCGCCACGATGAACCCGCTTTCTTCGCAGAAAATGCCAAACGCTTCGTCCGGGTCCATCCCCAGGTAGCGCGCATAAGAACGGACATACCCGGCGATGAAGCCGGGTGTGTCAAAGACGGACGGGTCGGAATTTTCGATGGCCGCGATGTAGGACGCCTTGATCCGAAGCTCTCTTTGAACGTCGAGCAGGGACTTGCCCATCGTGGCGCGTTCCCCTCGCATCATATCGCCCAAGCGAAGTTCGAAATCATCAAACCCCTTTGGTTCGACAACTTCCTCTGGCTTGGCCATGCGCTGTTTGATGCGCCCAATCATCCTGCCGTCCTACTGTCCTGCCTGTCGTGATCCCCGAAGCGCCCAAAACCATCCCAACGATTCGAGCGCGCCTTGTTGTTACCTAAACCGTACCACAACAAAAGGATTTTTGCACGTATGCGACAACCGAACGGCGTTATCCCGCCAATTCAGCCCGATTCAGCGCGCAATGAGACCACAGTTCATCCATGGCGCGAACCAGTGCATCCATTTCGTCCGGACCGTGTACAGGCGACGGCGTGAAGCGCAGGCGCTCGGTGCCGCGCGGCACGGTGGGGAAGTTGATCGGCTGCACGTAGATGCCGAATCTGTCCAGCAGCATGTCGCTCAGTGCCTTGGTGTGAACCGGGTCACCGACGATGACCGGCACGATGTGGCTGCCGTGATCGATGATCGGCAGGCCCAGCCCTTTCAGCCGCAGTTTCAGCTTCTTGGCCTGTTCCTGGTGCTTGTCGCGCAGCGCCTGGTCGGTCTTCAGATGGGCAACAGACGCCGCCGCACCCGCCGCCACCGACGGCGGCAGAGACGTGGTGAAGATGAAGCCGGGCGCATAAGAGCGGATGGCGTCACACATCTTTTCGGAGGCGGCGATATAGCCGCCCATCACGCCATAGGCCTTGGCCAGCGTGCCGTTGATGATGTCGATGCGATGGGCCAGGTTGTCGCGCTCGGTGACACCGCCACCGCGCGGGCCGTACATGCCAACCGCGTGTACTTCGTCGATATAGGTCAGCGCGCCGAATTCATCCGCCAGATCACAGATTTCTTCGATCGGGCCAAAGTCGCCGTCCATCGAATAGACAGATTCGAAGGCGATCAGCTTCGGCGCATCCGGATCATCGGCTTGCAGCAGCTCACGCAGATGCGCCACGTCATTGTGACGGAAGATGCGCTTGGCCCCGCCGTTGCGGCGCACACCTTCGATCATCGAGGCATGATTCAGCGCGTCGGAATAGATGATCAGCCCCGGAAACAGCTTGGGCAGCGTGCTCAGCGTGGCATCATTGGCGATATAGGCCGAGGTGAAGAGCAGTGCCGCTTCCTTGCGGTGCAGGTCTGCCAGTTCCGCCTCAAGGCGCTTGTGATAGACAGTGGTGCCCGAGATGTTACGCGTGCCGCCGGATCCCGCCCCGGTCGACTCCAGCGCATCCTGCATCGCGTTCAGGACAACGGGGTGTTGCCCCATGCCCAGATAGTCATTGCCGCACCAGACGGTGATATTGGTTTCCGATCCGTCCGGACGGGTCCAGACCGCATGGGGATAATTGCCTTTGCGGCGTTCGATATCGATGAAGGTCCGGTAACGGCCTTCTTCATGCAGACGGGAAATGGCGGTGTCGAGTTTTGCGTTATAGTCCACCAGGTACCTCCAAAGGTTCCGCCCCGCATGGGCAGGTTGGGCATGTTAAGCGCCGCATTCACGTTTCTGAATGGATATCTGTTGCGCATCTTTCGATCAACTGCCTACAGCCGGGCCGGATGTCGCAGCCTTGATGTGGATCAAATAGACCTTTCCGTATTCCAACAGCAAGGGGTTCTGCGCCTCATATAGGTTCGAAAGCGTCACAGGACACCGTGTTTATGGCAAAACCGTTTCCTATAGGGGACTTTGACATGAATCAGCCGGCCGCTCTGGACAGTCCGGCCCGCGCTGATAGGCTCCGCGCCAGCGACCCTTCTTTGAACAAGGAAATCACAAATGTCTCTAGACGAGGTGCTGTCCCGCGTTGATGCGGATCTGCCCGCCGCGATGGATCGGTTGATGGATCTGTTGCGGATCCAGTCCATTTCCACCGACCCCGCCTACAAGGCCGAATGCGACAAGGCTGCGGACTGGCTGGTTGCCGATCTCAACAGTATCGGCATCGCCGCGGAAAAGCGCCCCACGCCGGGCCATCCGATGGTCGTGGGCCATGTGGGCGAGGATCTGGCTGATGTGCCGCATGTGCTGTTTTACGGCCATTATGACGTGCAACCGGTCGACCCGGTGGAGTTGTGGAACACGCCGCCGTTCGAACCCCAAATCGAAGACACCCCCAACGGTCAGGTGATCCGCGGTCGCGGCTCCTCGGACGACAAGGGGCAGCTGATGACCTTTGTCGAGGCCTGCCGCGCCTGGAAAGCTGTGCATGGTACGCTGCCCTGCCGCATCACCTTCTTTTTCGAAGGCGAAGAAGAATCCGGCTCCCCCTCGCTGATTCCCTTCCTTGAAGCCAACGCCGCCGAACTGAAGGCCGACCTGGCGCTGGTCTGTGACACCTCGATGGTGTCGCGCGGCGTGCCGTCGATCGCCTCGCAGCTGCGCGGGATGCTCAAGGATGAATTCACCATCGAAGGCCCCCGCATCGACCTGCATTCCGGCCATTATGGCGGACCCGGTCTGAACCCGCTGCGCGAATTGTCGAAAATCGTGGACAGCTTCTATGACGCCGAAACCGGCAAGGTCGCGGTCGAAGGCTTCTATGATGGCGTGCACGAAGTTCCCGCCGATCAGCTGCGCCAGTGGGAAACCTGCGGCTTTGACGAAGCCGAATACCTGAATTCCGTGGGCTACAGCCAGCCACACGGGGAAAAGAACTATTCGACGCTGGAACAGCAATGGGCGCGCCCGACGCTGGAGATCAATGGTCTCTGGGGCGGCTACAATGGCGCCGGCTCCAAAACCGTGATCCCCTCCAAGGCGCATTGCAAGATCACCTGCCGCCTGGTGGGTGACATGGATCCCGACGCCCTGCGCGACAAGATCCGCAAACACGTCCAGGACCGCCTGTCGCCCGACGCCAAGGTGCATTGGGACAATGATCTCGAAGGATCGCGCGCCTCGGTGATGAATCTGGCCCGCCCGGAATTCGAAGCCGCCCGCGGTGCGCTCTCGGATGAATGGGGCCGCGAGGCGGTGTTCACCGGCATGGGTGGCTCGATCCCGGTCGTCGGCTTCTTCAAGTCGATCCTGGGCCTCGATTCCATGCTGGTCGGCTACGCCAATGACGATGACGCGATCCACTCTCCGAATGAAAAATACGACGTCAAAAGCTTCCACAAAGGCATCCGCTCCTGGGCGCGAATCCTGGAGGCCCTGACCACCAAGTAAGCCTTTGGGCTGCGCTGCTCACGGGCGGCGCGGCCCTTCTGTCCGAAAGAGAAATATGACCTCTAAATCAATCACCTCCGGCCCGCTCCTCACCGAACTCCTGGCCCTCGAAAAACAGGTCTGGGCGGCTCTGGTTGCCGGCGATGCACAGGCCGATGGCGCGTTGCTGACCCAGGACTTCCTGGGCGTCTACACCTCCGGCCGCTCCGACAAAGCAGGCCATATGGCGGCCTTGGACAACGGCCCCAGCATGGATGAATACGCGCTCAGCGACACCAGCCTGCGGATCATCACCGAAGACGCGGCGCTGCTGACCTACCGCGCCGATTACCGGGCCGCCAACAGCCCCGACTGGCAGGTGATGTTCATCTCGTCGCTCTGGGAACGCGAAAACGGCCGCTGGCTCAACTCCTTCAGCCAGGACACCCCGGCGGCCTGACCAACCGGCGCCCCTGCTTCTTCTCGTCCAGAAACTCTGGGGTGAATGCGCCGCAGGCGCAGAGGGGCAAAGCCCCTGCCCAGCCCCGATCAGATCGCGCCGCTGAACCGCTCCGGCAAGACATACTGCGTGCCATAATCGGGGCGTTCGAACTCGTAGAACCCGGTATCCCCGCGCGGGCGGAAGCTCTCCTCCATCCGCTGACGCAGGGGCGACAGGTCGAACCCCTCCTGCATCTCCAGCTGCTCGAACGCTTCAAAGACCGCGCGATCCTCGCCCCGCGCCTCGGCAAACCAATGTCGGCCGATGGCGGCCTCCTTGACCGAGGCGCCGGTGGCCGCGCTGACCTCGTTGCGGCGATCCATCGCCTCCACATAGGCGGGGAAGTCACAGAATTTCAGATGAAACAGATACAGGAAATCGGGCGCGTGCAGCTTGCCGTATTGGGCGAAATGCCCGCCGCGCGCAATCTTGGTCCCGGTCGACACCACGCAAGGCTTTGAATAATGCGGCGCCGGCCGCACATGGCGACGCGGCCCCAGAATGCTGGTCTGGATGGCCTCCGGCTCCACGTCGATCCGGTGAATCACCTCCAGCCCCAGGGGCGTCAGCACCCGATTGGCCGGCACCGTCTCCAGCCAGTCCCGCAGACCAAGCCCCTGCGCCGGGTCCAGCACCACCAGCTCATCCACATCCCCGACAATCACGTGGTTGTAATAGCAGCGCAGCCCCATGACGAAATTGTTCAGCATCCGCCAGCGCTTCATGTCGAAATTCTTGTGCGGATCTCCGGGAATGCCGATCACATTGCACCCCTGTGCCAGGTCCGCCACTTCCTCGCCGCGCCCGTGATTGACGATATAGCAATTCTCACGCCCCAGCTGTTCGCCGTAGTGGCGCAACCACGCCTTCAGAAAGAACGCGTCGTCCCGCACCATGGTCAAAGCGGCTACAGTCTGCATGTTCCGGTCCTGCCCTCATCTTTTCTTTGCTTCATCCATAGCGAAGATGGGGTAGCAAGAGAATCACTAAATTCCTTACAGATGACGGAGCTGTCCGCTGCTTTCCGAAGATTTCCGCACTTCCGGCCTTTATGTCCTGCGTCAGGACGGCCAGCCCCTGACCCGATTTCAGGTTCTTGGCGAACGCTCCTCGGGCACGAATCTGGCCAAGCGTCTGCTGACCCGGAACAGCGCGCTCAAACCGTCCGAGGATCTGGGCTGGAAACACGGTTTTCCCCACGCCACGGCCATTCCGGCGGACATGCTGGTCCTGGGCCTGGTGCGCAACGCGATTTCCTGGGCACTGTCGATGTATGCAAAGCCCTGGCACACCAGCCCGCAGATGCAGGCCCTGCCCTTTTCCGACTTCATCCGCACGCCCTGGGACACACGGGTCGACCGGGCCCGCTATTTTCCCGATTCAGCCACGTTGGGTCAGGTGGGTCAGCCGCTGCAGCATGACCGGCATCCGCTGACCGGTGAGATGTTCCCGAATCTCTTTGCCATGCGCACCGCCAAGCTGCGGGCGCTGCTGAGCTATTCCAATCGCGGCTGCCATTTTGCCCTGATGCAGGCCGAGCCCCTGCAATCGGATGCCGAAGCGACGCTGCAAAACCTGCGCACCGCCCTGCACCTGCCGGATCCCGAGGGCGCGTTCCGCCCGGTTCACAGACGCCTTGGCTCCAAGTTCAAAGCCGCCGTCGACACAAGGCCTGAGCCGCCGCAATCCATTCTGGCCGAGGATCGGGACTTCATCCTGTCGCAGCTGGATCTGACGTTGGAACAGGATCTGGGCTACACGTATTGAAGGCGCGCAACCTTCACGCTCCACGCCCGAAAGGGCGCACGGCGGGCGCCACTTTGCTACCAAATCTTATGTCTTAACCTGGAGAAAAGTGGCGCGGTTGACGGGGCTCGAACCCGCGACCCCCGGCGTGACAGGCCGGTACTCTAACCAACTGAGCTACAACCGCGCGTGACCTTTTCGGTCTATGTTGCCCTCCGGGCCGGACCCTATTCTTGGCGCCCCGGGTCGGGACAGACAGCAGTGGCGCGGTTGACGGGGCTCGAACCCGCGACCCCCGGCGTGACAGGCCGGTACTCTAACCAACTGAGCTACAACCGCTCTGCTGTGCCAGCCCAGCGTGTCTTGCTGAGCGTTTGGGTGTATTATTTCCCCGCCCGTGCATCGTCAAGCGGTGTTTCCGAGATTTTCGCATTTTCTGTTACTTTTTTTGTCCGCACGCCGAAAAACCCATATTTCCCTGCATGTTATCCCCAGCTTTCAAGTTTTGGGGATATCTGTCCGCCTTATGTTAGGCGCAAGAGAACTGATGTGATGACAAATTTACCCTGCACCTGCTGCCCCCGTGGTAAGATCCCCCAAGGCGCCCGTCGCACGGCGCCGATTTTTGATGACCAAGAGGTTCCTGACATGCGTATTCAAATTGAACTGGCCCACGGTGGCGATGAACGGGTCGCACCGAAATCTCTGCTCTACATCCGGCAGCCCACCCCGCGCGAGGCTGAAAACGAACCCGGCGCGCTTGGCGTCCTGCGTCTGCGCGGTGTGCAGTTCCTGACCTCCGATAGCTTCACCGATCTGGCCGAGGAATTCCGCGCCCATATCCCGCTTGCCGCGCTGACCACCCCATCGGGGCATCCGATCTGGGTCAATCTGGGCAGCGTGGTGGACTGGGACCCCAGCCCGACCAGCGCCCACCCGGATGCGAAGTCCTGGCTTGTCTTCGGCACAGGCCCCCGCGCCCCAAGGCTGGCGGTTCGCGAAACACGCGAAGAGCTGACCCAGACATGGGCCGCGTTGGACCAGGACGATTCAATCTTCGGGTAAACGCCACAACCGGGCCCTACGGAATATTTTTGGCCGATTTTTCATTTTGGGCTTGCAGCCCTCTTTGGGCTTGGGTAATCACGCCTCTACCAACGGACGCGGGCGTAGCTCAGGGGTAGAGCATAACCTTGCCAAGGTTAGGGTCGTGAGTTCGAAT
>JALEGX010000027.1 GCA_022763485.1 Paracoccaceae bacterium | reverse complement strand
GAACTGGCCGTGAACAAGGGCTGCAAGATCGCCGATGTCATCCCTGATGGCGGGGAGCCTGTCGATGTGGCGGCTCTGGCATCCGAGGGCAAGCTGGATGTCCCCGTCCGCCATCCCGAACCTGCGCGGATGTACCTGTGCGGCACGGGTCTGACGCACCTCGGGTCGGCCTCCACCCGCAACGCGATGCACGCAGCGGCCACCGAAGATGTGTCCGATTCCATGAAAATGTTCCAGATGGGTGTCGAGGGCGGCAAGCCTGCGGATGGTGCGGTCGGCGCGCAGCCTGAATGGTTCTACAAAGGGCCGGGCACCGAGGCTGTCGCCTCTGGCGATCCGCTGATGAGCCCCGGTTTTGCGCTGGACGGGGGTGAGGAACCCGAGATCGCGGGCTTCTACCTCATCGGCGCGGACGGCACGCCCAACCGCATCGGCTTTACCCTGTCGAACGAATTCTCGGATCACGTGACCGAACGGATCAACTATCTGTTCCTCGCTCATTCGAAACTGCGTCCGGCATCCTTTGGACCCGAGCTTCTGGTGGGCGATCTGCCCCGCCATATCGAAGGCCGCAGCCGCATCCTGCGCGGGGGCGAGGTGATCTTTGATCAGCCCTTTGTGTCGGGCGAGGACAACATGTCCCACACCATCGCGAACCTTGAACACCATCATTTCAAGTATGGGCCGTTCCGGCGGGCAGGGGATTTGCACGTCCACATGTTCGGCACTGCCACTTTGTCCTTCGGGGCTGGTGTGAAAACCGAAGATGGCGATGTGTTTGAAATCAGCGCGCCCGCGTTTGGCGCGCCCCTGCGCAATGCACTGCAGATGCAGGCCGATGGCGGCCTCGTCACCACCCGCACTCTCTAACGCTCCGGAGCTGACCCCATGTCGACAAAGTTTACGCCCGCCCCTTGGCCCCGTCGTCTGCGCTCGCAGGAATGGTATGCGGGCAATTCGCGGGACACGATTTATCACCGCGGCTGGATGAAGAACCAAGGCTACCCGCACGATCTGTTCGACGGACGCCCGATTATCGGCATCTTGAATACGTGGTCGGACCTGACCCCTTGCAACGGCCACCTTCGCGAGCTGTCGGAAAAGGTGAAGGCTGGCATTTGGGAGGCTGGCGGCTTTCCGGTTGAAGTGCCCGTGTTCAGCGCGTCCGAGAACACCTTCCGCCCCACGGCGATGATGTTCCGCAACCTTGCCGCCCTGTCGATCGAGGAAACCATTCGCGGGCAGCCTATTGATGGCGCGGTTCTGCTGGTCGGCTGTGACAAGACGACCCCAAGCCTGATGATGGCGGCGGCCTCCTGTGATATCCCGTCCATCGTTGTGACCGGCGGGCCAATGTTGAACGGGTATTTCCGTGGGGAACGCGTTGGCAGCGGAACGCATCTTTGGAAATTCTCCGAGGCGGTGAAAGCCGGAGAGATGACCCAAGAAGATTTCCTAGAGGCGGAGCAGAGCATGTCGCGATCCTCTGGCACCTGCAACACGATGGGGACCGCTAGCACGATGGCCTCGATGGCCGAAGCTCTGGGTATGGCCCTGTCCGGCAACGCGGCCATTCCGGCGGTGGACAGCCGCCGCCGCGTGATGGCGCAGCTTTCGGGCCGCCGTATTGTGCAGATGGTCAAGGACGATCTGAAGCCTTCGGATATCATGACCAAAGAGGCCTTTGAAAACGCGATCCGCTGCAACGGTGCAATCGGCGGTTCGACAAATGCCGTGATCCACTTGCTTGCGGTCGCGGGCCGTGTTGGCGTTGATCTGACGCTGGACGACTGGGACCGCTGCGGTCGGGATGTGGCGACGATTGTGAACCTTATGCCGTCAGGTGAATACCTGATGGAAGAGTTCTTCTACGCGGGCGGTCTCCCTGTGGTCCTGAAACGCTTGGGCGAGGGCGGCCAACTGCACAAAGAAGCTCTGACCGTCTCTGGTGAAACGATCTGGGACGAGGTCAAGGACGTCGTCAATCACAACGAAGATGTGATCGTGCCACTGGACAAGGCCCTGACCGACCAAGGCGGCATCGCTGTTCTGAAGGGCAATCTCGCGCCAAATGGCGCGGTACTGAAGCCGTCGGCGGCGAGCCCGAACCTCTTGCAGCACCGCGGGCGCGCTGTCGTGTTCGAGGATATCGATGACTACAAAGCCAAGATCAACGATCCGGATCTGGATATTGACGAGACCTGCGTGATGGTGCTGAAAAATTGCGGTCCCAAGGGCTATCCTGGCATGGCAGAGGTCGGGAACATGGGCCTGCCGCCAAAGGTTCTGAAGAAAGGCATCACCGATATGGTGCGCATTTCGGACGCGCGTATGTCGGGCACGGCCTATGGGACCGTGGTCCTGCACACCTCGCCCGAGGCGGCGGCAGGGGGGCCTCTGGCGGTGATCCGCGACGGGGACATGATCGAGATGGACGTGCCAAACCGTCGTTTGCACGTCGATATTTCC
Organism: Paracoccaceae bacterium; assembly: GCA_022763485.1. GTDB lineage: Bacteria > Pseudomonadota > Alphaproteobacteria > Rhodobacterales > Rhodobacteraceae > Aliisedimentitalea. Next base: position 1,007 of record JALEGX010000027.1, on the reverse strand, counting down.
GAGGAAGAGATGGCCGCCCGTCTGGCCGCGTGGCACCCTGCGCATGAGCAGGCCGGTAGCGGGTATGCATGGCTGCATCAGACACATGTGCAAGGTGCTGACACTGGTGCTGACCTCGATTTCCTGAAAGGGTGCCGTGGGAATGCTGTCGGAAAAGACAGTCACTGAGTCTGCTCTTGGCTGTGGGCGTGTGCCTCCGGCGGGAGTATTTTTGCAAAGATGAAAGATGGAGCGTTCTGGGGTTGGCTGTCGAGTTGGCTTGGAGCGCAGAGGAGATGAGAGATGGGATTTGAACCGCACGGCAAGCATTTGGTGGCCGGTGAGTGGGTTGCGGGCGACGCGACATTCAAGAACGAGCCGGTGAGCGGCGCTGCGTTCGCGTTCAGCGTTGGTACGCCCGAGCTGGTGGATCAGGCTTGTCAGGCCGCCGAAGAGGCGTTCTGGGAGTATGGATATTCCAGCCGCGAGACGCGCGCGCAGTTTTTGGAAGCGATTGCCGACGAGATTGATGCGCGCGGCGAGGCGATCACCGAGATTGGGTGTGCTGAGACTGGCCTGCCCGAGGCGCGTCTGGTGGGCGAGCGGGGCCGGACTGTTGGACAGATCCGGTTGTTTGCCAGCCACATTCGAGCAGGGGGCTATCTGGACCGCCGGCATGATGAGGCTCTGCCGGAGCGGGCGCCTTTGCCCCGTCCGGACCTGCGGATGATGCAGCGGCCCATCGGGCCTGTGGCGGTGTTCGGGGCGTCGAACTTTCCTTTGGCGTTCAGCACGGCAGGCGGCGATACGGCGGCGGCTTTGGCGGCGGGCTGTCCTGTTGTGGTCAAGGGTCACGGCGCGCATCCCGGCACCGGCGAGATCGTGGCAGAGGCCATTGCGGCGGCGGTGGAGAAGTGCGGCATGCCCAAGGGTGTGTTCAGCCTGATCCAAGGCGGCAAGCGCGATGTGGGGCAGGCTTTGGTCCAGCACCCGCTGATCAAGGCAGTTGGCTTTACCGGATCGCTGGG
>JALEGX010000026.1 GCA_022763485.1 Paracoccaceae bacterium | reverse complement strand
CGTCAATGCACGCTTTCGTAGAAATGCGCCCCGATGGGCGACTTGCACCTGTGGATACAGCTGCTTAAATGGCCCGGGCAAACTGAACGAGGCCCCAATGCCCCTGTGCCCCCCATCCCCGGAAAAGATGACGACATGAGCACACCGCAAGCTTCCTCCCGCGCTCTGATGCGCTGGCTCTGGTCCGGATACCTGCGCCTGCATATGGGCGTTCTGGGTATCGCCGTCCTGTTCATGCTGGTCGAAGGCTCGATGGTCGGCGCGATCAGCTACATGATGCAGCCCATGTTCGATGAGGTCTTCGTCCAGGGGAATGCCAGCGCACTGGGCTGGGTCAGCGTGACCTTCCTGATCATCTTTTCGGTGCGCGGCATGGCCGGGGTCGGCCAGAAGGTTCTGCTGTCGAAGATTTCACAGGAAACCGCCGCCCATCTGCGCAGTGACATGCTGAAACGCCTGATCCGTCAGGATCCCGCCTTTCACCAGGTCCACCCGCCCGGGTTCCTGATCCAGCGGGTGCAAAGCGACGTGGGTGCGGTCAATCAGGTCTGGCAGGTGATCATTACCGGGGCCGGACGTGACATGATTTCGCTGGTGGTGCTGATCGGCGTGGCGGTCAGCGTCGATCCCATCTGGACACTGGTGATGCTGGTCGGACTGCCGATCCTGCTATTGCCGATCTCAAAGGCGCAGCGTTATGTCCGCCGCAAGGCCGCGCAGGCCCGCGATCTGGGCGCAACGCTGGCCACCCGGCTGGACGAGATCTTTCACGGCATCGTCCCGATCAAGCTGAACAATCTGGAACGCTACCAGTCCGATCGCTTTGACGGACACATGCAGCATTTCGTCCGCTCCGAGGTGCGTGCCTCCTTCGGCACCGCGTCGATCACCGGGATGATCGACGTCATGGCCGGCTTGGGCTTCATGGGCGTGCTGCTCTATGGCGGCTCGGAAATCATCGAGGGTGAAAAGACCGTTGGTCAGTTCATGAGCTTCTTCACCGCAATCGGCCTGGCCTTCGATCCGATGCGCCGACTGGCTTCGGTCTCTGGCACCTGGCAGGTTGCAGCGGCTGCGCTGGAGCGGATCAAGGAGCTGATGGACGCGCCGATCAAGCTGGTCGCCCCCGAAAACCCGGTGGCCGCCCCCGCCGGTCGCCCGGACATCAACCTTGAAAACGTGACGCTGCGCTATGGTGAGGCCACGGTTCTGCGTGACCTGAACCTTTATGCCGAAGCGGGCAAGACCACCGCGCTTGTCGGGGCCTCCGGGGCCGGAAAGTCCACCATTTTCAACCTGCTGACGCGCCTGATTGATCCGCAGGAAGGCCGCGTTCAGGTCGGCGGTACTGCGGTCCGCGACGTGGATCTGCCGGAGCTGCGCAACCTCTTTTCCGTGGTCAGCCAGGAGGCGCTGCTTTTTGACGAAACCCTGCGCGAGAACATCCTGCTGGGACGCACCGATGTGACCGAAGAGCAGCTGCAGGAGGTGCTGGAAGCAGCACATGTGGCGGACTTCCTGCCCAAGCTGCCCGATGGTCTGGACACGCTGGTCGGCCCCCGCGGATCGGCCCTGTCCGGCGGCCAGCGCCAGCGGGTGGTGATCGCGCGGGCGCTGCTGCGGGATACGCCGGTTCTGCTGCTGGATGAGGCGACCTCGGCGCTGGATGCGCAGTCCGAGCAGGTGGTGCAGCAGGCGCTGGACCGGCTGTCGGGGGGGCGCACCACGCTGGTGATTGCGCACCGCCTGTCGACCATCCGCAATGCCGACAAGATCATTGTCATGGAACGCGGCGAGGTTGTGGATCAGGGCACACATGATGAACTGCTGTCGCGCGGCGGCATCTATGCAGACCTCTACCGGTTGCAGTTCCAGGACGGCAAGACGCTGGTGGACCCCGAAGGCGTTGCCGCCCAGGCCCCCAGCGAGACCGAAGTCAGCGTCACCGCGACACCGTGGTTCCGTCGTCTAACCCAGCGCCTGTTCGGCGGCTGATCCCCTTAGCGGCGGGTGTAAAATCCCGCCAGCCGATCAGGATCCGCGCCCAGAAAATAGCGGGTCAGCGTCAACAGGTTTCGCGTCCCGCGCCGCAGCCAACCCTCGCGCTGATAACGAATGGGGCTGGTGCTGGCGGTGGCCTGCAATGCCACCATCGGGCGCAGTTTTCGCACCAGCGCCACGTCCTCCATCAGGCGCTGATCCGGGTAGCCGCCAACGCTCTGGTACAAAGCGCGCGGCACCAGAAGCCCCTGATCCCCATAGGGTAATCCGAACAGGCCGGCGCGCAGATTGGCCCAGGCGGCAACCAGCCGCCCGGCGCCCCCGCCCTGCCGGAAGGACAGGTGGAACCAGGCCGCCCTGCCGGGGGATTGCTCCAGATGGGCGGAAACGGCCTCGGACCAGCCGGGCGACAGTCTGGTGTCCGCGTGCAGCACCAAAAGCCATTCGCCCCGGACATCGGCGCAGCCGCGCCGCAGCTGCCCGCCCCGCGACGCGGCCCCGGTGATGATCCGGGCCCCCGCCTCTTCGGCGATATCCAGCGTTCGGTCTGTTGACCCCCCGTCCGAGATCACAAGCTCGCGGATCAGCCCGCTGGCCAACCCTTCCATCAGCGCTTCCAGACTTGCCGCAAGCTCATCTTCGGCATTGAGCGTCGGGATCACGATGCTGATCGGTGCGGGCATGTCACGTTTTCCTGTTTCTTTCAGATATCTTTCCTATATCAGGGAAATCCCAGACACCACGCCGAGGACCGCAAAGATGACCACCCGCCGCATCCTTCGCCTGACCGGAGCCGACACCCGCAGCTTCCTGCAGGGGCTGGTCACCAATGACGTCGCAAAGCTGGACAGCGGGCTGGTCTATGCCGCATTGCTGACACCCCAGGGCAAGTATCTGGCCGATTTCTTTCTGGTTCCGGATGGAGAGGCCGTGCTTCTGGACGTGGCCGAGGAGCTGGCAGACGGGCTGAGCAAACGGCTGAACATGTACCGGCTGCGTGCGGATGTGGCGATTTCCCAGACGGAGCTGAACCTGCAACGCGGCACGGGTCCCGCGCCGGAGGGCGCCTTTGCGGATCCGCGTCACCCGGAGCTGGGCTGGCGCGCCTATACCACCGATGCCGAAGCCGATGATGGCAGCGACTGGTCTGCTCTGCGCGTGGCCCATTGTGTGCCGGAAACCGGGATCGAGCTGACCCAGGACAGCTATATCCTGGAATGCGGGTTCGAACGGCTGAACGGGGTGGATTTCCGCAAGGGCTGCTACGTGGGTCAGGAAGTGACCGCACGGATGAAGCACAAGACCGAACTGCGCAAAGGGTTGGCGCAGGTGACGATCGACGGGACCGAAGCGCCCGGAACCCCGATCACCGCAGACGGCAAACCCGTTGGCACCCTGCTCACCCAATCGGGAACAACCGCGCTGGCTTACCTGCGGTTCGACCGGGCCACGGGCGCCATGCAAGCCGGATCGGCCACTGTCAAACGGGCTTAACGGATGTCCGGCGTCGCCTCTGTGTAGCGGCCCGAGGGGACATGGCGCGCCTCTGAAACATCCCATGTATACAGATAGGTACGGGCCCAATGCTGGGTTCCGTCCTGCAGGGTGACCAGGATCGGACGGCGCAGGAATTCATAGGGTTCATTGGCACCGGGGGCGCAGGCTTCGAACACGTCGAACGCCTCTAACACCAGCGCCGGGTTCAGCACCTGATGCAACTCGCCACACACCTGATCCGAAGCCTTCGCAGAGGGCACGGCACCAGGATAGAAGTTCTGTCCCGGCTCATCCGGATCATCGATGATGTAGAGCCGCGCCCGGATGCTCCCCTCGCCCAGCAGGCGGCCATGTTCGGCCAGCAGCTTGGACATCGGATGCCCGGACTGTCCCAGTAGCGTGCCGTAAACGAAGAGAAGCTCCGAACCTGCGGTCATGTCATCCCCAGCTTTTCCAAGACCCTCTGTCAGAGGGCAAATTCCGCCGCCATCCCTAGAGAAAACTGCGAAATTTTCGGCCCCGAAAACGACATTTTCAAAGGCGCGCGCGCCCGAACTGCAATGATGGCACCAGCCCTTCAGCGGTCAGCAAGGCCGCAGATGCTTCATTGAACGCCCACCAGCTGGCCCGCCACTCCTGCACGCCTTGGCTGCGAAAATGGGCAACCGACGCACGGATCAGGCCGCGCCCCACGCCTTTGCGCTGCCACTCTGGCAGCACGGCGATCTGTTGCAGATGCCCATAGCACTGGTCGTGTACCAATGCGTTTCCGGGCCGGGTGTCCACCGACAACAGCGCATAGCCAACGATCCCGCAAGGGCGGCAATCCGCCAGAATTGCGCCGCCTTCGGCGGTGCGCGCCGCGCGGAAAAACTCAAGCAAGTCATGGGGATCCGGGTTGGAGCGAAAGAGCTCGGGGTAGGCCCGCACATGCAGGTCCTGAACCACTTTGTTGATCGGCAGAAGCTCCGCCAACCGGTCTTCGGTCAAACATTCGATCATGACAGTCTCCTTGGTCAAAGCCGGAGACAGTCAGATCGCAAAGCCAATCCCCGGCAGAAAGCGGGGATTGGCGCGCGGCCCCGATCAGGCGCGCTCGGAATATTCCATGGTTTCGGTGTTCACCACGATCATTTCGTCCTGACCAACGAATGGCGGCACCATGACCTTGACCCCGTTGTCCAGGATCGCGGGTTTGAACGAGTTCGCGGCCGTCTGGCCTTTGACCACCGGCTCGGTCTCGGCGATCTTGCAGGTCACCTTCTGCGGCAGGGTCGCGTTCAGCGCTTCCGCCTCATAGAATTCCACCACGATGGTCATGCCATCCTGCAGGAACGGACGGCGATCGCCCAGCAGATCCGCGGGGATCTGGTTCTGTTCATAGGTTTCGGTGTCCATGAAGATCAGCATCCCGTCGTCTTCGTACAGGAACTGCTGGTCCTTCTGCTCCAGGCGCACACGCTCAACCTTGTCCGCGCTGCGGAAGCGTTCGTTCAGCTTGGAGCCATTGCGCAGGTTGCGCAGTTCGACCTGGGCGAATGCACCGCCCTTTCCCGGTTTGACGTGATCCACTTTGACCGCTGCCCAGAGCCCGTCATTGTGTTCCAGAACGTTGCCGGGGCGGATTTCGTTGCCGTTGATCTTGGGCATGGCTTAATCCCTCTCGGGTAGTTGATGATCAGATTGCGAACCCTATATCTGGCAAGGGCCGATCAGGCAAGACAACGATATATGGTGCTGCACCCGCAGAAAGCTATGCATCTGATGCATGATAGCCATGCAATATCAGGGTACCCGAATCGGTTCGAATAAGTCATAAGCAACGCCACGCCGAAAATTGCAAGAGCAAGAACAACAAAGGAAACGAGATGAGAGATTTCGTTGACGGCACTGCCTTTAACAATGAGCAGGGAAACCGCGCTCGAAAACTGTTCGCAGCTGTTGTGTTGGCTGCACTGGACGATGCCATCGCCGACGACAAGAAGTACGGCAATGGTCCTGAACAGATTGCCCGCTGGGCCCGGTCGCGTGATGGTCGCGAAGTGCTGACCTGTGCCGGTATCGACCCGAACGAACGAGTCGTTTCGGGCCTGATGGAATTCGTTGGACGCGGTGTCCGCACCTCCGTCGCGCTGTCGCGCGAGGAAAGCGAACGTCGCAATGCCGCGGAGCAGGCCGAAGCCGCGTAACACGCAGCTTCGTCAACCTGACCAGAAAAGCGTGTCCTGGGGGGCGCGCTTTTCTTGTTTCTGCCACAGGGATTTAGCCGATCTCGACCGCCGGTCCGGGCGTCAGAAAAACATCAGCCATTGATAGGCGACCCAGATCTCGGCCCCCAGCAATGCCGCCCCGCCCCCGCGTCCGATCCACCCGGAGCGCCGCCAGAGGACGGAAAAGGCCAGCACGCATATCATGGCCGACAGTGGCACCACGATGGAGGCATGATGGTGGCTGTCCCAATAGCTGACCGGGCTGTCGAACACCCAATCGCTGAACGGCCAGAAATGCGGCCTTCCGTCCCCGGCATGGAGCAGCAGATCCAGCAGCAGGTGCAGAACGCCGGACCCGGCGAAAGCCATCAGCACCGGTTTTCGCAGCGCCAGGCCCAGCACAAGCGCCCCACCCCACAGAACCAGCGAATTATCGACTGCGAAAACTTTCTGCCAGGCTGGTGAAAAATACAGCTCATCGAAAACGATGCTCGGCGGGATCTGCTGGACATGCAGGGCCCAGCCCGCCATCAGGTAAAGCGACAGGTCCGGCAGCACCGCGCCGATGGCAGCCGCAGCCACCACGGCGCGGCCAGGCCCGCGTCCGAACAGGGCGGCCCCGATCAAAATATGAGCCGGTGTATTCATGCCTCTTCCCTCGCGCGTTGAAATCGGTCATGTGCGAATAAAGCATAGGAGGCATCACATGGCGCGGTCCATCATGATTCAGGGTACGGGCAGCAATGTCGGCAAGTCCCTTGTCGTTGCCGGTCTGGCACGGGCGTTTGTGCGACGCGGGCTGAACGTCGCTCCGTTCAAGCCACAGAACATGTCGAACAATGCGGCCGTGACCCCTGAAGGGGGCGAAATCGGCCGCGCACAGGCGCTGCAGGCCCGCGCCGCCCGGCGCGCGCCCCACACCGATATGAACCCTGTGCTGCTGAAGCCGGAAACCGATACCGGCGCGCAGGTGATCGTACATGGCAAGCGCCGCGGCACCCGCTCGGCCGGGTCTTTCATGCGGGACAAATCCGGGCTTCTGGAGGCCGCACTGGAAAGCTTCCACCGACTGGCCGCGGATGCTGATCTGGTGCTGATCGAAGGTGCCGGCTCGCCGGCAGAGACAAACCTGCGCAAGGGCGACATTGCCAACATGGGCTTTGCCTGCGCCGCAGATGTCCCGGTGGTTCTGGTCGGGGACATTCACCGGGGCGGTGTGATCGCACAGGTGGTCGGCACGCAGGCCGTGCTCGAGCAAGAGGATCTGGACCGGATCGTGGGTTTTGCCGTCAACCGGTTCCGCGGAGATCTGAGCCTCTTTGATGCGGGGCGGGATGATATCGTTGAGCGCACGGGCTGGCCCTGCCTTGGCGTCCTGCCCTGGTTCAATGACGCGTGGCGTCTGCCTGCCGAGGACATGATGGACATTGCCTCGCACAAGGGCGGCGCCTGCAAGGTGATTGTGCCGCAATTGGAACGCATGGCCAATTTCGACGATCTGGACCCGCTCTCGGCCGAACCGGGCGTATCCGTGGAGATTGTGCCCCCCGGACGTGCCCTGCCGGGTGATGCGGCTCTGATCCTGATCCCAGGCAGCAAATCGACCATTGGCGATCTGAACTTCCTGCGCGCACAGGGCTGGGACATCGACATCCTGGCCCATGCAAGACGCGGCGGGCATGTGCTGGGCCTTTGCGGCGGCTATCAGATCCTGGGCAAGACCATTGATGATCCCGATGGCGTTGATGGCCGCCCCGGCAAGGTCGACGGCCTTGGCCTGCTGGACGTCCATACGGTGATGGCGGGCCAGAAACGCGTCACCCTGACCGAAGCATCCATGATCGAGGATGATATCCCCGTCAGCGGCTATGAGATCCACATGGGCCGGACCGAAGGTGCCGATTGCGATCGTGCGTGGCTATCGATCGAGGGGCGCGACGAAGGCGCGGTGTCCCGCAACGGGCGGGTGCGCGGCACCTATCTGCACGGGCTGTTTTCCTCGGATGGTTTCCGCGCCCGGTTCCTGGCCGATCTGGGGCACGAAAGCGACCTGCTGTATGAAGACGGGGTCGAAGATGTGCTGGATGCGCTGGCCGATCACCTGGAGCAGTATCTGGACCTGGACCTGCTGCTGAAACTGGCGCAGCCCGTCAAATCCTGACGGGCTGTTGCAAAGCTGAGGCCAAGGTCCGGCTAAAACGGGTTATTCGAGGTCCTGCGCCACAAGTGCGCGGTGGATTTCCCGCCGGACCAGCTTGCGGACGTTCCGCGTGATGCGTTCCCCCAGCGCGCCCTGAAGCTCCTGCCGGACAATATCTGCCACCAGCTCGCGCAGGCTTTCCTCGTCCAGATAGGTTTCATCCGAAGACAGAACATCCAGATCTTCCGGTGTGGCGTCGCCGGGCGCCGCGACATCCGGTGCCGCTTCGGCTTCTTCAACCGGAACCGCGTCCTGTTCAACAAAGCTTTCCGCCTCGGGTGCCGGATCCGGATCCTTGTCGGCCTCCGAAAAATCCTGCCACGGCAGCGTTTCGACGGGATGACCCGCGTAGTCATCGCCGCCGGTCCCATCCGGCTCCCACTGGTCTTCCAGCCCGGCCACGACCGCTTCGACCGCCGCGATGCGCGCGGTGAATTCACCCGAATCCCGGTCCGCTTCGGCGCTGTCGGGATCTGCGGCATCGGTTGCGTTCGACGCGGGATCCACATGGTGCACGAAGAACGGCAGCTCATCGTCCGTTTCGTCCGCGTCAATATCCGCGATGTCTTCGGCAGCGCTTTCCTCGTCGGACAGCGCCTCTTCGTCTTCATCGGTGATTTCGACGACCTTGACGCCCGCCGCTTCATAGAGCGTCGCGCCGGGCTCTTCCCAGGGGGTGTCCTCGGGCAGCTCGGCAATGTCACCATCGTTGACATGGGCGCCCGCGTCAGACCGCTCTGCCGCCACGGTTTCGTCCTCGTCGGTGTCGGCGACGCGCAGCGCGGGGGTCAGAACAAGCCGGGTTGCTGCCGCAGGTTTTTCCGGCTCCACAGCCTCAGCCAACGGAACTTCCTTGCGGACTTCGTCACTTACAAGACGCCGGATCGAAGACAGGACATCCTCGATCTGGGCATTCGTCACAGGTTCAGTCATATGTCGCTACCACTCTCACCTCTGTGCGAGTGTAGCTTCTGCTGGCCCTTCGCACAACCGATCGCGCAAATTGTCAGTTCTTGCCCAGTGCCTTAAGGACACGGTTCAGCTGATGGCTGCGATGCGAATAGTTGGCAGGCGCGTCCTTGACCAGGTTATAATACAGCGTCGGATCATAGATTTCGACCGCCAGCCCCAAGCGCTCTGCCGTCAGCAGACCCTGCGCCGCCACCAGTTGATAGGCCGCAACGACTTCCTCGGCCCGGGCCTGGATCTGCGCGGTTTCGGCGTTCAGCAGTTCCTGCTCGGCTTGCAGCACGTCCAGCGTGGTCCGCGCGCCCAGCGTGGCTTCCTCGCGCACACCGTCAAAGGCGACGCGGGCGGCCCGGATCCGCTCATAACTGGATTGCAGGTTGGCACGCGCGACTTCCAGCGCCACAAAAGCGTTGTTCACACCCTGCGCCGTATCGCGCTGTGTGGTGATCAGCGCTGCTTTGGTCGCGTCGCGCTGTGCCATGGATTTGCGGAAGTTCGCGGCAAGACGGCCCCCCGCATACAGCGGCTGGGTCATCTCAATCGCGATGGAGGCATTGTCGATATCCGTATCGGTGCCGCTGTAGCGCTCGGTATAGCCCAGGTTTCCAACCAGATTGACGCTGGGCCCAAGGGTCCGCGCGGTGCTCTGCACCCGCAGTTCCGCCGCCTTGACCGTATGCTGGTCCGACAGGATGTCGGGGTGGTTCTGCATTGCAACCGAACGGGCCTTTTCGACCGACGCAACGCGGCGCGGCAACGAGGGCTGCCGGGCAATCACACCCGGGTCATGGCCGACCGCATTGGCGTATTCCGATTTGGCATCGATCAGGGCCCCCTGCGCATCGGTCAGTTCCGCCTGCGCGGCCGCGACACGGCTCTGGGCCAGTGCAACATCGGTCCGGGTCACTTCCCCGACCTCGAACCGGTCCTGAGCGGCGCGCAGTTCTTCGCGCAGCAGGCGCAGGTTGTTGCGGCGCAGCGCAACGTTTTCCTGCTGCAACAGAACGGATGAGTAAGCCGCAACGGCGCGCAGCAGCACCTGCTGTTCAATCGACAGCAGGGTTTGGCGGGTGGCCAGCACGGTTTCCTGCTGGGCCTGTTTGGCCAGCTTGGTGCCGCCATTGTCCCACAGAAGCTGTTGCAGGGTCAGACCGGCAAACAGCGAGGTCTGGTCGGTGTCGGTCACCAGCCCATTGGTGTTGGAATGGGCATACTCGGTCTGGAATCGGATGGTCCAGTTGATCACCGGGCGCAGCGCCGAGAGCGCAATGGCGACGTCCTCATCCGCCGCACGCAACAGGGCGCGGTTCTGTTCCAGAAGGCCCGAGGACTTGTAGGCACCGATCAGGGCATCCGACAGGTTGTCCGCCATCGCCTTGGCCGGGACAAGGCCCGCCATGGCGACGCTGCCTGCCAGTGCCAGATTGCGGATCCAGCTCTTTCCGATCTTGGTCATCATCATCCGTGCCTCACAACGCCAAAGCTCCGGGCGCCGGCCCGTCGCCGGGCGCCCTAAATTCCATATCGATCCGGCCCAGAACCGACCGGCAACAAACGCTCAGAGTGCGAAGGCCCGTTCAGCCGCGAATCCCGGCAACACCGGCGCCGCCGCGTTGAAGGCCAGACGCCAGGAAATCAGATCACCGGATTTATGGCCGATCAGCACTTCCCCAAGCGCACCCTGCATCTTGATACAACCAATCCTGCCGCCATCTTTCAACTGTGCTTCGAGGTTTTCTGGAATATTTTCCACACCGCCCTCGATCAGGATGACATCATAGGGGCCATGTTCGGCGGCGCCGGCGGGCAGAGCACCGGTGTGCACCACGGCGTTGTCGGCGCCCACGTCGGACAGCAGGCCCTGCGCTTCGTTGGCCATGTCCTCATCTTCTTCGACCATGATCACCGCCTGCGCCATGCGCGCCACGACGGCTGCGCCGTAGCCCAGTCCACCGGCCACATCCAGCACCAGCTCATCATTGCCGATGTTCAGCACGTCCAGCATCTTGGCCAGAGTACGCGGGTCCAGCATGACGCGGCCCTCGCCCAGCGGCAGGATCTCATCGGCATAGGCGGCTTCGCGCTGCGCGTCGGGAACAAAGACCTCGCGCGGGACGTTCAGCATCGCGTCGATGATGGGGAACTTGGTCACATCGGACGGGCGCACCTGGGTGTCGACCATCATGACGCGGCGGGCAGCGAAGTCTGTCATCTGCGTAACTCTTCCATTGCGTGATTGGCTGCGGTTTTGCCACATCGGAACGGGGGCGGCAACGGCCCTTGGAAGAAAAGGCGACATAGCGTGTCCGGGACGGCATTATGCCGCGACGTTCCGGCCCGCCCCTGCCCGACCCGGACCGGCAGCGGCGCACAGGCCAAGCGGCCCCCAAGGTATCCCGGAGGCCGCATGCGCGCAGATCCGGCGCGCGGCGGGATCAACTGATCTTCTTGGCCACCACCACCGAAAGTGGGAAGGCCGCCACAAAGCCCAGCACCGCCGCGACAAGGATCTGCATCATCGAGTCGTAGCCCATCACCAGAGCCGCGATCACGACAGAACCCGCCAGGGTGGAGCCCAGGAAGATATGGAGCGTTAGCATCAGGGGGATCATGAGAAACCTCACATCATTTGAGTCGTCTCCGACACATTACGAGGTCTGCATGTCACGGCTTTGATCTGGGTCAGGTTGGGGCGGTATTCGGCTTTGCGCGCCCGCACGTTGGGAAATCCGTGGTCTGCGATCTTGTGAAAAACAGAGGGGAGCGCTTGCCCCTGGGTGGGCGTGAAGCGCCCTCCCTTGGGGAGTGAGAGCCGTCTTGGAAATGATCCGGGAGATCATTTCAGGCTCGAACGGGCGGAGCCCAGGGCGCGTTGGTTTCCATGTTGCCTTTGATGCTGATCGCAACAGAGGGCGGCGCCTGACCCTGGGTGGGCGCAGAAAGCGCCCTCCCGTTGGGAGGGTCGGGCGCTGCCCGGCGTTGCCAGGCGGGATGCAGACGCAGACAAATTTTCCAGAGTCTGTAGGTGAGTTGGAAAGGTGCTCAATCTGTTTCGTTGTTAACTGAGAGGTTTCGAATAAAGCTTTTGGGCAAACTTTAGATCAGGTCCGGTAAGACCCATTGCAACGGGCCCTTTGATGAACTTAATCCCATGATTGGCAATTTGGCCTGTTTGTTCATCTGAGCAGAACTTCGATTTCATTTCTCGCAAATATCGCTGTTCAGTGAGTTTAAGTTTGTTGTTCTCAGAGCAGAATGCTTTGTGCAAAGCGTAAGCAGTACAATCAGAAATCGCCAGGAGAGGTTCTTCCTCTTTAGTCTTTGCCTCTATCACATTTGGGAATAGGTGAACGAGTTTGGCTGCTCTCGGATCTATCGGCTTGCTGCTAATTGTAGTGAGGTAGCGATGTAAACGCTGGTAGTCGTGACCGCGTTTTTTCTCAAAAGCAACGGCAACAGAGGAGGGGCCGTAACCCTTTGACCCAAAATAAGACCCTACCAGTTCAAATAGATACTGTGCACATTTGTTATAGTAGTCCTGAGCCTGATCTTCGCCTGCGATCATCTCCTTATAAGTACCTAAGGTGGATTTCTTGGAAATCACCCCAAAATTCAGTAGTCTGAGTTTGGATATTTCTCTGGCGAACAGGCTTACCTGAGCATGGTTCATGTCGGTGCAATGTAATGCCGATACTCCTAAACGGCTTTGAATATCGGATATGCGCTCCCGATATCGACTCATAAATGCCGTTGGAAAAAGAGTGGCACCCATTGTCAAATATGATGATGCTCCGAAAGGGCTGGCATGCGTCATAACGCGATCCAGGCCCTGATCACCACTTTCGTCAATTAATAGTGTGAATTTCTTAGCCATGAATGTACCCACTAAACCTAATCGAGGGTACATTACGTGTAAGATATACATCTTCAACGGCTGTAATGCCGCAGAACACCACCGTGCGAGCACGCAGTTGGCTTTGCCAACCGCTTTCGCCCCCGCGCCCTTGAAAATGAACAGCCTTAGCTGTCCATTTTTAGTGCGGAAATAAACGCCTCCTGCGGGATGTCGACTTTCCCGAACTGGCGCATTTTCTTCTTACCGGCCTTCTGCTTCTCCAGCAGCTTGCGCTTTCGGGTGGCGTCGCCGCCGTAGCATTTGGCCGTCACGTCCTTGCGCAGCGCCGACAGGGTCTCGCGGGCGATGACCTTGCCGCCGATGGCTGCCTGGATCGGGATCTTGAACATGTGGCGCGGGATCAGCTCCTTGAGCTTCTCACACATCGCACGGCCACGCATTTCGGCGCGATCGCGATGCACCATGGTCGACAGCGCGTCCACCGGCTCGTCATTCACCAGCAGCGACATCTTCACCAGATTGTCTTCGCGGTAGCCGGTCATCTGGTAGTCGAAGGAGGCGTAGCCCTTGGTCACCGATTTCAGACGGTCGTAGAAGTCAAAGACCACCTCGTTCAGCGGCAGGTCATAGACCACCATCGCCCGGGTCCCGGCATAGCTCAGGTCCATCTGGATGCCGCGCCGCTCCTGGCAGAGCTTCAGCACGTCGCCCAGATATTCATCCGGCACCAGGATAGTTGCCTTGATGCGCGGCTCTTCCAGGTGATCCACCTTGGACATGTCGGGCATGTCGGCGGGGTTGTGCAGCTCGATCATCTCCCCGTCTTTCATGAAGACGTGGTAGATCACCGACGGCGCGGTGGTGATCAGCTCGATATTGTATTCACGTTCGATCCGGTCGCGGATCACCTCCAGGTGCAGAAGCCCCAGGAAGCCGCAGCGGAAGCCGAAGCCCAGCGCGGCGGAGGTTTCCATTTCGAAGGAGAACGACGCGTCATTCAGCGCCAGCTTGTCGATGGCGTCGCGCAGGTCTTCGAACTCGGCGCTGTCGACCGGGAAGAGGCCACAGAAGACCACGGGCTGTGCGGGTTTGAAGCCGTCCAGCGCCACTTCGGTGCCGTTGCGGTCATTGGTGATCGTGTCCCCCACGCGGGTGTCGCGCACCTGTTTGATCGACGCGGTCAGGAAGCCGATCTCACCGGGGCCCAGGCTGTCGACCATCTGCATCTCGGGGCGGAACACGCCGACGCGGTCCACGTGGTGCAGGGTGTTGTTCGACATGAATTTGACCCGCATCCCCTTCTTCAGGGTGCCGTCCATGATCCGCACCAGAACGATCACACCCAGATAGGCGTCATACCAGCTGTCGACCAGCATCGCCTTGAGCGGCGCGTCCAGCGTGCCTTCCGGTGCGGGCAGCTTCTGCACAATTGCTTCCAGCGTGTCGCGGATGCCAACGCCGGTCTTGGCGCTGACCTGGATGGCGTCGGTGGCGTCGATGCCGATCACGTCCTCGATCTGCTCGGCCACGCGGTCACAATCAGAGGCCGGCAGGTCGATCTTGTTCAGAACCGGAACGATCTCATGATCGGCGTCGATGGCCTGATAGACGTTCGCCAGCGTCTGTGCCTCAACCCCCTGGGTGCTGTCCACGACCAGCAATGAGCCTTCGACCGCACGCATGGAGCGGGAGACCTCATAGGCAAAGTCCACGTGGCCGGGCGTATCGATCAGGTTCAGGACATAGGTTTCCCCGTCATCGGCCTGATAGTCGATGCGCACGGTATTGGCCTTGATGGTGATGCCGCGCTCGCGCTCGATATCCATGCTGTCGAGCAGCTGTTCCTTCATATCGCGGTCCTCAACCGTTCCGGTCTCCTGGATGAGCCGGTCGGCAAGGGTGGATTTGCCATGGTCGATATGCGCGACGATGGAGAAATTGCGGATCTTGGCGAGGTCTGTCATGGCTTGGGGATATGGTTCGGAATCGCGATTTGGTCAAGCTCAAGAACGCGACGGCGCCTCACAAAAACAGGGCCTCTGCGCCCCTGCCCCGGCCGGAACCGGTCAAAGGGGCGAAAAGGCCCTGAAAGCACTGCATAGATCGGGTTTGCGGCGCCAGCGGATTGGCCGGGGTGCGGCCGGTTCGCCGCAAGGCGCGAAGGGGCCATCGGCCCCTTCGAAAACGGGCATCGCCCTCAGAACGGCAGGCCCACGTAGTTTTCGGCCAGCGAGGTCATCGCCGCCTCGGACGAGAAGAGGTATTCCATGTCCGTCTGCTGCAATTTCTGGTCGTAGCTGATGCTGTCGGGGAAATTGTGCAGCAGCGTGGTCATCCACCAGCTGAACCGCTGCGCCTTCCAGACCCGGGCCAGGGCCTTTTCGCTGTAGCTGTCCAGACCGGTATCATCGCCATTCTGATAGTGCGCCACCAGGGCGTGATAGAGGTAGTAGATATCACTGGCGGCCGAGTTCAGCCCACGTGCGCCGGTGGGCGGCACGATATGCGCGGCGTCCCCGGCCAGGAACAGATTGCCGTACCGCATCGGTTCGGCCACGAAGCTGCGCAGGGGCGCGATGCTCTTTTCGATAGACGGGCCGGTTTGCAGATTGGCGGCAACATCTTCGGGCAGCCGCGCCTTCAACTCGTCCCAGAACGCGTCGTCGGACCAATCTTCGACACGGTCCGACAGCGGCACCTGAATATAGTAGCGGCTCAGCACCTGACTGCGCAGCGAACAGAGCGCAAAGCCCCGGTCGCTCTTGGCATAGATCAGTTCGGGGGACACCGGCGTGGTCCGGCTGAGCACGCCCAACCAGCCGAAGGGATAGACTTTTTCGTATTCCTTCAGCACATCCGACGGGATCGATTTACGGCTGACCCCATGAAAGCCGTCTGCGCCGATCACATAGTCGCAATCGATCCGGATGATCTCGTCCCCGTTGCGATAGGTGATATGCGGGGCGTCCGCCTTCAGGTCATGCAGCTTGACGTCTTCGACATTGTGGATGACCCGGCCATTCATCTTGTCACGCGCTTCATACAGATCGCGCGTCAGCTCGGTCTGGCCATAGACCACAACCGAATTGCCGCCGGTGTGCTTGGCCAGATCAACGCGGAGCTTCTTCTGACCCTGAGCGATGTAGAACCCCTCGTGGATCTCCCCCTCGGCATCCATCCGGTCGCCGCATTGTGCCTCGCGCATCAGCTGGGCGAACCCATGTTCCAGCACGCCCGCCCGGATGCGCCCCAGCACATATTCGCGGCTGTGCTTTTCCAGCACGATGTTGTCGATGCCCTTGAGGTGCAGAAGCTGGCTCAGCAACAGCCCCGACGGGCCTCCTCCGATGATTCCGACCTGGGTTTTCATGTTCATTATGCGCGTCCTCCGATTTGCGCCGTATCTTGCGGAGCGGAGACAGCGGTTTGAATGGATGCAGTCGCTCATTTCTGGTACAAATCGAACATGAGCAACATCCAGAACTTCAATCTCTACGGTGAATTTCGTGATTTACCCGACGTCGTGCATTGCGAAACCATCGAAATCCGGTCGCAATTGCACAATTGGGAGCTGCGCCCGCATCGGCACGCCCGCCTGTATCAGGTGTTGCTGCTGGAACAGGGCGGCGGCTCTGCTCTGCTGGAAGATGCCCGCCACCCACTGGTGCCGGGGACGCTGGTCAATGTGCCGTCCGGATTGGTGCATGGCTTTACATTTGAGCCCGGCACCGAAGGCTGGGTGGTGACGCTGGCGGCAGAGCTTCTGGATCAGGGCCTGCTGGAAAGCGAAGGGTTGCGCCCTTATCTGCGCACCGCACACATCCTGCAATACGACAGTGAAATCAGGGATATCGTGCGCTCCATCTTCACCGAACATGCCAGCAAGTCCTTTGCCCGCGCCCATGTTCTGCGGGCCCTGTCGGCGGTGCTGGTGGGACTGGTGGCGCGCCGCATCGCCGAACAGCGCCCCGCCGCAGAGCAGGCCGACACCGGCCTTTTGCGCAGCTTTGAAAAACTGCTGGAAGAGCACGCGCTGGAACATCTGGGGGTGGCCGATTACGCCGATCTGCTGGGCGTGACCCCCACCCACCTGAGCCGGGTGATGCGCAAGGCCACCGGCCGGTCGGCCTCGGCCGCGATCGAACAGCACATCATCCGCGAAGCCCGCAGAAACTTGGCCTTTACGAACCTGTCCATATCCGAAATCGCCTATCAGCTGGGCTATGTGGATCCGGCCTATTTCAGCCGGGTCTTCAAACGCGCAACCGGCATGTCCCCCCGCGCCTTCAAGCAGAGCCTGGAGGGGTGATCCACAGCCAGGCCGCCAGATGTTTCCGCCCCTTTGGGAGGCAAGCATGGCAAATGCCCGGTCACAATGTCATAAGGCCAGCAACACATCATTTCTGCTGAGGTCCCCATGTCCCAGATCATCTCTTCCCTTGCCGAGATCTCTGACCGCTATCGCGCGCTGTTTGTCGATCTCTGGGGATGCGTTCATAACGGCATCACCGCCTATCCCGAAGCGGTTGCCGCGCTGCAGGCCTATCGCGCCAAGGGCGGTATCGTCGTGCTGGTCACCAACTCTCCCAAACCCCGCGCCGGTGTTGCCGCGCAGTTGCAACAGTTCAACGTGCCGGACGATGCCTATGACACGATTGCCACCAGCGGTGACAGCGCGCGCGCCGCGATGCTGACCGGAGCGGTCGGGCAGAAGGTCTATTTCATGGGCGAATGGCAGCGCGATGCCGGTTTCTTTGAACCGCTGAACGTGATCGACGCCCCGATTGAAATCGAACGGGTCGCGCTGAAGGACGCCGAAGGCATCGTCTGCTGTGGCCCTTTCGATACGATGGCAGATCCCGCTGTGAACCGCGCCGATTTCCTGTTTGCCAAACAGAAAGGCATGAAGCTGCTCTGCGCCAACCCGGATATCGTGGTGGACCGCGGCGAGCGACGGGAATGGTGTGCCGGGGCTCTGGCGCGCCTTTATACCGAGATGGGCGGCGAAAGCCTTTACTTCGGCAAGCCGCATCCGCCGATCTATGATCTGGCTCGCCGCCGCCTGTCCGAACTGGGCCACGATTTCACCGAAAGCGAGATCCTGGCGATCGGCGATGGCCCCCATACCGACATCGACGGGGCCAACGGCGAGAACATCGATTCCCTGTTCATCACCGGCGGGCTTGCGGCCAGAGAAACAAAAACATCGGTCCAGCCGGATCCAGACGCGCTAGAAGCCTATTTCAAAACGGAAAACTTCACGGCCACCTACTCCATAGGTCAACTTCGCTGACGCAAATAAGGCTTGATTTTCTGCAACTGCAAAGTAATAAAGTTGCAAAACCGGGATCAACACATCCCGAAAGTTTCAAGCCCGTTTCAACCGGAGGGTCGAATGTTGGACAATCTGCCACGCGGAACCATCTGCATCGAAGATATCGAGATGGGCATGTCCCGTTATCTGCGCAAAGTCGTGACCGACGAGGATATCGAAATGTTTGCGCAGGTTTCGACCGACCGGAACCCGGTGCACCTGGACGATGAATATGCCCGCGACACGATCTTTCAGGGTCGTATCGCACATGGGATGCTCACCGCCGGCCTGATCTCGGCCGTCATTGGCGAACAGCTGCCGGGCCACGGCACCGTTTACATGGGCCAGTCGCTGAAGTTCCTGGCACCGGTGCGCCCCGGCGACACCGTCTATGCCGAGGTCAAGGTTGTCGACATTGACATGGCAAAACGCCGGGTCAAGCTGGACTGCCACTGTTCGGTGGATGGCAAGAAGGTCCTGATGGGCGAAGCCATGGTGCTGGCCCCGTCGCGCAAGTTCGACTGAGCGGGCCACCCGCCTGCGGATCGGATCAAAGGGCCCCTTTCGGGGCCTTTTTCTTTGCCTACCATGTTGCCGGGGCTGCCCGTGCGCCCCACCCCCATCCGTGCCCCGCGGCCCGGAATGCAGACGGCACGCAACGAAGCTCACGTGCTGCCTTGAACCGGCCGCGCTCTGCCGTTACGGATGCGGCATGCGTATGATCCGAGACTATCAGTTTGTCGATCCAGAAGACCGCGGTGCCACCGTTGCCATTGGCAATTTCGACGGGGTGCATCGGGGCCATCAATCGGTGATCGAACTGGCCAGGCAAGCCGCACCTGATGCGCCGCTGGGTGTCATGACTTTTGAGCCGCACCCGCGTGAATTCTTTGCGCCGGATGCGCCCCCCTTCCGTCTGATGCGCGCCGAAACGCGCGCCCATCGGCTGGAAAAGCTCGGGGTCGAGCGTCTGTATGAGCTGAACTTCAACACCGCCCTGTCGTCGCTTTCCCCCGAAGACTTCGCCAAGGACGTGATTGCCGAGGGGCTGGGCCTGTCGCATGTGGTCATCGGGGCGGATTTCTGCTTTGGCAAGGGACGCGCCGGAACGGCAGAGGATCTGCGGGACTTCGGGCGTCAGATGGGCTTTGGCGTCACCATCGCGCCGCTGATGGCCCATTCGGACAAGACCGTATCATCAACCGCGATCCGCACCGCCCTGACCGAAGGCCGGCCCCGTGACGCGGCAGCGATGTTGGGGCACTGGCACCGGATCGACGGCGAGGTGATCGGCGGCGAACAACGCGGACGTGAGCTGGGCTTCCCGACCGCCAATATGTCGATCGAAGGGCTGCACCAGCCGGCCTTTGGTGTTTACGCAGTGCTGGTGGATGTTCTGGATGGCCCCTATGAGGGCAGCTATCACGGTGCGGCCTCTCTGGGCGTGCGTCCGATGTTCAACGGCGAACAGCCCAATATCGAGACCTTCCTGTTCGACTTCTCCGGCGATCTCTACGGCTCCACCCTGTCGGTTGGGCTGGTGGACTACCTGCGCCCGGAGATGAAGTTTGACGGTCTGGACGCGCTGATCGCCCAGATGGATGCAGATTGCGCCAAGGCGCGTGACATCCTGGCGGCGCTATGAGCGATCTGATCGACCGCAGCGGCCTGGCGCCGCGCTACTGGGAACGCAAACCGCTCTCCAAACTGTCGCAGAAAGAGTGGGAAGCCCTGTGCGACGGCTGCGGCAAATGCTGCCTGAACAAGCTGGAAGACGAAGACACCGGTGAGGTGGCCCTGACTCGGGTGGCCTGTCGGCTGTTGGACGACAGCTCCTGCATGTGCGCGCAATACGACATCCGCCACCAATTTGTGCCGGAATGCATCGTGCTGAAACCGGACAATCTGGACACCCACGCCTATTGGATGCCGGAAACCTGCGCGTATCGCCTGCTGTGGAAGGGGCAACCCCTGCCCGATTGGCACCCGCTGATCAGCGGCAGCACCGAAACTGTGCACGCGGCCGGTGTGTCGGTGCAAGGCTGGACGGTATCCGAATTCGAAGTGCCCGAAGAAGAGTGGGAAGACCACATCATCGAAGAGCCCAAGTAATCCCGCGATCCGGGCTGGGCCGCTATGCGGTGCGTTCAAGCAGCGCAGACAGGTAGCGCGCGGTTTCCATGGGATGCGAGATCGGCAGCATATGCCCTGCCCCTTCGACCACATCCGAACGGGCATCAGGCAAACGCCGGCGCAGGCCTTCGTTGACCACACCGATGATCGGATGGGTCAGGCTGCCCCGCAGCAGCTGAACCGGGGCGGTGATACCATCCAGCTGCCCCAGCACGCCGGCAGGATCATCATAGATCGCGTGGCGGCATTGCGGGACCACGGGGATGCCACGGACCATTGCGGCGCGGGTCGGCTCTGGCAGGTCGGGCCAGCGGGGCCCGATCCCATTGCTCCACATCCGGTTGAACAGACGCGCGCCCAGTTCCTGATCACCGGCGGCCAGCGCCTCGGTAAAGGGTTTGGCGTCTTCTTCGTGCGCATCCAGCAGCGCGGGATCGTCCTGCGCGGCAACCGCAAACAGAACCGGCTCGATTAGGGTCAGGCTGCGGATCATATGGGGCTGGTCCGCCGCCAGACGCAGCGCAACGGTGGCCCCGAAGGAATGCCCGATCAGGTCCAGCTTTTCGGTGATCAGGGGGGCCGTGGCCGCAACCATGCGGTCCTGATAGTCCCCCTGCCCGTCCCAGTCCGGGCTGCGCCCGTGGCTGAGCATATCCGGTGTCGTCATGGTGACCTGCTGGTCCAACTCGCGGGCCAGGCCACGCCAGGCCCCCGAATGTGCGATGGTGCAATGAATCGCCAGAACCGGTCTTGGCCCCTGTCCGAAGCTCCTTACAAAGAGAGGTTGGGGAACAGCCGGTTCCAGGTCTTTCATCCACGTGTCTCCGAGAGGTGCCAGTCCAGATCGTCCAGCCGGTCCTGCCCCCAGAAATGCGCGCCGTCAACCGTGACATAGAAAGGTGCGCCAAAAACGCCGCGTTCCACGGCCTCTTCCAGGTTTGCGGCATAGGTGTCGGCACCGCTCAGCAACCCGGTTTCCGTCAGCGCAGGATCAAAACCGGCCTCTTCCAGACACGCCTTGACCACGGCGTCATCGGCAATGTCCTTTTCCTCGGCCCAGCACGCGCGCGAAATCGCCTGGCACAGTTTGCCCAGATCCCCGCCACCTGCATTCTGTGCTGCAATCAGCGCGTAGGAGGACGGTGCCGGGTTGGTCGGCCAATGCGCCGGCTGCACGTTCAGCGGCAGACCCGCGCGCTTGGCCGTGCGCACCAGGTCTTCCTTGCGGTACTCCTGACGGGACACATGGCGCTGGCCCGGAGGGGTGCCGCCGGTCCGCTCGAACAGCCCCATGATATCCAGCGGCTTGTAGGCGACGGTCGCGCCATGCTTGGCTGCAATCTCCTCAAGCCTGCTTCCGGCAAGATAGGTGTAGGGAGACAGGGTGGAGAAGTAGAAGTCGATCTGTGACATCAGCGCATTCCTTTAGATTTCACGGGGCTTTGATCAGGGATTATTAGGTCGTGACCCTATGCGTATTGGGTAGGCCGTGTTAAGGCGTGGGCCAAATCACGAATCTGTCACATAGCCATTGCTGCCCGGGGATATCAGCCAATGCCGACACTTAACGAACCCAAGCTGATCGCTGGGAACGCAAACCTTCCTCTTGCCGAAGCCATCGCCCGCCGCATGAGCCTGCATCGCGGGGTGGACCAGGGTCTGGTCGATGCCCGTGTTGAGCGGTTCAACGACGGTGAGATCTTTGTCGAGGTGTTCGAGAACGTGCGGGGCGAAGACATGTTCGTCATCCAGCCGACTTCGAACCCGGCAAACGACAATCTGATGGAACTGCTGATCATCGCTGATGCGATGCGCCGTTCCTCGGCCAAGCGGACCACCGCCGTGATCCCGTATTTCGGCTATGCCCGTCAGGATCGCCGCACCAAGGCGCGCACGCCGATCTCAGCCAAGCTGGTTGCCAACATGATCGCAGGCGCTGGCATCGAACGGGTTCTGACCATGGACCTGCACGCCGCGCAGATCCAGGGCTTCTTCGACATCCCGGTGGACAACCTCTATGCCTCGCCGATCTTTGCGCTGGATGTGAAGCACCAGTTCAAGGGCCAGATGGAAGACATCATGGTCGTGTCGCCGGACGTGGGCGGCGTGGCCCGTGCCCGTGAGCTGGCCAAGCGGATCAACGCCCCGCTGTCGATCGTTGACAAACGTCGCGAAAAACCCGGTGAAGTGGCTGAGATGACCGTGATCGGTGACGTGACCGACAAAATCTGCCTGATCGTCGACGACATGTGCGACACCGCGGGCACCCTCTGCAAGGCGGCTCAGGTGCTGCTGGACAACGGTGCCAAGGAAGTCCACGCCTATATCACCCACGGTGTGATGAGCGGCCCGGCGGTTGAACGCGTGACCAACTCGGTCATGAAGTCTCTGGTTCTGACCGACACCATTCAACCCTCCGAGGCGGTGAAATCCGCGCCGAACATCCGTATTGTTCCGACTGCGCCGATCTTCACCCAGGCGATCCTGAACATCTGGCACGGCACCTCCGTGTCGTCGCTGTTCGAGGACAAGACGCTGACCCCCATCTACGAAACGCTTTACGCTGGCAACTGAGCCCACGCGAAAGACGCTGAGATTGAAACCGGTGCGGCCCCCGCACCGGTTTTTTCTTTGCCTTGTGTGATGGGACAAAGCGGTCATAGTGATGGAAAAGCACCGGCAGGCCCCTGCCCTGCCCAGACCGGGGACCACAGCATGACAGCGACCAAAGCCGATCAGATCCGCGCCCTGCTCAAAAGCATCGAAACCGGTGATCCCGGCCCCATCGCCGTGGTGGACCAGAGCCAATACATTCAGCACAACCCGCAGACCCATGAAGGCAGCGAAGGGCTGGAAGCCCTCTTCAAGCGGTTGTCGCTGACCCAGCCCCGGGTCAATATCGTGCGCGCCTTCGAAGATGGCGATTTCGTTTTTGCCCATACGGAATATGATTTTTCCCGCCGCAACATAGGGTTCGAAGTCTTTCGCTTCGAAAACGGCCGCGCCGTAGAGCATTGGGATAACATTCAAAAGCGCATGGGACCGAATGCCTCTGGGCGCTCCATGGTGGATGGCCCGATTGAGGCGCTGGATCTATCCCGGACCGAAGCCAACCGCGCCCTTGTGCGCGACTTCTGCGAAACGGTCCTGGTGGCAGGGCAATTCGAGCGGTTGGAGGACTACCTGGCGGGGGGACATCTGATCCAGCACAACCCGGACCTGACGGACGGCGCGGCGCCACTCAGAGCCTATCTGAGTTCAGGGGCACCCGATGTGGCCTACACCCGATTGCACCGCGTTCTGGCGCAGGGCAACTTCGTGCTCAGCGTCTGCGAGGGCCGCCTGAACGGGGAGCCAACGTCCTTCTATGACCTTTACCGGATCGAGGAAGGTAAGCTGGCCGAACATTGGGACACCCGCGAAACCATTCCAGCGCGCAGCGCGTGGAAGAATGACAACGGAAAGTTCTGAGGCCAGACCGTTCTTCTGGTGTCAGTAGACGTCCCAGTCATTGTCGAACGGCAGATCCCCGATCGCCATCCATGCGGCGCGCAGGCGGGCCACACGGCTGTCATGCCAGGTCCGGAACACGATGTCGAACCCCGCCTCTGTCACGTTTTCCGTCACCAGTTCGGCCCGGATCGCGGCACTTGTATCCATGTCCCAGAGCGAGATCGACACCTGCACCGCCGGGGGCTGGGCAAAGGTCTGGTCGAACTTGATGGATTTGCGCCGCTCCCGTTCGCCGGATCCGGTCCACATCGGCCCGTCATCCTTGTAGTCGGCAAAGATCTCGACATCGCCCTGAGCGATTCCGGTGCGTGGGTTGCGTAGTCTTTTCATTATCGTCCCTCTTGCCTCCAACTATTGCCAGCCACAGGCGACGACGCAATGCTCTGAACAGAAAAAGGGCCCCGCAGAGGCGAGACCCTTAATCTTGCGTTTACCGCGTGAAACTCAGGCCTTGGCCTGAAGTCCCAGCTCTGCGGCAACGGCGGCGATGTCGCTGACCTGTTTGGCCAGGGCATCTGCCGTTTCCGGCGTCGCGTTGTCACGTGCGGCAGCGGCTTCAGCAGCCACTTCGTCGAACACGGCCTGGGTGACTTCCGCCACCGGCAAAGCGCGTTCGGCCAGAACCGACAGCCCTTCGCCGATTTCGGCAAACCCGCCGGTCACGACATATTTTTCGGTGCCCTGGCTGCTTTCCACAGTCAGGATGCCGGGACGCAGGGTGGTGATCAGCGGTGCGTGGTTCGGCATCGCTGTCAGGTCACCGTCGGCGCCCGGGATCTGGACCGCGGTTGCCTGAAGCGAAGCAAGGCTCCGCTCCGGGCTCACCAGGTCGAATTGCATGGTATCAGCCATTACGACCCTCCTTAGGCCGCTTCAGCAGCCATCTTCTCGGCTTTTGCGATCACTTCGTCGATGCCGCCAACCATGTAGAAGGCGCCTTCGGGCAGGTGATCGTATTCGCCAGCCACAACGGCTTTGAACGATGCGATGGTGTCTTCCAGCTGAACCTGAACACCGTCGGAGCCGGTGAACACTTTCGCAACGTCGAACGGCTGCGACAGGAAGCGCTGGATCTTACGGGCACGAGCAACGGTCAGTTTGTCTTCTTCCGACAGTTCGTCCATGCCAAGGATCGCGATGATGTCCTGCAGCGACTTGTAGCGCTGGAGGATCTGCTGAACGTCGGACGCCACTTTGTAGTGCTCTTCGCCAACGATCGCCGGGTCCATCAGACGCGAGGTGGAGTCGAGCGGGTCCACAGCGGGGTAGATGCCCAGTTCCGAAATCGCACGCGACAGAACGGTGGTTGCGTCGAGGTGCGCAAAGGTGGTTGCCGGCGCGGGGTCGGTAAGGTCGTCCGCGGGAACGTACACAGCCTGGATCGAGGTGATCGAGCCGTTCTTGGTCGAGGTGATGCGTTCCTGCATGGCGCCCATGTCGGTTGCCAGGGTCGGCTGGTAGCCCACAGCCGAAGGAATACGGCCGAGAAGCGCCGACACCTCAGAACCAGCCTGGGTGAAGCGGAAGATGTTGTCGACGAAGAACAGAACGTCGGTACCGGACTGGTCACGGAACTGTTCTGCCAGGGTCAGACCCGTCAGAGCAACACGTGCACGTGCTCCCGGAGGTTCGTTCATCTGACCGTAAACCAGAGCCACCTGCGACTCTTCCAGGTTGTCCGGCTTGATAACGTTGGATTCGATCATCTCGTGGTATAGGTCGTTCCCTTCACGGGTACGCTCACCAACACCTGCGAACACCGAGAAACCCGAGTGCACTTTTGCGATGTTGTTGATCAGTTCCATGATCAGAACGGTTTTGCCCACGCCGGCGCCGCCGAACAGGCCGATTTTACCGCCTTTTGCGTAGGGGGCCAGCAGGTCAACGACCTTGATGCCGGTCACCAGAACTTCCGACTCGGTCGACTGTTCTTCGAACTCGGGTGCGGGCTGGTGGATGGCGCGGGTTTCCGACGCGTTCACCGGGCCCTGCTCGTCCACGGGCTCGCCCACGACGTTCAGGATGCGGCCCAGGGTGGCGTTGCCCACCGGGATCGAGATCGGGCCGTCGGTGTCGGTCACTTCCTGACCGCGGACCAGACCTTCGGTTGCGTCCATTGCGATGCAGCGAACGGTGTTTTCACCCAGGTGCTGCGCCACTTCCAGAACCAGCGTCTTACCGTCGTTTTCGGTGTTCAGCGCGTTCAGAATTGCGGGCAGGTGGTCGTCGAACTGGACGTCCACAACGGCGCCGATGATCTGAGTCACCTTGCCTTTTGCATTTGCCATTTGGTTGTCTCCGGTTGTCTCTTAGAGCGCCTCGGCGCCCGAAATGATTTCAATCAGCTCGTTGGTGATCACGGCCTGACGCGAACGGTTGAACTGGATGGTCAGCTTGTCGATCATCTCGCCCGCGTTGCGGGTTGCGTTGTCCATCGCGCTCATCCGGGCACCCTGTTCAGAGGCGCCGTTCTCCAGCAGGGCCGAGAAGATCTGCGTCGCCACGCCACGGGGCAGCAGGTCGGCCAGGATGGCCTCTTCGCTGGGCTCGTAGTCGTAGATGGCGCCACCTTCCGAACCTTCCGACGCCTCGAAGGCGGCCGGAATGATCTGCTGGGCCGTCGGGATCTGCGTCACGACGTTCACGAACTCTGCGTAGAAGATCGTGGCAACGTCGAACTCACCCGCGTCGAACCGGTTCAGGATGTCCCGTGCGATGTCCTGCGCGTTGGAATAGCCCAGACGCTTGACTTCGCTCAGGTCCACATGGCCGACGAAATCGTCTTCGAAGTCCCGCTTCAGCTGATCGCGGCCTTTTTTACCGACAGACAGGATTTTCACTGTCTTGCCTTGGGCCTTGAGTTCAGCCGCCTTGGTGCGGGCGAGCTTGACGATGTTGGTGTTGAAGCCACCGCACAGACCCCGTTCCGAGGTCATGACGACGAGCAGCTGAACCTGATCGCTCCCGGTGCCGCGAAGCAGCTTGGGCGCGGAGTCGCTGCCGCCGACAGAGGCCGCGAGCCCGGCCATAACGGCATTGAACCGTTTGGCGTAGGGGCGCGACTCTTCGGCAGCTTCCTGTGCCCGCCGCAATTTTGCGGCGGCCACCATCTGCATGGCTTTGGTGATCTTGCGGGTCGATTTGACCGACTCGATCCTGTTTTTAAGGTCCTTAAGACTCGGCATCGCCTCGTCCCCCCTTAAGCGAAGCTAGCGGCGAACTCGTCCAGCGCGGCCTTCACTTTGTCGGCCAGCTCGTCCTTCACCTTGCGGTCATTGTTGGTGATGTCCGCCAGCAGATCAGCATGCTTGCCACGCAGGTGGGTCAGCAGGCCTGCTTCGTAACGACCAACGTCTTTCACGTCGACATTGTCGAGGTAGCCGTTGGTGCCAGCGAAGATCACGCAGACGATTTCAGCGTTGGTCAGCGGTGCGTACTGCGGCTGTTTCATCAGCTCGGTCAGACGCGCACCACGGTTCAGCAGGGCCTGGGTTGCAGCGTCCAGATCGGAACCGAACTGAGCGAATGCAGCCATCTCGCGGTACTGAGCCAGCGACAGTTTAACAGGGCCGGCAACCGAAGACATTGCTTTGGTCTGAGCCGAGGAGCCCACACGCGAAACCGACAGACCGGTGTTCACGGCGGGGCGGATGCCCTGGTAGAACAGCTCGGTTTCCAGAAAGATCTGACCGTCGGTGATCGAGATCACGTTGGTCGGAATAAACGCGGACACGTCGCCGCCCTGGGTTTCGATGACGGGCAGAGCGGTCAGCGAGCCTGCGCCGTGCTCTTCGTTCAGCTTTGCCGAACGCTCCAGCAGACGGGAGTGCAGGTAGAAAACATCACCCGGATAGGCTTCACGTCCCGGCGGACGACGCAGCAGCAGCGACATCTGGCGATAGGCGACGGCCTGTTTGGACAGGTCATCATAGATGATCAGGGCGTGCTTGCCGTTGTCACGGAAGTATTCGGCCATTGCGGTTGCGGCGTAGGGTGCCAGGAACTGCAGCGGTGCCGGGTCGGACGCGGTTGCGGCCACAACGATGGAGTATTCCATCGCACCGGATTCTTCCAGTTTCTTCACCAGCTGAGCAACGGTCGAACGCTTCTGACCAACCGCGACGTAGACGCAGTACAGTTTCTTGCTTTCGTCGTCGCCGGCGGCGTCGTTGTACGACTTCTGGTTCAGCATCGCGTCCAGAGCAACGGCAGTTTTACCGGTCTGACGGTCGCCGATGATCAGTTCCCGCTGGCCGCGGCCGATCGGGATCATCGCGTCAACCGATTTCAGGCCGGTTGCCATCGGCTCGTGAACCGATTTACGCGGGATGATGCCCGGTGCTTTAACGTCTGCAACACCGCGCTTGGTGGCTGCGATCGGGCCTTTGCCGTCGATCGGGTTACCCAGGCCGTCCACAACGCGACCCAGCAGCTCGTCACCGATCGGAACGTCCACGATCGAGTTGGTGCGCTTGACGGTGTCACCTTCTTTAATGTCGCGGTCGGTACCGAAGATAACGACACCAACGTTGTCGTTTTCCAGGTTCAGCGCCATCCCCATGATGCCACCGGGGAATTCGACCATCTCACCGGCTTGAACATTGTCCAGGCCGTACACGCGGGCGATACCGTCACCGACGGACAGCACGCGGCCGATTTCAGCGACCTCTGCGTCTTGACCAAAATTCTTGATCTGGTCCTTCAGGATTGCAGAAATCTCTGCAGCTTGGATACCCATTTATCCGACCTCTTTCATTGCATTCTGGAGGGAGTTGAGCTTGGAGCGGATCGAGCTATCGATCATCTTCGAGCCCACTTTAACGACAAGACCGCCAATGATGGTTTCATCGACGGTCGCATTGATGGTGACAGTTTTGCCGATACGCTCGGACAGCGTCTTGGCCAGCTTGTCGGACTGCGTTTTGGTCAGCGCCTTTGCCGAGGTCACATCGGCAACGACTTCGCCGCGCGCGTCTGCCAGCATGTCGCGCAGAACGGCAAGCAGCTGGGGCACGACGAACAGGCGGCGTTTCTGAGCCATCAGAGCCAGCGAATTCTGCATCACCGGAGCCAGGCCCATTTTCTTGGCGAGCGCGACGATTGCCGCTTCCTGCTCTTCGCGGGAAACCAGCGGCGACGACAGCAGATTGCGCAGGTCGGCATTGCCGTCCAGCGCAGCGCTCAGGTCACTGATGCTGGATTCCAGACCACCAAGGTTGTTGTTCTCATTTGCGATCTCAAAGATCGCAGTGGCATAGCGCTTGGCAATGCCTGCGGAAATCGAAGCTGGTTCGGACACGTCCACCCTTCCGATATTTGGCCCCGGTTAGCATGCAAGAAGCGGCGTCCGGGGGCGTGAAGCAGCCCTCCGTTACGGCAGGGCGTCAAAATCAGCGTGGATGTAGCAGGTCGATCCCCATCGGGCAACCTTCTATAGCGGTAACGCAGATTCAGCAGAACCAATATAAATCAATGACTTAACCAAAGTGCGACCCTTTGCACCCCGAAAGTTGCACGAAAAATGTCACTGGTCTGCAGGTTTTAGCGATTCCTCGCCCCTTGAAACGCGCCATTTCGGACAGCAAAGCACCAAGCGGAACACGATCAGGGGCCGTTTGCGACGATTGTACCCCCGTTTCGCGCCACGAACTCAGAAATGGCCAATATTCTGACTGTCGTCGCGATCCTCCGACTGATAATCGGTCGAGGTGCTTTCGATCATGCCGGTAAACAGCCCGGCCTTGAGGCGGCGGAACGCGGGTGCAGACATGGCAAATGTCAGTTGGTTCAGATTGACACCCCAAAATGGGAAGGCGCAGACGAAATCCCGCAAGACCGCGTTGTGCGTAAGTTGCCAGGCCACGCCACCTCTCGCAAACATACGGCCATCCCAGGGTAAGCGAAGTTGTTCTCCCACGCCTTGCGTCAACGGGTTCCAAACATAACTCATGCGTCTGCGTTGAAACCAGAAATAGCGGTCTCCGGGAACAGCTGCGCCGCTCCCTGACATCAGGATCTCAGCCGGGAAAAAGTAGCTGTATCCGGGATCAACCTCTTCGATGGTTTCCCGAACCCGGCCTGTCACGATTGGGGCTTGAACGTTGCCAAAGATGTCCGGCAGCCAATCCACACTGTCCGCGTCAATTGTGATTGGTGTCAGGAAGGGCGCCAATACCGAAGCTTCACAAGTGAGGAGTTTGTATTTCCATGGACCAATGTCTTCGGGAACCGGCTGCTTGATAAGGTATGTGCTATCTCGACCAAATCCAGGAAAGTTGCCAGTCAGCTTTTTTTTGGCCGCATGATACTCCGTGTGGATGACCCCGTGCAAAGGGGAGTCGTCATAGACATAGATGAGTGCGTCTTTGACGATCTCCGCGGACGGCACCTCTTTGCGGTACACCACCCCATCACGTCTGCGAACCTTCGAGTTTTTCATGTTCCCTCCGCTTTGGGTCATGTTCTTGTTGGCAATCCCTTAGGCGCGTCGCCCCAATACCTGCGGAACGGAGTGTGCGCACATCGTAACCAAACGCGAAACAGTGTGTTTCCAAATGCGACGCGCCATAGTGACGCAAACCAGCATCATTTCGCTTGTAGTCGATCCAGCCCCCCATAAAACAAGGGCGAATTTTAGTTTAAAGCGTAGCTGCCATGCTTCCTATTGCCCTGATGACCCTCTTTGGCGTTGGACTTATCGCGACATTTGTCGGTCTGGACGACGATGCCCGCGTCCCGGCCGATGACACGCCCGACACCGACGACGGGGTCGAAACACCGCCCGAGACGCAAATCACACCCCTTGTTGAGCTCCTGCCAGCGGACGGCCCGGCCAAGACCTTTGAAGCAGAGGATCTGGAACGTGTAACGACCTGGGAGGAAAGATTGCTGGTGGTGGGCGGCCCCGAGGCTGAAACCATCACGATCGATCCCGAAACCACCGAGGATCTGTACCTGAATCTGACCTCCGGCGGCGAGGATGTCGTGATCGCACCGGTGGGACAGGACGTGGATGCACTTGACCCGGAAGAGGACGGCACGCCCGACAGCCCCGATCACATCACCCTGCTGTTTGACGGTGAACTGCCTGGTGAAGTGGAACGGCAGGACGAGGTCGTCGACGAAAACGGTTTTACGCTCGATTGGGTGTCTGACTACGACAATCAAGCCAGCACCCTGGACCTGGATGCCAGCGACACATTGCACATCAAGACGCCAGAGGATCTGGGGGGGCAGCCTACTGCCAATTTACCAGAAATTCGAATATATTCCCGCCGCTAGCAACAATTCGTTCGGCCTTCATCACCAGCTCTATCTGTACCACGTGCCAGAAGGCGTGACCCCGGATTTAGAAGCCTACACCAGCTATTACGGCGATTGCGCGGATGATGAGTGCGGCTATGGCAATTTGGCTCTGATCGAAGGGCTGACGCCCATTGCGACCCTGAGCCTTGGAAATGAGGGGTCCATAGCTGATCTCTCGGCTTGGGACAGGGGCGATGACTCCGAAGTTACTGTCGAACGCTGGAACAACGTGCGCGCCCTGCCCACGATCACCAGCACCCTGCCCATCCTGCCTCAGCATGAGCCGCAACGATATTACTGAGCCCTCTCCCTGGGCCGTCCCGAACCCTGTCGCGGACCTGTCAGTCAGGCCGGTTTGGGGATCGGGTTCGACAGCCCTTCCAACACCCGGATCCTGGAGGGGGGCTTGTCCCGGCTCATCAGCCCACTTTGGCGGTTCACCCGCTTCGACACTTCGACCAGAAAGACCCCGCCAGCCAGAACGGTCGGCAAGCTGCGGCCCATCTTTTCAAACAGCGCCCCGGATTTCAGCCAGAACCGCCGGTTTGACGGTGGGCGGTAGAGCGCCGCCGCATGGCGTTCAATGGTGAAGTGATGGGCGCGCAGCTGGCTTTCCAGCTGGCCCAGCGTATAGGGACGTCCAAAACCGAAGGGCGTCAGGTCCGACCGGGACCAGAGCCCGGCGCGGTTGGGCACAATGAACATGGCACGCCCACCGGGCCCCAGCACCCGCCAGCATTCCTCCAGCAGGCGGGACGGCCGGTCCGAGGTTTCCAAGCCATGCATCACCACCAGTCGGTCCACATGGCCGGTTTCCAGCGGCCAGAGCCATTCTTCGGTCAGGATCGAGACGTTGGGCATTCCGGCGGGCCACTGCATCACGCCCTGCGGCCCCGGCATCAAGGCCACGACCCGCCGCGCGTCGGCCAGATAGGGGCGCATCAGCGGCACCGCAAAACCGAATCCCGCAACCGTCTGGCCGGTGGCATCGGGCCACAGATCCAGCAGCCGTCCCCGCACCGATGCCTGTGCCGCCCGGCCCAGGGTGCTGCGATAATAAAAATTCCTCAGATCCTGCACGTCGAGATGCATTGCAGCCGGATGCTCCTTGGGCCAAGCTTGGGTGCAGTTTAGCAACCGTGAGCCGAATGACCATGCCTCTTGAGATCGTCACCATCCCCTGCCTCAGCGACAACTACGCCTTTCTGGCCCATGACGCCGCCAGCGGCGAGACCGCGCTGGTCGATGCACCCGAGGCGGAACCGATCCTGGCAGCGCTTGAGGCGCGGGGCTGGAGGCTGAGCCACGTGCTGCTGACGCACCACCATTGGGACCACGTCGATGCCCTGCCCGCTATCCTGGAGCGTCACCCGGCCAAGGTGATCGGCGCGACGGCCGATGCGCATCGCCTACCCGAACTGGGGTTGCAGGTTGCCGAAGGAGACAGTTTCACCATTGGCGGGGATGAGATCCATGTGCTGGATGTCTCGGGCCACACGGTGGGTCACATCGCGTTTCACGCCCCGGCCAGCAAGGCGGTCTTTACCGCCGACAGCCTGATGGCGCTGGGGTGCGGACGCCTGTTCGAAGGCACCGCCGCCCAGATGTGGGACAGCCTGTCGAAACTGGCCGCCCTGCCCGACGACACCATCGTCTATTCCGGACATGAGTACACGCAGGCCAATGCCGCCTTTGCGGAAACCATTGAACCGGGCAACCCGGACCTGCAGGCGCGGATCGCCGATATCGCCAGCGCACGGGCCGAAAACAAACCCACGGTTCCGTCTTCATTGGCTCTGGAACTGGCAACAAACCCGTTTCTGCGCCCGCAAAGCGTTGAAATCCGGGACCGTCTGGAGATGCAGGATGCATCGGACGCCGAAGTTTTCGCGGAAGTTCGCGCCCGCAAGGACGCGTTCTGATCGCTCACGAGCGAGGCAATACTGTTTCGGTCCAAACAAATGTGACTGAAATTTGAAAGAAAAGCCTTGAAGCCACCGACCGATCAACCAAACTCTAATACTATGAGGACACGGTTAGTCAGGGGGACCGGGACACAGAGGTCCCCCGACCGACCCAAGACAGAAGGAGCACCGGCGTGCCTTCATTCTCGAGCACTTTGGAACAAGCCATTCATGCCGCGCTTGCGCTGGCGAATGAACGGCGACACGAATTCGCAACGCTTGAACACCTGCTTCTGGCGCTTGTGGACGAACCCGACGCGGCGCGCGTTCTGCGGGCCTGCTCGGTCGATCTGACGGAGCTGCGCTCCAACCTGCTGGACTTCGTCAATGACGAACTGTCCAATCTGGTCACCGATATCGACGGCTCCGAAGCGGTTCCCACCGCGGCCTTCCAGCGCGTGATCCAGCGCGCAGCCATCCACGTTCAAAGCTCTGGCCGCACCGAAGTGACCGGCGCCAACGTGCTGGTCGCCATCTTTGCCGAACGTGAAAGCGATGCAGCCTATTTCCTGCAGGATCAGGACATGACCCGCTATGACGCGGTGAACTTCATCGCGCATGGCGTGGCCAAGGATCCCGCCTATGGGGAAAACCGCCCCGTGGCGGGTGCCGATGACACCCCCGAAGAGGAAATCCAGTCCTCCGGCCCGTCGCAGGGTGGTGAGGCCAAGGAAAGCGCGCTGGCGAAATACTGCGTCGATCTGAATGCCAAATCGCGCGAAGGCGATGTGGATCCGCTGATCGGCCGGGATGAAGAGGTCGAGCGCTGCATTCAGGTGCTCTGCCGCCGTCGCAAGAACAACCCGCTACTGGTGGGCGATCCCGGTGTCGGCAAAACCGCCATTGCCGAAGGTCTGGCGCGCAAGATCGTGGCGGGCGAAACCCCTGCGGTCCTGTCGGAGACCACCATCTATTCACTGGACATGGGCGCCCTGCTGGCCGGAACCCGCTATCGTGGCGATTTCGAAGAGCGCCTGAAGGCTGTGGTGACCGAACTTGAAAACCACCCCGACGCGGTGCTGTTCATCGACGAAATCCATACGGTCATCGGTGCGGGCGCCACCTCGGGCGGCGCGATGGATGCGTCCAACCTGCTGAAACCTGCGCTGCAGGGCGGCAAGCTGCGCACCATGGGGTCGACCACCTACAAGGAATTCCGTCAGCACTTCGAAAAGGACCGCGCGCTCAGCCGCCGGTTCCAGAAGATCGACGTGAATGAGCCTTCGGTCGATGACAGCGTGAAGATCCTGAAGGGCCTGAAACCCTATTTCGAGGAACATCACAGCGTCAAATACACCGCTGATGCGATCAAGACCGCGGTGGAGCTGTCGGCGCGTTACATCAATGACCGCAAGCTGCCGGACAAGGCCATCGACGTGATCGATGAGGCCGGGGCCGCCCAGCATCTGGTCGCCGAAAGCAAGCGCCGCAAGACCATCGGCGTGAAGGAGATCGAGGCCGTCGTCGCCAAGATCGCCCGTATCCCGCCCAAGAACGTCTCCAAGGACGATGCAGAAGTGCTGAAGGATCTGGAGAAGTCGCTGAAGCGCGTGGTGTTTGGTCAGGACGACGCGATCGAAGCCCTGTCCAGCGCCATCAAGCTGGCCCGTGCCGGCCTGCGTGAGCCCGAAAAGCCCATCGGCAACTATCTGTTCGCCGGTCCCACCGGCGTGGGCAAGACCGAGGTCGCCAAGCAGCTGGCCGATATCCTGGGCGTGGAAATGCTGCGCTTCGACATGTCCGAGTACATGGAGAAACACGCGGTTTCACGTCTGATCGGCGCACCTCCGGGCTATGTCGGTTTTGATCAGGGCGGTATGCTGACCGATGGTGTCGACCAACACCCGCATTGCGTGCTTCTGCTGGACGAGATCGAAAAGGCGCACCCGGATGTCTACAACATCCTGCTGCAAGTCATGGACCACGGTGAGCTGACCGACCACAACGGCCGGACCGTCAGCTTCCGCAACGTGGTGCTGATCATGACCTCCAACGCGGGCGCCGCGGAACAGGCCAAGGCGGCCATCGGCTTTGGTCGCGACCGCCGCGAGGGCGAAGATACAGCGGCGATCGAACGCACCTTCACCCCCGAATTCCGCAACCGTCTGGACGCGGTGATCAGCTTTGCACCGCTGCCCAAGGACGTCATCCTGCAGGTGGTCGAGAAGTTCGTGCTTCAGCTGGAAGCACAGCTGCTGGACCGCAACGTGTCGATCGAACTGACCCGCCCGGCGGCGGAATGGATCGCCGACAAGGGCTATGATGACAAGATGGGCGCGCGTCCTCTGGGCCGCGTGATCCAGGAGCACATCAAGAAACCCCTGGCCGAAGAGCTGCTGTTCGGCAAGCTGGCCAAGGGCGGTGTCGTGAAGGTCGGCATCAAGGACGGCAATCTGGACCTGCGGATCGAAGGACCGGCGAAGCCCCGGATCTCCGGGGACAAGCCACCACTGTTGACCGCCGATTGATGCGCTTTGCCGCTGCATTGGGATTGTCGCTCGTCGCCTCACAGGCGGCGAGCGATCCCGTTTTGAGCTTCCCGCTGGATTGCGTGCTTGGGGACACCTGCCACATCCAGCAATATGTGGACCGGGATCCCGGCCCCGGCGCGCGGGATTTCACCTGTGCGGGCCTCAGCTATGATGGCCACAAGGGCACCGACTTTTCCCTGCCCTCTCTGGAAGCGATGGAACAGGGGGTCGCGGTTCTGGCCGCAGCGCCGGGCATCGTCACCGGGCTGCGCGATCAGATCAGTGACCAGTTCTACACCCAGGAGCGCGCGGCGGGCGTTGACGGGATCGAATGTGGCAATGGCGTCCTGATCCGTCACGCCGACGGCTGGGAAACCCAATACTGCCACCTGAAACGCGGCTCTGTGCGCGTGCAGCCCAACCAGCGGGTCGAACGGGGTGAGGTCCTTGGCGAGGTCGGGCTGAGCGGCAAGACCCAGTTCCCGCATCTGCATCTCTCGGTCCGTCACAATGGGCAGGTGGTTGACCCTTTTGCCATCTCCAGCACCTCCACCTGTGGTCAGAGCGATGCGCACCTCTGGGCTGATCTGCCCCCCTATGAACCCGGCGCGATGATCAGCGCGGGCTTTTCGCCGCGCGTGCCCAGCTATGCCGAAATCCACACCGGCGAGACCGCCTATGGCACGCTGCCCGCTGATGGTGAGGCACTTGTCCTGTGGGGCTTTGCCTTTGGCGGGCGCAAGGGCGATGTGATCCGGATCGAAATCGAAGGCCCTAACGGCCCCTTCGCCCGTCATGACAGCACGCTGGTCAAGGATCAGGCCCGGTTCTTCCGCGCCTATGGCAAGCGGCTGAAGGCGAAGCGGTGGGCGCCGGGCACCTATTCCGGACGCGTCACCCTGCTGCGCGACGGCAGGGCCATCAGTACGACCAGCACCCTGGCTCGTATCTACTGACGCCGGCTCAGGCGCCGACTACTTCTCGGTGAACTTAAGCTCAATCCGGCGGTTCTGCGCGCGGGCCGCGGCCGAATTGCCCGGATTGACCGGCTGGAACTCGCCAAACCCGTTCGCCGCCAGCCGGTTGGGCGGGATGTCCAGATCCTCGACCATGTAGCGCACCACGGACAGCGCCCTGCCCTGGCTCAATTCCCAGTTGTCGGCGAATTTGGGGTGGTTCAACAGCGGCGAGTTGTCGGTGTGCCCATCGACCCGGATCACCCAATCAATCCCTTCCGGGATATTGCGGGCCACCGAGCGCAGGATGCGCGCGATCTTGGCCACTTCCTGCTGACCTTCTTCCGAAAGCTCCGCGCCACCGGGCGGAAACAGCACCTCGGATGAGAACACGAAGCGGTCGCCCTGAATGCGGACCCCCTCCTGGCTGCCTAGGACGTCCCGCAGCCGCCCGAAGAATTCCGAGCGGTACTTCTCCAGATCCTGCT
This sequence comes from Paracoccaceae bacterium, assembly GCA_022763485.1. Lineage (GTDB taxonomy): Bacteria > Pseudomonadota > Alphaproteobacteria > Rhodobacterales > Rhodobacteraceae > Aliisedimentitalea. Next base: position 49,793 of record JALEGX010000026.1, on the reverse strand, counting down.
TTTCCTCGGCCAGGGCCTTGGCTTCGGCCTCCAGCCGCTTGCGTTCGGATTCCTCCAGCAGGCGACGTTTGCGCTCTTCTGCCGCGGCACGCGCCAGCGCTGCGTTCAGGTCAGAGCCCAGCGACTGCAACTGTACTTGAGCCGCCGCATCGCGCTCCTGATAGTCATCCAGCAACGCCTGCAAATTCCCCAGTTGCGTGCGCAGCGCAGCAACCTGTTGGTTCAACAGCGCCGTCTGGCGTTGCGCTTCGGCAGAAATTTCCTGCTCGCTGGCCAACGCCTGACGCGCTTCGGCCAGCAGGCGCGCACGTGCCTCCGCCTCGCTCAGGCGTTGCTCGGACGTGCTTTCCGCCGCCTTTTGCGCCGCCAGCGCTGCGGCCAACCGCGATTGCAGCACTTCATTGTCGGATGCGGCCGCCTGCGCCCGCTCCAGCTTGTCCAACGCCGCCAGCAGCCGCTGTTCAATGCTCTCGCGATCGGCAGCGGTGGCATCCGTGGCGCTGCGTGCAGCGGCCAGATCGGCCTTTGCCGAGTTGAGCTCAGCCGTCAGACGGGCGCTTTCCGCCTCGGCCTCGGCCTGAACCTGCGCCAGCCGGTCGCGCAGCACCCGTTCGGTGGTCTCAGCGTCCTGATTTGCGGCGGCCAACTGCGCCTCCAGTGCGGCGCGTGCTTCGGCATATTCGGACTGCAACCGGGTCATCGCGTCCTGATATTCCGACTGGTTCTGCACATTCGCGGCCTGCTGACGGGCCAGTTCCGCCTCCAGCGCATCTCGCCGCTCTGCTGCCTGCGAGCGCGCCTCAGCCAGTTGAGAAGACAGCGTTTCGCGGGTCTGGGTCGCCTCGGCCCGCACCCGGTTTAGCTCGGCTTCCAGCGCCGAAACCTTCTGGGTGCTCTCCGCCTGATTGACCTCAAGCTGCGACAGGACCCGGGTCAGCCGTTCGGCCAGCTCGTCCCGGTCGCGCAGCTGCGATTTGGCCGCTTCGATCTGCCCCAGCAGATCCGCCAGCTGTTCATCCAGCGCCGCCTTCGCCGTTTCCGAGGCCGCCAGCAGCGTCAGCGTGTCCTCGGCCTCCTTGCGCTGCGCCTCCAGCGCCAGCGTCATCGCCGTCAGCTCGGCATCCGCATTCTGCAACCGGTCGCGCAGCGCTTCGGCCGCGGCGGCTTCGACCAAGCGCGCGGCCTGCTCATCGCTCAGCTCCTGCTTCAGCTCGGCAAGTTCGGCGCTCTGTGCCTCACCACGTTGCTCCAGATCCGCGATCAATGCCTCCAGCGCTTCACGCCGGGCCGCGGCCAGCCGGGCCGCTTCGGTCTGGGCATCGATTTCGGTGCGCGACTGCGCCAGCGCCAGATCCAGCGCTTCCTTTTCTGACAGAAGGGTCGCCTGCGCGTCCTCAAGCGCCGCGCGCTCGGCCTCAAGGGCGGTGATGTCCAGCCGCGCCTGATCCCGATCGGCCAAGAGCGCCGCCACCTGTGCCTCAAACCCGGTGATCTGGGTCCGGGCCTGCTGCAAAGCTGTGGCCTGCTGATCCCGCTCAGCCGTCAGGGCGGCAATCACCGAGGATTGTTCCGCCAGCTGCGACCGCGCCGCATCCAGATCCGTCTGGGTGGAAATCAGCGTGGTGTTCAGCGCCCCAAGCCGCGCGTTCAGCTGACTGTTCTCACGTTCCTCCAGCCCCAGCGCATCAGCCAGCGCCGACACCTCCTCGGCCAGTTTGTCGAGCTTACTTTCTTGCCCGGAAATAGTTTCCCGCAGAACGAACTGCACCACCATGAAGATGGTCAACACGAACATCAGGACCAGCAGAAGGCCGGTCATCGCATCGACGAACCCCGGCCAGATCGAAGCCTGGAAACGTTGCCCGGTTCGTCGCGACAGCGCCATGGATCAGCCGTCCCCTTCGGGCAGATCGCCATGCCCCTGCACCATCCGGCGCGCTCGTGCAGCGCCCCTGGGTTGCGAGAACGCCTTGACCAGCAGGTCGATGTCCTTGCGCAGCTCGGCCAGGCTTTCCTGTCGTCCGGCCGAGATCTCTTCCAGAATGCGCAGCATCTGAACGTCGATCGAGCGCAGGCGCATCCGGCTTTCGGGATCGCCCGCTTCGCCGTGAACCTGCGACCTTATGGCATCGGTCAAGGCTTCCTGACCCAGGGCCACACGCTCCAGCGCGCTGGAGATCGCCTCGGTCTGGTCCTGACGGGCGTTCAGGTCATTGATCGCATCCACAAGGTCCGTCAGACGCTGATTCACATCCGCACGTCCTTCGGCGGATTGGGCGAACATCACCTGAAGCGCATCCATCTGCTCGGCCATATGGTCCAGAACCTCGGACACCACGCCGCTTTCGGTGCCGCCTTCATCGCCAGAGGAAAAGCTGACACGGGTGATCGAAGACAGCCATTCCTCAAGCTCACGATAGAAGCGGTTCTGGCCATGCCCTGCAAAAAGCTCCAGCAGGCCAACAATCAGCGATCCCGCCAGGCCAAGCAGCGATGAGGCAAAGGCCACGCCCATGCCGCCAAGCTGCGCCTCCAGCCCGGTCATCAGCCGGTTGAAGATGGTGATCCCTTCCTCCCCCTCTTGCGGGGCAAGGCTGCGGATGGTGTCCACAACGGCCGGAACCGTGGTTGCCAGACCATAAAACGTGCCCAAAAGGCCAAGGAAGATCAGAAGGTTAACGATATACCGCGTGATTTCACGCTCTTCGTCGATCCGCGTCGCGACTGAGTCCAGGATCGACCGGGTCGAGGACGACCCCAGCTGCATCCGCGCGCCACGGGTGCGCAGCAACGAGGCCAGAGGCGCCAGCAGTTGCGGCGGTGTGTTTTCGCCTTCGGCCTCGCCCGAGGCGAAGCCTTCGATCCAGCGGACCGAGCCGATCAGCTGGGTCACCTGCCAGAAACAGGCCAGCACGCCGAACACGAAAACCAGAAGGATAAAGCCGTTCAGCCAGGGGTTTGCCTGAAACACCGGCAGCACGCTCGGAAGGGCCAGAAATGCCCCAGTGCCCGCCAGCCCCAGGGCAATGATCATCAAGATGATCTGACGGACCGGTTGCGAGAATTGCGGTCGGGATTCCCGGTCTCGCTGCGCCATACGCTCAGTTCCTGACACTTGCTGCTCTTGCCGCGAGACTACAGGTAAAAGCCACAAGAGGCCAAGGGTTTATACCGTCAACGCCCGAACCCGGCGGGACAACCAGTCCAGATCTGCATCATGCAGTCCGATTTCGCTCAGGTGTTCCGCAGTATTGTAAAGATACTCGGTATTCGGACCGCGTCCGCCAACCGCGGTGGCGATGATCTGGGCCTGCTGTTCCAGCGGCATTCCCCCGCAATACTGCACATGATGCGGGTCAATCACATAGGTCACCGCCGTGACGCTGCCGCCGCTGTCCAGATGAACCTCCAGATCGCGCTCGACATAGGCCGAGGAGATCAGTTCCCGCTCCCGCAGTTCAAGCAATGTGCGCTCTTCGTGCCCCTCTTCCACCGCCAGTGCGATGCCCTTGCAGGCCGCGTCCTGCACCTCATCCAGCGCCAGCACGAGGCCCGGCTTCTCTTCGGTGCCGCGATGGTGGATGGAGGTCATGCAGAAGGACCGCGCGTAACCGGGCAGCGTTGCCACCTCCCGGCGGGCCACAGGAAAGCCGGGGTTCCATAAAAGTGATCCGTAACCGAACACCCACATCGTCATCTTGCTGGTCCTTCTTCGTTTCGACCTATAAACAGCAAAATCGAGGCAGGAAAAAGAGGGGCATGTGATGATCCGTCTGCTGAAACTGGCCGTTGTGATATGTTTGGTGTGGTCTGGGTATTGGGCAGTTTCCGGGTACGGCCTGCGTACCGGGATCGAAAGCTGGCTGGAGGTTCGTCGCGCCGACGGCTGGCTAGCCGAATATTCAGAGCTTTCGACCAAAGGCTACCCCACGCGGCATGTCACCCGTCTGGTCAATCCGGCCTTGGCCGACCCGCATACCGGCGCGGCCTGGCGTGCGGATTACCTTGAGTTTTCCAGCCCCGCGATCTGGCCCGGACGTCAGACGCTGCACTTCGCACCACAGAACCAGAGACTGTCTTATCTTGATCAGACCTCGGTGATCAACGCACGCAACCTGCGGGCCGATCTCAGCCTGGCACCCGGTCTGGCGCTGGAAGTGCAGGAGATGACGCTGACCGGTGATCAATGGGAAATCTCGGACGGGTCACGCGCCCAGAGCGCCGGTGATGACATTGCCCTGAGGCTGATCCAGCAGGATGATCCCGCCCGTTACGCGCTGGAAATGGGGGTCAACGGCTTCCGCCCCGGGCAGGAGCTGCGCGACCTCATGGGCAGCGCCCAGGACCTGCCGGACCGCTTTGAAACGCTGACCCTGCTGGCCGACATCAGCTTTGACCGGCCCTGGGACCGCAGCGCGCTTGAGGTCTCGCGGCCGCAACCGCGCCACATTGATCTGAAGAAGGCGCAGCTGCGCTGGGGCGCGCTGGATCTGCTGGCCGCCGGTCAGGTGAGCGTGGATGAGGCGGGCATTCCCACCGGGTCGGTCACGCTGAAGGCGGAAAACTGGCGCGAGATGCTGCGCATGGCCGAAGCGGCAGGCGCTATCCCGTCGCAATACATGGTGACGACCGAACGGGTCCTGTCGATGTTTTCCGGCATCGGCGGCAATCCCAACGCGCTGGACCTGACACTGGAGTTTCGCAACGGTTTTGTCACGCTGGGGCCAATCCCGATCGGACCCGCCCCCCGCCTGATCCTGCACTGATCACTTGCAGTAGGGGCCGCCCCGGTGGCGCGCGGTGTCCAGGTGGAAATGATCCTGGTGATACCGGTCCGATTTCGGCCCCAGCACCGTGCCAAAGGTTCCACAGGCGCGGGAGTGGGCCTTGCTCAGCATCTTCTGGGTCGAGCTTTTGCGCCATCCGTGCAGCACCGTCACCACCTCACCATCGGCCAAATGGAAGGCAGAGATATCAATCGCCTTGGCCTTGCCATGCTCGGAAATCTTCGCACCCGGACGGTTGTTGCGGGTCCGGCACGAATAATGCGCAGCAACCCGCATCGAAACCACGGGCCCCAAGCGGCGGAAGGCGGGTTTGACCCCGTTGTCCACCCAGGATTTGAGCGCCTGAGCCGTGTCACAGGTCAGCAACGCCGCCTGGCTGAGCTTGACGCCGGACACTTCGGTCACGCGCACCGCATTGGCGGCACCGCAGCCCTTGAGCTTGCCGGGAACACGGCCAACCTCGGTGCCTCGGATATCACGATCGCCGCACACCGATCCACGGCGGCTGCGTTTGGGGCGCGCGCGCTCCTGTTCGGCCCGCTTGGCCAGTTTGGCGGGACGCGGCACCGGGCGCAGCGAGGCCGCAACCCCGCTGCCGGGCGAGATGAACACCGACACCAACGCCGTGGTGGCCGCCACCATCGGGGCGTCCTGCAACACCGGACGCAGACGCGGCCGCACCGACAGCCGCTCGGGCGGGGCGGTCAGCGCGTTTCGCAAGGCGGTCAGCAGCGCCACATTCTCGGACGGGCGCAGCTGTGGGCGCAACGATTGGAGCGGCGCATCCGCCGCGCTTGGCGCGGCGCAGGCCAAGGCGCATATCATCAAAAGGATATGCAGGTACCCCCGTATCACGCCTTTCCGTTCCCCCGTCCAAAGTTCGGCGCCGCCGTATCCTGACCGGCTTCGATAATGCCGCGACGGATCGCTCGGGTGCGGGTGAAATAGTCGAACAGCTGGTCGCCGTCGCCCGTCCGGATCGCCCGCTGAAGCGCAAACAGCTCTTCGGTGAAGCGGCCCAGAATCTCCAGTGTCGCATCCTTGTTGGTCAGGAAGACATCGCGCCACATGGTCGGGTCAGAGGCCGCGATCCGGGTGAAGTCCCGGAAACCGGCGGCCGAATATTTGATCACCTCACTGTCAGTGACACGGCGCAAATCATCCGCAACGCCCACCATGGTATAGGCGATCAGGTGCGGCGCGTGCGATGTGACGGCCAGCACCAGATCGTGGTGATCGGCATCCATTTCCTCGACATTGGCGCCCATGCCTTCCCAAAGTGCGCGCAGGTCGGCAACGGCCTGCGGGTCGGCATCGGGGGTCGGCACAAGCAGGCACCACCGATTGTCGTAGAGCTCGGCAAACCCCGCCTCGGGGCCTGAATGCTCGGTCCCTGCCAACGGGTGGGCTGGCACGAAGTGAACGCCCTCAGGAATGTGGGGCGACACGGCATCAATGACGTGCCGCTTGACCGATCCCACGTCGGACACCGTTGCACCGGGTTTCAGAACCGGGCCGATTTCCTGCATCACCTTGCCCATGGCGCCAACCGGCACACAGAGCACCACAAGGTCGGCCCCTTCGGCTGCCTCCGCCGCGCTGTCGCAGACACGATCACACAGGCCGATACGGCGCGCGGTATCGCGTGTCTCGGCGCTGCGGGCGAAGCCTGTGACCTCGGCGGCAAGGCCTCCGCGCTTCATCGCCCAGAACATGGAGGACGCGATCAGCCCCAGACCGATCAGCGCGACACGCTGGTATACTGGTTGTGTCATTGGGCCCCGTCCTTGAAATCTTTGACCGCCTGCGCAACGCGGCGACAGGCCTCTTCATCCCCGATAGTGATCCGCAGCGCGTTGGGCAGATTGTAGCCCGCCACGCGCCGGGTGATCAGCCCCCTGCCCTGCAGGAAGGTATCACAGGCTTCAGCTTCGGCCTGATCGGCAAAGCGCGCCAGGATGAAGTTGGTGCAGGAGGTGTCGGACGGCACGCCAAGCGCGGCCAGCGCTTCGGCCAGCCAGCTGCGCCATTTCGCGTTCTCCACCCGGCAATAGTCCAGATAGTCAGTATCCCGCACCGCAGCCTCGGCCCCGGCCAGCGCCGTGACAGAGACGTTGAACGGCCCCCGCACGCGGTTGAGCACGTCAACGATGGCCTTTGGCCCATAGCCATAGCCGATGCGCGCGCCGCCCAGACCGTAGATCTTGGAAAAGGTGCGCGTCATGACCACATTGTCCCGCGCCTCGATCAGCGCCTTGCCCGCGTCGAACCCGTCGACGTATTCGGCATAGGCGCCGTCCAGAACCAGCAGCGCCCCCTCGGGCAGCCCATCGGCCAGACGGGTGACTTCGGCCTCGGAAATCATCGTGCCCGTCGGATTGTTCGGGTTGGCGATGAACACCAGCTTGGTGCGCTCGGTGCACCCGGCCAGCAGCGCGTCGACATCGGTGACGCGCTCGCGCTCCTTGACCTCAACCGGGGTCGCCCCGGCGGCCAGCGCACTGATCCGGTACATGGCAAACCCATGTTCGGTATAGAGAACTTCGTCGCCCGGACCGGCAAAACACTGACAGAGAAAGGCAATGATCTCATCACTTCCGGCGCCGCAGATGATGCGCTCGGGGTCCAGATCATGCACCTCGCCAATGGCCTGGCGCAGGGCGGCGTGATCGGAGCTGGGATATCGATGCATTTGGGCAGCCGCGTCCTGCATTGCCTGCACGGCACGCGGGCTGGGGCCAAAGGGGTTCTCGTTCGAGCTCAGCTTGACCACATTGGTCACGCCGGCCACATGCGCTGCCCCGCCCTGATACAAGGCGATCTCCATGATTCCGGGCTGCGGTACGATCTTTGTCATCTCAAAAGGCTCCTTCAACGGAAACCTTCTAGGATGCAATCGCCCCGGGGGAAACAGCTTTTCCACCAAGGCGATACGATTGGACGCGCAGGGCGATCAGGCGGCCTTGCTCTGAAACCGCGCCGTTGCAGGGTCGACGCTGTAGCATTCCATCAGCGCAGGCGCGCGTTCTGCCAGCTCTGCAACGCTGTCCAGCACGTAGCGCACGGTGTCTTCGGACATGAGGTAAGAGAAGTTGAGCCGCACCCATCCCGGCTTTTTCAGCTCCTTGCCCGCCTCAAGTTCCTGAAACAGCGTCTCGGATTCATCCTGGCCGATGCCCAGCAGGCGATGGGCGTAGGGCCCCGCACAGGCGCATCCGCCCCGCGCCTGAATGCCATAGACATCACTCAGCATCCGGGTGAACAATTGCTGATGGATCGGTGTCCCGTCGGCGGCCGATACCTTGAACGAGAAGATCGGCAAACGCGCGGCCTGCGGGTGTCCCAGCACCTCAATCTGCGGATGCGTCCCCCATTGCGCCCAGGCCCTCCGGGCAAACGCATGTTCGCGCGCTTCGATCCGTTGCTGACCGACGGCCTCTTTCACCAGAAAGGCCAGCGCCGCCCGGATATCGCCGATCACATTCGGGGTGCCCGCCTCTTCGCGGGTGGCCAGATCATCGGAATAGGCGTGCCGCCAGGGGGACACAAAGCTGACGGTGCCGCCACCCGGCCAGCTGGGCCGGTCACGGCGCACACAATCGGCATTCACCACCAGCACCCCTGACGCGCCGGGCCCGCCCGGAAACTTGTGCGGGGACACGACAACCGCATCCTTGGGTTCGGCCCCATTCGCGCCCATGTCGATGGGCAGATAGGGCCCCGCCCCGGCATAGTCCCAAACCGCAAGCGCGCCGTGGGCGTGCAGCAGCCGGGTCACGGGATCCGGATCGGTCAGAATGCCCGTCACGTTGGAGGCGGCAGAGAAGCTGCCGATGATCAGATCCGCCCCCGCATTGGCCCGCAGCGTGTGCTCCAGCGCCGCCAGATCGACGCCGCCCTCAGGCGCTTCGGGGATTTCAACGACCTGTGCGCCGCTTTCCCGCCACGGCAGGATATTGGAATGGTGCTCATAGGGGCCGATCAGCACAACCGCCTGCTCCGCCTCTGAGACGCCCAGCAGGCTGACCAGACGGTTCAACCCTGCCGTTGCACCGGACCCCGTGAAAACGACCGCATCGCGGGCCTTCGCCCCCACCAACCTTGCGATCTCGGACCGCGCATCCCGGCGCAGGCGGGTCATGAAGGAACCGCAATAGGAGGCCTCGGTATGGCTGTTGGCATAAAAGGGCAGCACCTGGGTCAGAATGAACTCCTCGACCACCTGCATTGCCCGGCCGGAGGCAACGTAGTCCGCATAGACCAGAGGGACGGGACCGTTCAGTCCCGGTATCTGCTGCCCTTCGCCAATCACGCTGTTTTGCAGCTGTTCAAATGTAAGGTCCCGCAGCTTTGTCTTGAAGCCTGCCAGTGTCATATGCGCGCCCTCCTTGGTTCCTTCCAACAGAATGCGCGAAATCAGGATGGTAAACTTACCCATTTTTTGCGAGAATTCGCCAATCTATCTATCACATGATAGATGTTGGAGCCAAAACATGGATCAGATTGACCTAAAGATTCTGGACGTTCTGCAACGGGATGGCAGCCTGTCACAACGGGAGCTGGCAGATCGAGTTGGCCTGTCGCAGAACGCCTGCTGGCGCCGACTGCGCGCCCTGCATGAGCGAAACATCCTGAAAGGCACCACGGCCGTGGTGGATCGCGAAAGCCTGGGGTTGAAACTGGTGGTGTTCGTGATGTTGCGCACACGCCATCATTCCGCCGACTGGCTGAAGGCGTTTCGCCGCCATGTGCTGACCATTCCCGAAGTGATCGATTTTCACCGCATCGGCGGGGATTACGACTATCAACTGAAGGTCGTGACCGAAGACATGGCCAGCTATGACAAGGTCTATCAGCGGCTGATCGAAGGCGTAGAGCTGGACAGCGTCACGTCCTATTTCGCGATGGAGACAATCGCCGAATCGCGTCCGCTGCCGATCTGAGTTCAGTGACCGAAAGCGCTGTTTGGCATCCACTTGGGGGACTTGCCCGCCGGGGCCGAGCGCATATGCAGACAGGCCGAGCCAAGCCGCTGGAAATAGAGCACATCCAGATCGTACCAACCGGCCGAGGGCACCTCGACCTCGGACCCGAAGGTCGGCTCACAGGGCTGGCGGCCGTTGAACTCGGCAACAACCTTGCCATTGATCTTGGCCCGGACCCCGTCGTTGCTCAGAAAATCGATGGAATAGGTCCCGGGGGCATTGAAGCGCACATAGCCGGTGATCCGCGCCACCACATGCATCGCACGATCCGAGGTCAGGGTTTTCTGGCCCTCATTGGTGTCACGGTGGTCCAGCCCTGCCAAAGGACGCCCTGCTTTTGATTTCTGTTTCAGGGCTGCGCTGGCGTCGACAAGATTCTTGACGTCCTCCGGATAGGCATAGCGCACCGAAAGCCCCGGCTTGGGGTTGCTGGGCTGCGGATTGGCGGGCTTCAGCTTGATGGGGGCGGCGTGCAGGGCTGCCGACCAGATCACACCAATTGCGACAGTCGCCGCTATTTTCGCCAAACGCATCGAAACACCCCTCTCTTGAACATACTGAAGCGCCGGTCGTTTCGGACCGACGCGGACCTGAGAGGACTGTACCGCAAAACGGCACAGGCCAAAGAGAAAACTGTGGTATCGGACGCGGCGCCCAAAAACGAAGAAAGCCGCCCCCGAAGGAGCGGCTTTGCAGAATTCCGTGGAGGGCGAAGATTAGTTCTTCGCGTAGAATTCGACCACCAGGTTCGGTTCCATCTGAACCGGGTACGGCACGTCGCTCAGGCCGGGGGCGCGAACGAAGGTTGCGGTCATCTTGGAGTGGTCGGCTTCGATGTAATCCGGAACATCACGCTCGGCCAGGGAAACAGCTTCCAGAACAACTGCCAGCTGCTTGGAACGATCACGCACCTCGATCACGTCGCCTTCTTTGACGCGGTAGGAGGGGATGTTCACGCGCTTGCCGTTGACCAGAACGTGGCCGTGGTTCACGAACTGACGGGCCGCGAAGACGGTCGGAACGAACTTGGCGCGGTAGACAACAGCGTCCAGGCGGCGCTCCAGCAGACCGATCAGGTTTTCACCGGTGTCGCCTTTGACACGCTCGGCTTCACCGTAGATGCGGCGGAACTGCTTTTCGGTCAGGTCGCCGTAGTAGCCTTTCAGCTTCTGCTTGGCGCGCAGCTGGATACCGAAGTCGGACAGTTTGCCCTTGCGGCGCTGACCGTGCTGGCCGGGGCCATATTCGCGACGGTTGACCGGGGACTTCGGACGGCCCCAGATGTTTTCGCCCATGCGGCGGTCGATTTTGTACTTGGCAGACGTGCGTTTGGTCACGGCTGATCTCCTTCAGTTGTGGTCGCGGCCCGGTGGGGCTGCTATGAAGGGCGTTGTCCTCTTGGGTTTCCCCATGACAGGCGTTCCCTTGCGGGAGCCACCAACACCAATGAAGCCGCGCGTATACACCAGCCCGTGCGGGTGTCAACCCCAAGGCGGCCGGAAGCACGATCAGCAAAGAAATCGGCCGGACCTGACCCTATGGGTCGGGCCAATGCCTTGTTTCAGATTTTTGCTGGCAAAGGCAAGGTGGCCGCGTCAGGCGGCCAGCTCATGCATCAGGATCGCAGCCTCGGACGGGCTGAGGTTGCGGCGCGCGTAGTCGCCATATTTGTGCGGGTCCTGATCGATTCCCGGCAGCATCCGCAGCAACCGCTTGCGATCCGTATCATCCAGCGACGACATCGCCGCATTGGCCGGATGGAAGCTCTCCGTTTCGACCCCGTTGGCCCAGAGGATCTGATGATCTTCCAGCAGCAGGTGAATATAGGTGACTTCACGCACCGACAGGTCGGTCACAACCGTGGACCCGTTGACCAGATCCCGCGCAGGCACCAGCACCTCGGGCGTGTTGAACAGCGCCTGAGCCGGAGCGCCACGCAGCAGCATCCTGTGTTCGGGGGACACCAGCAGTTCTTCCTCGGGACGTCCGATTCCCAGAGCCCCCACCCGGATGCGCACCGGGCGCAGCTTGGGCATCACGAACAGCCGTGCCCCGGTCATCCGGCGCGCGCCGATCCACAGGATCTCTTTGGCACCGTTGTCGCGGGTCTGGATCTTGTCGCCCTCGCGCAGGTCCTGAACCTGTCGCGGGCCATCAGGTGTGGAAATCCGTGTGCCGGGGGTAAAACAGATGACCCCACCATCCATTGGGCGCGAGGACGGATCCGCCAGGCTGCTCAAGGTGTGATGCACCACCCACAGGTCAACGCCCTTGGGCGGCAGATCATCCAGAAACATCAGCAAGGGTTTCTGGCCCGGACCGACCTCAATCACCGTGACCGTGTAGCTTTGTGTGCCGTTGGTGACCACGAAACTGCGGTCCATCAACGGCTCATCCACTTCGATTGAATCGATGTCGGTGCGATTCTGCACCGCTGCCCCAACCAATCGCCGCACTGTACGTGCGGCGCGACGGCGAAGCTCTGCCTCTCCGTTTGCCTGATCCAGCCGCAGCAGCTCTGTCGGGCCATCCACACGCACCGCTTCGCCGTGCCATGACCACGCTGCCCCTACTTCGAGGGTTTCAATCGGCGCGGAGTTCAAGCCATCCACGTCCGTCTGCGACCAGGAAATGACAAACGTGCCACGAAAGCCCGTTTTCATCTGCCCGTATGCCTGCCTTGTGTTTTTTTATTAAAGGCAAATTAACAGAAGTGATTCGCGAACGGAAGGCTTTTGTTTTCATCCGCTTGTTGCGTGTTCTTAAAACCTCACCTGGAACTGCAGCGACCCTGTCAACTGCCCTTCCCGCTGGCCCGAGAACTCCTCGCCCAGATAGGTCAGCCCGTAGAAGGCGGTGGTCGCCGTCCCCTGCCAATGCAGGCCGGCCCGCACCCGGCTGCGCGTGTCACGCGCAGGCGTTGCCGATCCCGCCGGCAGATAGACGCTGCTGTCAACATGGGCGATATCCCCGCCCATCGAAAAGCTCAGACCGCTGCCCGGCTTGGCAATCGCGCGATAGCGCTGGCCGGTGACGGCTTCGCGCACCAACAGCTCCCCTGCCCCCGCGCTTCCAAAGACCAGATCGGCCCCGATGCGGGCCAAGGTCTCATCCCCTGCCCGCAGTTCGGCAAAGGGGCGCAGCGATGCGCTGTCTGACAGGCTGTAGCTGCGGGCGATTTCGGCCACCGCGGTGGGGCGCACGGTGTCCGCAATCTGGCGCGCCAGGACGGCGGCCCGAGGGCGCGGTGCGCCGACAAGGTCGTGAAGGCTGTCCTGAAAGGAATCAAGGCCGGTCTGCGGACCGATGAACACAAGATCCCCACCGATGGACAGGTCAAAGCCACGGATCTGAGCGTGGCTGTGCAGCCCAAGCGACAAAGCCCCGGCCCAGGGCCGGTCCGCCGGATTCACCGCCGACAGGCGCTCGGGCGTGATGATCTGCCCCTGAAAGCGGATTTCCAGCAGGTCACCGAACCGCGCCGGGCGCACACCGGACCAGTCATGCCCATAGATGCGAGAGCTTGCGACCGAGCCCGAGCGCCAGCGGTCCTTGCCATCGCCGATCAGGTCGTTGGACAGAATCCACCCATAACCGATGCGCTTGCGGCCTTCGGCATGTGTGGTGCGCTCATCTTCGGGGGCTTTTCGCGCCTGTGCGACCACCGGGGTCTCCAGCGGCTGCGCCTGGACAACGGGGGCCAGCCCCAACATCCAGACACCAGCACAGACCGCCGCAATTCTTTGCAGCATATTTCGTGTCCTGCTCATGGTCGGCCCTTGGGGCCGTGATTTTCCGTTACGCCTCCGGCCCACGCCTCATCACAGAGAACCTCTCTGCGAATCGGCCTGGCCCTCCAGCGAGCTTTAACGAAATATTAACCTCGAATGAGGCTTTTTCGCGGCACGGCGCTCCCCCATGGACATCCGGGGCCCAAAAGCAAAAAGACCACGCCGAAGCGTGGTCTCTTTGGGATCAGGTCGATCAAGTAGGATTACTTGATCTTGCCTTCCTTGTACTCGACGTGCTTGCGCGCGACCGGGTCGTACTTACGCACAACCATCTTTTCGGTCATGGTGCGTGCGTTTTTCTTGGTCACGTAGAAGTGGCCGGTGCCCGCGGTCGAGTTCAGGCGGATCTTGATGGTGGTCGGCTTCGCCATGGCTATCTCCTGCGTCCGAAAAGGCAGGGCCTTCCGGTTGAATTCGTATGAGCGTCGGCTTTTACCCTGACTGTCCTGCAAGTCAATAGCTGAATCGCGCCCCAATGGCTCCAGACGCGGGTTTCAGGTCCCCCATTCGCCACGTCGCAGGGATTCACCCGATTTCGGGCCTGAAAACGGCGGCCCGTACCCCGGTTGGCACCCTGAAAACGCGCAGAGGGCCTATAAGCCGGATTCTGTTCCCCGCAGACCGAAGCCTGCGGTTCGATGACCATTCATCTCGGGTATCTGTTGCCAAATACCTCCAGCTGCCAACCCGACCCCTCTCGGCTGAAGCGGCCTAGCGGAGGTATCGGCCAAGGCCGACCGTCCCGCGCGGGGGTCCTATTCGGCATTGCTCCAGGTGGGGCTTGCCGTGCCGCCCCTGTTACCAGGCGCGCGGTGGGCTCTTACCCCACCGTTTCACCCTGACCACGGCTTGACCGGGACTGCTCCCGGACCGGTCGTGGCGGTCTGTTTTCTGTGGCGCTTTCCGTCGGGTTTCCCCGCCCGGGCGTTACCCGGCACCTTTGCTTCATGGAGTCCGGACTTTCCTCGAAGGGGCGAACCCCCACGCGGCCATCCGGCCCTCTGCGCCCCCGCTGGCTAGGTAGAAAGCCGTCAGCCGTCAAGCCAGAAGTTCACCGGGGCGAATCGCCGGACCGGCCCTGCGCGGCGCCCGCTGGGCGATCAGCCCACCCGACCCCGGTTGCTCAGCGGTACCACATCCGCCCCTGCAAGCGGTCCACTTGCCCACGGCCGATACCTGAGACGCACCGCCCCAAGCAGCGTGTCGTCATCGACATCGGCTGTGAACCCAGCGTCCCGCGCCAGCGCGCGAAACAGCGCCGGTGGGGCGTCTTGCGGCCCGTCATCCTGTCCACGCGCAGCTGCCAGACCCAGGCGCTCCAGACGTGCCCAGTCGAAATGCGGGCCGGGATCGAACTTGCGGCCCGGCGCCATGTCGGAATGCCCGATGACCCCCGCAGGCGGGATCGCCCAGCGCTTCATGATCCCCGCCAGCAGCGCCTCAAGGCAGGCCATCTGAGGTTCAGAGAACGGGTGCGACCCGCGATTGTCCAGCTCGATGCCGATGGAGCGGGAGTTGATATCATCCACCCCGCACCACTCCCCCGCCCCGGCGTGCCAGGCGCGGTGTTCCTCGGCCACCATCTGCCACAGGGTGCCATCGCCCCCGATCAGATAGTGGGCGGACACTTCCACTGCCGGATCACAGAGACGGTGCAAGGCGGCCTCGGCACTGTCCATCGCGGTATAGTGGATCACGATCAACGACGGTGTCAGCCCGTCCCTGCGCGGGCCGAAGTTGGGCGACGGATGCCAGATTGCGGATGACATGTCGGGCGCGGATCAGTTCCGCGCCGCGTTGCGGAAGGGTGTCGGATCCCATGCGCAGGCATAGCCATCCCCATCAGGGTCAAGGTTCAGACGATCCCGTTGCGGGCCACCCTTTGACAGGAAGGCAAGCTGCGCCTGATCGGCAGAGGCATAGCCGGAACAGTTCCGCTGCGCCCGTGTCTCCAGATTGAGGCCCACGCGACGATAGATCCGCTGCCCGCGCGGGTTCGACGTTTCAATTGCGTAGCGCACGATATTGGGCTGGCCACCGCTGGACCGGCTGGGCAAGGCGGTCGGCTGGACCTCCTGCCGCTGCGCCCGCAGAGCGGCCAGACGGGCGGCATCACTTTCGATCGACTGGCGCGAAGACACGGCCTGGAAATCATTCTCATCCGAGATGCCCGGATTGGACACGACACGGGGCGCCGGGTTGGAGGGGCTGGCCTCCAGCGGCTGCTGACCGGAATTCGCCTGAGCTGCGGACAGGGCCGCCGCGGTTTCACGGGCAATGTCATCTGCGGTCTGAGGTGCCGTCGGCGTCGCCGTGCTGGCCGCAAAGCTCCCGGTTGCCGGGGGCACCGGCCGAGACGCGGCCGGAATCTGCGTCGCGGCGGTTTGCGACGGCGCGGTCGAAATCGGCTCGGACGAGATGGCAGAAGGGGGCGGCAACGCGCTGCTCTGGCCTTGCAACGCGGCCTCACGTGCGCGTTGTTCACCCAGCGAGTTGTCGAACCCGACCCCCGCCGCACTGTCGGGGATCGGAGGATCGCAGGCCGCCAGCAAACTGACGGCCACGACGGGAAGAATTGCACGTATCACTGCTGACCTGCTGCGTTCTGCCTTTGGTTGAACGCAGTCTTACCACCATTTTCCGGGTTTGGCCACAAAACCTGCCGCCGTTTCCAGAGCATAGGCGGTGTTCAGCAGATCACCCTCTTCCCAGGGTTTGCCGATCAGCTGCAGACCCAAAGGCAGCCCCTGCGCGTCCAGCCCGGCCGGAACCGATACGCCGGGCAGACCGGCCAGGTTCACGGTCACGGTGAACACGTCGTTCAGGTACATCTGAACCGGATCCGCCTCGGTCATTTCACCCAGGCCAAAGGCCGCAGACGGGGTGGCCGGGGTCAGGATGGCATCGACACCTGCCGCAAACACGTCTTCGAAGTCCTTTTTGATCAGGGTCCGAACGCGACGGGCGCGGTTGTAATAGGCGTCATAGAAACCGGCCGACAGCACATAGGTGCCGACCATGACCCGGCGCTGCACCTCATGGCCGAAGCCTTCGGCGCGGGTCTTCTCATACATCTCGGTGATGCCATCGCCTGCTTCCAGCGTGGCGCGGTGGCCGTAGCGGACACCGTCATAGCGGGCCAGGTTCGACGAGGCCTCGGCAGGCGCGATCACATAATAGGCGGGCAGCGCGTATTTGGTGTGCGGCAACGAAATGTCGACGATTTCGGCACCGGCGTCCTTGAGCATCGCGGCGCCATCGGCCCACAGCTTTTCGATCTCACCGGGCATACCGTCCATGCGGTATTCCTTCGGGATCCCGATTTTCTTACCCTTGATGTCGCCGGTCAGCATCGCTTCGAAATTCGGCACAGCCAGATCGGCGCTGGTCGAATCCTTGGCGTCGTGACCACACATGGCTTCCAGCATGATGGCCGCATCACGGACGTTCTTGGTCATCGGGCCGGCCTGGTCCAGGGACGACGCGAAGGCCACAATGCCCCAGCGCGAGCAGCGACCGTAGGTGGGCTTGATGCCGGTGATGCCGGTAAAGGCGGCGGGCTGACGGATCGAGCCACCGGTGTCGGTGCCGGTTGCGGCCAGACACAGATCGGCGGCCACGGCGGCGGCAGACCCGCCCGAGGAGCCACCCGGCGTCAGTTCCGCGTCATCATTGCCACGGCGCCACGGGCTGACGGCATTGCCATAGACCGAGGTTTCGTTGGACGAGCCCATGGCGAATTCGTCCATGTTCAGCTTGCCCAGCATCACCGCACCTGCATCCTGCAGCTGCTGCGACACGGTGGATTCATATTCCGGCTTGAAGCCTTCCAGAATGCCCGAAGCCGCCTGCGAGGCCACACCCTTGGTGCAGAACAGGTCCTTGATGCCAATCGGCAGGCCACACATGGCAGGCGCGTCCCCTTCGGCGATGCGCGCATCCGCGGCCTTGGCCCGCTCCATTGCGATCTCCGGCGTCTTGTGAACGAAAGCGTTCAGCGCATCCGCGGCATCAATCGCGTCAAGGCAGGATTGGGTCAGTTCGACAGACGTGGTTTCACCCTTGCGCAGCAGGTCGCGCGCTTCGGCCAGGCCCAGTTTGTTCAGCTCAGTCATTATTCAACCACCTTCGGAACCGCAAAGAAGCCCTCGCGCGCATCGGGCGCGTTCTTCAGCACCTGCGGCTGGATATTGCCATCAGTCACCACGTCTTCGCGACGCTTCAACCGCTGCGGCGTCACCGAGGTCATCGGCTCAACGCCCTCAACGTCCACCTCGTTGAGCTGTTCAATGAAGCCCAGGATGGTGTTGAACTCCGAGGCCAGCGCCGGAAGCGCGTCATCCTCGACCTTGATCCGGGCCAGTTTGGCCACCTTGGCGGCTGTGCTTTGGTCAATCGACATGGGAACCCTCTGTCAGTGTCAGACAGGCATTTACCCCCGCCAAGCCCCCCCCGCAAGTACGGAACGCCATTCCGGGTCGTCGCAACGCCAAACGGGGCGCGCTATTGGGCAGAAAGCGCCTCGATCGCGGCCACCAGCCGGGCCAGATCCGCGGCATAGAACCCGGCCGCATTGATGCAATTCGTCTCCAGCATTCGCAGCCCGTCATCGGTGCGGCAGATGTCGATCACGTAAGCCTCCGCATATCCGGAGTTGAGGGCGACCAGCCTGCGCCCGAACTCAAGCGCGTCCTGATCGATTTCGGGGCGATAGACCACCCGCGTGCCTTCCTTGTAGAGCGAATAGGTCACCACCTGATCCCGGACCACCCAAAGCCGCCACTCTTTCAGGATCCTGGCCGGTGCCGTCAGCATCAGCTACGTGTCGTGTCGCAACGCGCCCCTTGGGATTTCATCCTCGCCCAGCGCCAGGACCTTGTTGGCCAGTGCCAGAATGTCCGCAGCGGATCGTACCCGGCCCGGTTCTTCCTTGCTGTCCTCAACCGGACGCATGAACCACAGTTTGCCGTCGTCCTTCAGGCGTGCGGGTATGTCCCGCAGCGTCAGAAACAGCGCATCGGCCCCGTTCAGCATGTAGGGCTGCCAGGGCGTTTCGTGGACGAAGGGCGCGATGCGGAACACCCCGGGCCGCAATCCCTTGGCCGCGGCATAGCGCCAGAGCGTATAAGAGCCGAAGAGCACCACATTCTGCGGATCTTCTATGTCCGGTTCCGGCTGCAGATCCCCAACAAAGGGCACCACCTTGTGCCAGCTATAGCGGATCCCCTGACGGTCCAGCGCCAGCGCAAGCTTCTGCGTATCTTCGAAGTCCTGTAAGAGCCACTGCATTGAATATCTGTTCCGAATTCCCAAAAAGGTCAGCCCGCGCCAAGTCGCACCAGACCGAAAACCCCCGGAGAAAACCGCATTCACCCCTTATGCTCAAGCAGTTTTGCTGTTGTTTCCGGTGAGGTCAGGAACCGGCGGCTGACCGTAGCATGTGCCTGCGATAGACCTCGATCATCCAGCCCAACATCAGCGCGTTCAGGATGTGCCACATGAAATGCGTACCCATCGGCCATCCGCTGCACAGCGGCAGATCGATGCTGCGGAACAGGATCGAGAGGATGAGGAGTGTCGCGCCCACTGCCAAGCCCAGCGCGGTGTCGGGCATCCGCCGCCACAACAGGGCGGCATAGATCAGGATCAGCAAGGGCACCGGCGCATAGGCGGCCGAACTGCCCAGAACGGCGATCTGGGAAAACACCGGCACGGTCAGCGCCGCATAGGGGAAGAAGGCCACTGTCGCGCAGATCGCCCAGCCGCGCCGCATCTGCCACATGTCCCGGTTTGCCGCATAGATATAGAGCAGAACAAAAAGCACGATCGGCAGCACATCCGCCAGCGCAGACCAGCTTTGGGCATGGGTGTGAAACAGGAAACTGCCGATCCCGATGGCGGCAAGGATGCCACAGAGCCAACGGGCCAGGGCCAGACCCTGCCCCTGAACCCGCCGCCACATGACAAAAGCGGCGATCAGGAACGCCAGGTTGGTGATCGCATTCACCGGCTCGGCCCAATAGTCGGGGCTCAGCCGTTCGCAATAGGCATCAATTTCACGCGTCCAATCCATGAATAAACTTCTAGCCCTCTGACGTCCCGATGCTAGGGTCAGGGCAGCCAAAAAATCACAGGAGTGCAAAATGAAATTGATATGGTTGGGCCACGGCAGCTTTCGACTGGAAACCGAAGGTCAGGTTCTGCTGATCGACCCCTGGCTGACCGGCAACCCGGCCCTGCCCGAAGATCAGAAGGATGCCGCCATCGCAGGCGCCACTCATATCCTGCTGACCCACACTCATTTCGACCATGTCATCGACGTTCTGCCTTTGGCCAAGAAGCTGGGCGTGCCGGTTGTGGGCCAATATGACCTGATGGGGTTCTGGGGGGAAACCGAAGGCATCGACACCGTGGGTTTCAACAAGGGCGGCACCGTCATGCTGGGCGATGTGGCGGTCAGCATGGTACCGGCCTCGCACAGCTCCACCTTTTCCACCCCCGAAGGGCTGCGCACCGGTGGCACCGAGGCCGGCTTCATGATCCGCGCCGAAGGCAAGACGCTCTATATCTCGGGCGACACTGACATCATGGCCGACATGGATTGGATGGGGGATTACTACAAACCCGATATCGGCGTTCTGTCCGCCGGGGGGCATTTCACCATGGACATGAAGGGCGCGGCCTATGCGGCGAAACGCTACTTCAATTTCAAGACGGTCATCCCCTGTCACTACAAGACCTTCCCGATTCTGGAACAATCGGCGCAGGTGCTGATTGATGCGCTGCCCGGCGTCGATGTGATCGAACCCGAAGTGATGCAGGCGATCGAGCTCTGAGCTTTTGCCCGGCGCGTGCATTTCCGGCGCGCCGGGCCTTGTGACCCCCGGACAAAGTGGAGGAGCGGGCATGCCTGCAAGTGATTTCAGCCCCGAAGAATATGCCGACCGCTTGTCGCGCACCCGGGCCGCCATGAGCGACCAAGGGATCGAGACACTGATCGTGGCCGATCCGTCCAACATGGCCTGGCTGACCGGCTATGACGGCTGGAGCTTTTATGTCCCGCAGGTGGTGATCCTGCCCAGCCAGGGATCGCCGCTCTGGTGGGGGCGCACCCAGGACAAGGCGGGGGCGGCGCAAACGACTTGGCTGGCGCAGGACGATCTGCAGGACTGGCCCGAAGAGCACGTCCAGCACCCCGACCACCACCCCTATGAAGCGCTGGTCACTCTGCTGCGCGAGCGGGGCTGGACCCGGGCGCTGGGGGTGGAGATGGACAATTACTATTACTCGGCCGCGTCGCACCGGGTTCTGGAAGAGGCGTTTTCCCGTGACGCTCTGGCGGATGCGACGGGGCTGGTCAACTGGCAGCGGGCGGTGAAAAGCCCGGCCGAGCTGGCGCTGATGCGCAAGGCGGGCGCGCTGACCGCGCATATGCATAGCGTTCTGCGCGACGGATTCCGCCCCGGCCGCCGCAAGAACGAGCTGGTGGCCGAGGTGCAGGCCGCGGGCGTTGCCGGCCTGCCCGGGCTGGCCGGGGATTACCCCGCCATTGCACCGATTGCCCCCTCCGGGCGCGAGGCCTCTGCCTCGCATATCACCTGGAACGACCGTCCGCTCACCGCCGGAGAGGCGACCTATTTCGAGATCTCTGGCTGCTATCGTCGCTATCATTGCCCGGCCAGCCGCACGCTGTTCCTGGGAGAGCCGTCAGCCGACATTCGCCGCGCCGAAGAAGCCGTGCTGAGCGCCATTGCTGAGGTGATGCAAACCGCCCGTGCCGGGGTTACCTGCGAAGAGGTGGCCGCCTGCGTCTATGACAGCTTTGCCCGCTCGGGCTATGTGAAGGACAACAGGACCGGCTATCCCATCGGGCTGAGCTATCCGCCCGACTGGGGCGAGCGAACCATGAGCCTGCGCCCCGGGGATGAGACCCCGCTGCAACCGGGCATGTGTTTTCACCTGATGCCCGGCCTCTGGACACCCGACTGGGGTCTGGCGATCACCGAAAGCTTCGTGGTCACCGAAACCGGGGGGGAGGTGCTGGCCGATATCCCGCGGGAGATCGTCACCGTGGCGGCTGGTTGAGCTGCGGCAGGCCGGAGGCTCCCGCCCGTCGTCGGGGCAAATCATGCCCCTCCTCCCGTTGGGCCCGGCAGCGCGCCTATGGCGCGCTGCGGTCACACCCGTTTGGAGGCGAAGAAATCCCGCAGAAGCGCTGCGGCCTCGGCTTCGCGAAACCCGTCATAGACTTCGGGGCAGTGATGCGCCTGCGGGTGGCTGAAGACCCGCGCCCCATGCGCCACACCCCCCGATTTGGGATCACTGGCGCCATAGTAGATCCGGCGGATCCGCGCCGCGGCCAGCGCCGCCGCGCACATGGCGCAGGGTTCCAGCGTGACATAGAGGTCATGCCCCGGCAGCCGGTCCGAGCCAGAGGCCGCGCAGGCGGCGCGCAGGGCCACGATCTCGGCATGAGCGGTGGGATCTTTCCATTCGCGGGTGCGATTGCCCGCCGCGGCCACCACGCGCCCGTCCGGCGCCACGATGACCGCCCCCACAGGCACCTCGCCACGCTCGGCGGCCGCGCGCGCCTCGACCAGCGCCTGATCCATATGTGAGGTGAAAACCATGTCTCTGACTGCCCCACATCCGCCCCTTTCGCAAGCGCGGGATTTGCAGTAGGAGCAAAACATGACCAGCACCCCTCCCCCTCCGCCCGGCGACCGGATCGCCAAAGTCCTGTCGCGCGCCGGTGTCGCGTCGCGTCGTGAAGCCGAACGCATGATCGAGGCAGGCCGGGTGTCGGTGAACGGCAAGCGGATCACCAGCCCGGCGCTGAACGTGACCCCGTCGGACCGGATCCTGGTGGATGGCCAGCCGATCCAGGAGGCAGAACCGCCGCGCCTGTGGCTTTACCACAAGCCCGCCGGCCTGGTGACGACAAACGCCGATGAACAGGGCCGCAAGACGATCTTTGACGATCTGCCCGTGGAGCTGCCGCGGGTGATGACCGTCGGGCGGCTGGATTTGAACTCCGAAGGCCTGCTGCTGCTGACCAATGACGGCGGCATCAAGCGCAAGCTGGAGCTGCCTTCGACCGGGTGGCTGCGCAAATACCGGGTCCGGATCAATGGCCGCCCCAAGGAAACCGACTTTGAGCCGCTGCGCAAAGGGCTGGTTCTGGACGGCGAAAAATTCCAACCGATGACCGTGGCGCTGGACCGGCAGCAGGGCGCAAATGCCTGGCTGACCGTGGGGCTGCGCGAGGGCAAGAACCGCGAGATCCGCCGCGCCATGGAAGCAGTCGGCTTCAACGTGAACCGCTTGCTGCGGGTGTCCTACGGGCCGTTCCAGCTGGGTGATCTGAAACCGGGCGAGGTTGAAGAGCTGCGCCGCCGCGTGGTGCGTGAACAGCTGGGGCTGGACCTGGGCGAGGATCAGCAGGCCAAGCCGAAACGCGCCGGACGCGGGCGCGGCCCCGTGCGCAAACCCGCCGGTCCGGCAGCGCCCCGATCGAACACCTCCCATCCGGCAGCCAAGAAGGGGCGCCCACAGGGCGGGCAACCTGCCAAACGGGGCCCAAGACCTTCGGGCAACGGCGGAAAACCCCGCAAGTGAGGCAAAACCGCTCCGGTTCCCCCTAGCGTGACCGTCCCCCATAGCCTACATTTGGGATAACCAAAATCAGGGGCTTATTGGATGTCCGCGAAAGTTGTTCAGCGCATAGCCTTTTCCGCGTTGCTGGTTCTGATGTTCGGCGTAGCGACCGGCTGGATTTCGGGGGGCTGAGCCTTGGCAAAACGCTATGGCGGGCAATTCAGCCCCGAAGCCACAGAGAAATCGCGACCGACAGAGCGCCGGGACACCTATGCCACGGCCAAGGTGGATCCGGTGGGTGCACGCGCCAACCTGATGTTCATCCCGGCCATTCCTCTGGTCTTCATGTCGCTGAACGACGGTGCCACCGGCCTGGCGCTGGGATTGGGTGCAGCGGCCAGCTGGGCGCTGGGGGCGTGGCTTCTGCGCGAAGGTCTGCGCGCCCAAGCGGCCTATGACCAGCGCCGGGTGGCGAAGCGTCCGGCCATTCCGCGCAAGCTCTTTGCCTCCGTCCTGACCGGTGTGGGGACAGCCATCGCCGCCTACAAAAGCGACCCTGCCCTGCTGGCCCCGCTGATCTATGGCGGTGCGGCCACCGCGCTGCATCTGACCGCATTTGGCCTGGACCCGATGCGGGACAAGGGGGTCGAAGGGCTGGATGATTTCCAGCAATCCCGCGTGGCGCGGGTGGTCGATGAGGCGGAAACCTACCTGGAGGCCATGGCCGATGCGATCCGCCGTGCCGGGGATCGCCGGATCGAAGCCCGGGTCGAGCAATTCGGTGCGACGGTCCGGGATCTGTGCCGCACGGTCGAAGAGGATCCGCGCGACCTGACCGCCGCCCGCAAGTATCTGACGGTCTATCTGATGGGCGCGCGTGACGCGACGGTAAAATTTGCGGACATCTTTGCCCGCTCGGGCGATGACGCGGCGCGCGCGGATTACCTGACGCTTCTGGATGACCTGGAACAGAATTTCGCCGCCCGCAACCAGAAGATGCTGCTGGAAGACCGCAGCGATCTGACCGTTGAAATCGATGTTCTGCGAGAACGCCTGCAACGCGAAGGCGTTCGCCCCGGCGAGTGACCCATTTACCAAAAAGGAACGAGTGCATGTCCGAAACTACCCGTCAGAAAGCCACTGAGGCGGTTGCCCTGGTGGATGAGGTCACGGCTGTTGTCCTGCCAGAGCCCGCAGCCGAAGTTCAGCCGCTGGAACAGGCGGATGCAGTCACTTCGGACGCGATCCGGTCGCGCATGAACGAGTTGGACATGGGCAACACCAATTCGATCATCGGGTTCGGATCCGGCGCCCAGGCCGAGCTGCAACAGATCAGCCAGGCCATGCTGGCCGACGTGCGCAACAAGGATGTTGGCCCGGCGGGTGATAGCCTGCGCAACATCGTGACCACCATCCGTGGCTTTTCGGTCAGCGAACTGGACGTGCGCCGCAAACAGAGCTGGTGGGAAAAGCTGCTGGGCAAAGCCGCCCCCTTTGCGCAGTTCACTGCCCGCTATGAGAAGATCCAGAACCAGATCGACAAGATCACCGATGACCTGCTGGGCCATGAGCACACGCTGCTGAAGGACATCAAATCGCTGGATCTGCTCTATGAAAAGACCCTGAACTTTTACGATGAGCTGGCGCTTTACATCGCGGCGGGCGAAGAGAAGCTGAAAGAGCTGGACACCACCGTCATCCCGGCCAAGGAAGCCGAAGTGCAGGCCGCGGCAGAAAACGATCAGGTGATGAAGGCGCAGGAGCTGCGCGATCTGCGCGCCGCGCGGGATGACCTGGAACGCCGGGTGCATGACCTGAAGCTGACCCGCCAGGTGACCATGCAGTCCCTGCCCTCGATCCGTCTGGTGCAGGAGAATGACAAATCGCTGGTGACCAAGATCAACTCGACCCTGGTCAACACCGTGCCGCTGTGGGAGACCCAGCTGGCGCAGGCCGTCACCATCCAGCGCAGCGCCGAGGCCGCCGCCGCCGTGCGCGACGCCAATGACCTGACCAATGAGCTGCTGACCGCCAATGCCGCCAACCTGCGCGAAAGCAACAAGGTGATCCGCCAGGAAATGGAACGTGGTGTCTTTGACATCGAAGCCGTCAAACAGGCCAACGCGGATCTGATCGGCACCATTCAGGAAAGCCTTGCGATTGCGGATGAAGGCAAGGCCAAGCGTGCCGCCGCCGAAGAGGACCTGAAGAAGATGGAGGCCGACCTGCGTGACACGCTGGCCGCAGCAAAAGCCCGCCGTGACGGCGTGGGCGACAATGCCGGCACGGCTGTTCCGGGCTGAGTTGCGCATGACGGGATTTGGACGTTCCTGGAAGAAAGCGGCAGCGCTGTGTCTGGCTCTGCCGCTATTGGGCTGTCTGGACAGCGGAATATCCAATTCCATCCCGCCTCAGGCGCGCCCGGCGCAACCGGCGGCGACAGCCCCCGTCGTTTCTGCGCGCAGCCAGGAGCTGTCGCGCTATTACCGGTCGTTGCAGAACGACCTGCTGACGCGGGGCCTGCTGCGCACCGATGGCGGTGGTCCGGACACACCCTATGACGCCGAGGATCTGGCCCAGCACTTTGAGACCATCGCGTTTTTCAACGAATACGATCAGGGCACCACATTGGGTCCCAAGGGCAACGGTACGGCCGGGACCCTGACCCGCTGGCGTGGCCCAGTGCGGATCGGCCTGGATTTCGGGGACTCCATCCCGCCAGAGCAACGCAGCAGTGACATCGCCAGCGTCAGCGCCTATGCAACGCGGCTGGCCCGGGTCACCAACCATCCGATCAGCTATGGGGAAGGCCGCCCCAACTTTCACGTGATCATCGCTGGCGAAGATGACAGCGCCTGGCTGCAACGCCGCCTGCGCCGCCTGATCCCTGGCCTGACCCCGGCAGAGCAGGCGCTTTACGGCAATTTTCCGCGCTCGTTCTACTGTTTCGTGGTCGGGCTGGCGGATCCGCATAATTCCGACATCTACACACGGGCCGTTGCGGTGATCCGCACCGAAAACCCCGACCTGCTGCGCCAGAGCTGCTTCCATGAAGAGATCGCCCAGGGGCTTGGGCTGCCCAACGACAGCTCAACCGTGCGCCCGTCCATCTTCAACGACGACGACGAATTCGCGCTGCTGACCAGCCATGACGAACTGCTGCTGAAGATGCTCTACGACCCGCGCCTGCAACCGGGGGTCACCGCCGCAGCCGCACGCCCCGTCGCCCGCATCATTGCCAAGGAATACATGGGGCAGTCTTTCTGAGACGCCCGCTGAGAGGAGAAGGACCGGACCATGGGTATTTTCGATTTCCTGACCGGAGAGTTCATCGACGTCATCCATTGGGTCGATGACACAAGGGACACGATGGTCTGGCGCTTCGAGCGGGAAGGCCATGAAATCAAATACGGTGCCAAGCTGACCGTCCGCGAAGGACAGGCAGCCGTCTTCGTGCATGAGGGCCAGCTGGCGGATGTCTTCACCCCCGGGCTCTACATGCTTGAAACCAACAACATGCCGGTGATGACCACGCTTCAGCACTGGGACCACGGGTTCAAGTCGCCGTTCAAATCCGAGATCTATTTCGTCAACACCACCCGGTTCAACGATCTGAAATGGGGCACCAAGAACCCGATCATGCTGCGCGATCCGGAATTCGGCCCAACCCGGATCCGCGCCTATGGCACTTATTCCGTCCGCGTGGTGGACCCGGCCCGCTTCCTGACAGAGATCGTCGGCACCGATGGCGAATTCACCATGGATGAAATCAGCTTTCAGGTGCGCAACATCATTGTGCAGGAGTTTTCCCGCGTGGTGGCAGGCTCTGGCATCCCGGTGCTGGACATGGCCGCCAATACCGCCGACCTGGGCAAGCTGATCGCCTCGGAAATCTCCGGCACCATTGCCGAATACGGCCTGTCGATCCCGGAGCTTTACATCGAGAATATCTCACTACCGCCCGCGGTAGAGGCCGCGTTGGACAAGCGGACGTCGATGGGGCTGGCGGGGGATCTGGGCAAGTTCACCCAGTATTCGGCTGCCGAAGCAATGACCGCAGCCGCCCAGAACCCCGGCGGCGGAGGCGGCATGGGCGCCGGGCTCGGTATGGGGATGGGCATGGCGATGGCCCAGCAGATGGCGCAGATGAACAGCGCACAGACAGCGGCGGGCCAGCCGTCCGGCCCGTGGGGACGTCCCGCCCCCGCCGCAGCGGCCCCGGCCTCGCCCGTGGCACCGCCGCCACCTCCACCGGTGGAACATGTATGGCACATCGCCGAAGCCGGTGAGACGCGCGGCCCCTTCTCGAAGGCGCGCATGGGTCGAATGGCCACCGAAGGCCAGCTGACCCGCGAAACCTATGTCTGGACGCCGGGACAGGATGGCTGGAAACGGGCCGAGGATGTGGCCGAGCTGGCCCAGCTCTTCACCATTCTTCCGCCGCCCCCGCCGCCCGGCATCTGATCATCCCGCAGCGGGTCCACGCACACGCAGATGACCCCCTGCATTCCGCCCCACGTCGCCCTGTCGACGCGAAAACACCGCAATGATCAGACAAGGACAATCTCCGTATGGAACGGTCTGACCCGCAGGAACTGCATCGATTTCCCTGTGAGCAATGTGGCGCCGACTATCGGTATGATCCACAGAGCGAAGGCCTGGTCTGTGAGCATTGCGGCCACAGCGAGGCGATCCAGGATGGGCCGTGGCGCGGTGGACAGCTGCGTGAGCTGGATTACGAGGCCGCGCTTGCCGACGCGCTGCCCAAGGCCGAGATCGAAGTCACCCGCGTGACCACCTGCCCCAATTGTGCGGCGCAGGTCGAATTCGTGGACGAAACCCACGCCACCGAATGCCCCTTTTGCGCCACGCCGGTGGTGGCGGACACCGGCGAAGCTCGCCAGATCAAGCCAAAGGGCGTGATGCCGTTTACACTCAGCGAACGGCAGGCGCACAAGGCAATGTCCGACTGGCTGGGCAGGCTCTGGTTTGCGCCCAACGGGTTGAAAGACTACGCCCGCAAGGGGCGCAAGATGCAGGGGATCTATGTCCCCTATTGGACCTATGACGCCCGGACCCGGTCCCGCTATGCGGGCCAGCGCGGCGATACCTATTATGAGACGGAAACCATTGAGGTCGATGGCGAACGTCGGACCCAGCAGGTGGCCAAGACCCGCTGGACGCCCGTTTCCGGTCGCGTGGCGCGTGATTTCGACGACATCCTTGTGCTCGCCTCCCACAGCCTGCCCAAGGACTACACCGATGCGCTGGAACCCTGGGACCTGACCAAACTGTCCCCCTATCAGCCGCAATATCTGGCCGGGTTCCGTGCCGAGGCTTATTCGGTTGAGCTGAAAGACGGCTATGGCGAGGCGCGCCAGCGTATGGACCGCGCCATCGAACGTGACATCAAGTTCGACATCGGCGGCGACCGCCAGCGTATCCATTCCGTCGACACCAACGTGTCGGACGTCACCTTCAAGCATATTCTGCTGCCGGTCTGGCTGGCCGCCTACAAGTTCCGCGGCAAGACCTACCGCTTCGTGGTGAACGGGCAAACCGGACGGGTCCGGGGCGAACGCCCGTGGTCAGGCTGGAAGATCGCCGTCGCAGTTGTGCTTGGCCTGATCGTGGCCGCCGGTGTTGGATATGTCGCGGCCCTGAACCAGTAAGCGCATCACTTGCCCGGACGCGGCCGATCCTCCACCGGCAGCTTGTCATAGTCGACATCTGCCATCGCAACGGCGCGCGCCGGGGCGTCATTGCGACAGATCCAAACCTTTGCCGCCTCCATGTCCTGCAAATGGTAAAGGCCGACCTCTGCGCCCAAGAGGGGTGCCATCAGACGCACGCCCGTGCGGATCCACGCCTTGTCCGTCACAATGGCAAAGCGGGCAAAATCCCCGACATGCCGCAGGCCCAGCTTGGCGTCTTCCCAAGCCGCCCCCATTGTGAACCCTTCGAAGGCGGGCCCCAGCACGCAGAGCAGCTTGACCCTGCCCTGTTGCTGGACGAAGCGCTCGATCTGCGGGATCAGCACCGCATCATAATCTTCGACCGACAGGGTGCCGGTGGCTTCGACCGCCAGAACGTCATCGGGATAGCCCTCAAGAAATCGGAAGTGACCTGATGTATCGTCCATCGTTATGCTCCTTCTCCTTGTGTCGTGTCGCGTTGCCGTGGTGCCAGATCCGCACCACGGAAGGCGTTTGGTGGCCGGCCTCAGCGCCGCGCGACGTTGATCTTCTGAACGCTGGCCTTGGGGGCGAGTTTGCGCCGGGGGATCGCGATATGCAGCACACCGTCTTTCATATGCGCGGTCACACCCTGCGTTTCGACGTCTTCGGGCAGACGGAAGGACCGGCGAAAGGCGCCGTACTGACGCTCGCTGAAGAACCAGGTGTCGCCCTTGCGCTCCTCGTGGGTCCGCTTCTCACCCCGGACGGTCAGCATGTTGCCCTCAAGGGTCAGATCCACGTCGTCTTCACTGACGCCGGGTAATTCCATCGAGATGTCATAGGTGCGCTCCCCGCCCGAGGCTTCGGACGCGGGGCTCAGCCAATCCGCCACCCGCGCCCCGAAATTCCTGATCGGATCATACAGGGATGGCCAGAAGCTGCTGTGATCGGTCTTTTCTACCATGGCTGTTTTCTCCTTTCTGTATGGCTGAATTTTACCACGCGGCGACCGACACCGCGTTGATCGGGCGCAAGAAGCGGGCTTGCGGCCCCGGCGTGCCGTCGCCATTCTGCGGCAAATCGAGATGAGAGGACCGACCGCATGACACTGGCCCTGGCCGAACTGGACAGCCTTCTGAAGACCAGACATTCCTGCCGCGCCTTCCTCCCGACGCCGGTAGAGCGTGAGGTCATTCAGGACATCCTGCGCGCGGCGCAAAAGGTGCCATCCTGGTGCAATGCGCAGCCCTGGAAGCTGACCATCACCAGCGGCGCAGAGACCGACAAGCTGCGCCAGGCGTTGAGCACTGCTGCGACCAAGGGCGGCCACGCGCCGGACCTGGACTTCCCCAAGGGCTATAGTGACGAGTATCAGGACCGCCGCCGCGCCTGTGGCTGGGCCCTGTATGAAGCGGTCGGCGTGGAAAAGGGCGACCGGGTGGGATCCGCCCGGCAGATGATGCAGAACTTCACTCTGTTTGACGCGCCACACTGCGCGATCCTGTCCAGCCCGGCAGAACTGGGCTCTTATGGGGCGATGGACTGCGGCGGCTTTGTCGCCGCTTTCACGCTGGCCGCACAGGCGGCAGGCGTCGCGACCATCCCGCAGGCGGCGGTTGCCTCCTTTGCACCGCTGCTGCATGAGATGCTGGAGATCCCGCAGGATCGGATGATCCTCTGTGCGATTTCGTTCGGATACTCCGATACCGACAACCCCGCCAACAGCTTCCGGACCACCCGCGCCGACCTGGGCGAATTCGTCGACTGGCGCTGAGGAGACTGACATGCGTGCATTGATCCAACGGGTGTCCGAGGCCTCCGTCACCGTGGACGGCAATATCATCGGGCAGATCGACGCCGGGTTTCTGGTCCTGATCTGCGCCATGCAGGGCGACACGGAGGCAGAAGCCACTTATCTGGCCAACAAGATCTCAAAGCTGCGGATCTTTCAGGATGATGCCGGCAAGATGAACCGATCCGTGGCCGACATTGGCGGCGGGGTTCTGGTGGTCAGCCAGTTCACCCTTGCCGCCGACACGCGGCGCGGCAACCGGCCCGGGTTCTCGAACGCGGCCGCACCGGATGAGGGCAATCGCCTGTATCAGGTCTTTGCCCAGGCGCTGCGCGACCTTGGGCTGCCGGTTGAAACCGGCCAGTTCGGTGCGGATATGAAAGTGCGGTTGCTCAATGACGGGCCGGTGACCATCTGGATGGACACCGAGGACCGGTAAGCCCCTGCTCTGGCGTCACTTTACGACCGTCTTGACAGGGCGACAAAACCGGCGCGAGAGTGCGGCATGATACCCAACACGCCCCCCCTCCGCGAAATCGAAGAACTACCCGATCTGGGCATAACCCTGTCTGATGGATGCCGCCTGTCGGCGCGCGTCTGGCGTCCTGTGGATTGCCGGGATGATCCGGTGCCGGTGATCCTGGAATATCTGCCCTATCGCAAGCGCGACGGCACCTGTGCCCGTGACGCGCTGACCCACCCCTATTTTGCCGAGCGCGGCTATGCCTGTGTGCGGGTCGATATCCGCGGCAACGGGGACAGCGAAGGCCTGATGGAGGACGAATACAGCCAGCAGGAACTGGACGACGCCGTGGAGGTCATCAACTGGCTGGCGGCGCAGCCCTGGTGTTCGGGTTCGGTTGGGATGATGGGAATCAGTTGGGGCGGGTTCAATTCCCTGCAGGTGGCGGCCCTGCAGCCCGATGCGTTGAAGGCCATCATCACGCTCTGTTCGACCGCAGATCGCTATGCCGATGACATCCACTACAAAGGCGGCTGTCTGCTCAATGAAAACCTGGGCTGGGGGGCGACAATGTGGTCTTTCTCCTCCCGCGCGCCGGATCCCGCCCTGCGTCCCGACGATTGGCGGGAGATGTGGCTGGACCGGTTGGAAAACGAACCCTTCCTGCCCGACGTTTGGCTGCGCCACCAGCGGCGGGATGCCTATTGGCAACACGGATCGGTGTGCGAGGATTACTCCGCCATCAAGGCCGCAACGCTGGCGGTGGGCGGTTGGGGCGACGCCTATAAGAACACGGTCCCCGAACTGGTCGAGAAGCTGGCCGCGCCGGTCAAGGGGATCGCGGGCCCCTGGGTTCACAAATATCCGCATTTTGCGGTGCCCGAACCCCGGATCGGGTTCCTGCAAGAGGCCCTCAGATGGTGGGATCACTGGCTGAAGGGGCTGGACACCGGCGTCGACAGCGATCCGGATTACCGCGCCTATGTGATGGACGGAGTTCGCCCGGCGACCTGGTATACCGAACGCCCCGGCGTCTGGGTGGCCGAGGATGAGGGCGCCACCGCGCATCTGCCGGTGCAGACGCTACACCTGAGCGATCAGGGGCTGGGCGCAGAGGGCGACCTGTCGGCACTGGTGCGCTCGCCTCATGATTGCGGCATGTCCGGCGGCGAATATTGCGCCATCTGGCTGGGCCCTGAAATGCCGGGCGACCAACGGCAGGACGATGCGCTCTCTGCCTGTTTCGACACCGGACCTCTTGAGGCCCCCCTGTCCATCCTCGGCGCCCCCCGGCTGCGGCTGAAGCTGTCAGCAGACAAGCCACAAGCACAGATCGCCGTGCGCCTGAACCACATTCACCCCGATGGCGCCTCGACCCGCATCACCTATGGGGTTCTGAACCTGACGCATCGCGACAGCCACGCGGACCCAGCGCCACTTCGCCCCGGTGAAACGGTGGAGATCGTGCTGGATCTGGATCACATCGGGTACACCGTGCCGGCAGGCCATCGCCTGCGGGTTGCGGTCTCGTCCGCCTATTGGCCGCTGATCTGGCCCTCACCGGAAACCGCAGAGCTGCGGCTGACGGAGGGCGCAATCGACCTTCCGGTCCGTCCGGTCACCGATCAGGATGAATGTCGTTTTTCGTCCCCTGAAATGGCCCCGGACTGGCAGGTCAAGACCCTGCGCGAAGCCAGCAATTCACGCCGGGTTGAGACCGATCTGAACTCTGGAATCGTGTCTTTGCTGATCGAGGACGACTTCGGAATGGTGCAGGATCTGGACCACGGTCTGATCGCCGGATCCATCGCCCGGGAACGCTGGATGATTCACCCTGATGACCCGCTTTCGGCCCGTGGCTTTTGCGAATGGATCGATGAAATCCAGCGTGACGAAACAAAATTGCGCACCGTAGCAACCTGCGAAATGTCGTCGGATTTGACACATTTCCATCTGTCGGCACAGATGAAAGCTTACGAAAACGACACTAAAATTAAGGAACGCGACCTGAGCTTCAGTATCCCCCGCGATCAAATTTGATCGCGTACGACCGGGATGTCGTTTTTATCGCTTGCCCGGTCGCCTGAAATGCGCAAACTTTAAACAGCCAATCAAAAAAATGCGGCCGCGCGCGTTGCGCGGCCCGGTCAACCGGGAGACATCCATGAAAGATCAACTGGACTATATGGCAAGCTGTGTGACAGCCGGGAAGATGACCCGCCGTGAGTTCATGGGCAAAGCTGCGGCACTGGGCGTAAGCGCCGCCGTGGCAGGCACCATGTTTGCTGACGCGGCCAAAGCGGCAAGCCCGGTCAAGGGCGGCACCCTGCGCATGGGTGTGCAGGGCGGTGAATCCACCAACTCGCAAGACCCGGCACTCTGGGCATCGGATGTTCCGATCGCCGGCGGCCGTCAGTGGGGTGAAACCCTGGTCGAAGTCGGCCCGGACGGCTCCCTGGAAGGCCTGGTCGCGGAAAGCTGGGAAGGGTCCGCAGACGCCAAGACCTGGCGCTTCAAGATCCGTAAGGGCATCGAGTTCTCGAACGGCAAGACCGTGACCGCCGAAGACGTGATGCGCACCATGGAGCGTCACACCAACGAAGATTCGCAGTCGGGCGCTCTGGGCATCGTGAAGGGCATCGAATCGATGCGCGCTGACGGTGACGTCTTCGAACTGACCCTGGGCGTCGGCAACGCGGACATGCCCTACCTGATCGGCGACTACCACCTGGTGATTCAGCCGGACGGTGGTTTTGACAACCCGACCGCAGCCATCAGTACCGGTGCCTACACGCTGGAAAGCGATGAGCCCGGCGTGCGCATGACCTTCAAGCGCAACCCGAACTACTGGGGCGGCGATGCGGTTGCACATTACGACAGCACCGAGGTCATCACCCTGAACGACGCAACCGCACGGACTGCGGCACTGCAGTCGGGTCAGGTCGACATGATCAACCGTGTTGAGCCGAAGATCGCTCAGCTGCTGGACCGCGCGCCGACCCTGTCGGTCAAGAACGTTTCGGGCCGCGGCCACTACGTGTTCATCATGCACGTGGACACCGCTCCGTTCGATGTGAACGAGCTGCGTCTGGCACTGAAATACGCAGTCAACCGTCAGGAAATGGTGGACAAGATTCTGCGCGGCTATGGCGGTATCGGCAACGATTTCCCGATCAACGCATCCTATCCGCTGTTTGATGCGTCGATCCCGCAACGAGAGTTCAGCCTGGAAAAAGCCGCTGAGCACTACAAAAAGTCGGGCCACGACGGATCGCCGATCATCCTGCGCACCGCAGACGGCGCTTTCCCGGGGGCGGTCGATGCCGCAGCACTGTTCCAGCAGTCGGCCCAGGCCGCTGGTATCCCGCTGGAAATCAAGCGTGAACCCAACGATGGCTACTGGTCGGAAGTCTGGAACAAGCAGCCGTTCTGCTGCTCGTACTGGGGCGGCCGTCCCGTGCAGGACCAGATGTATTCGACCGCCTATCTGTCGACTGCAGACTGGAACGACACCCGTTGGAAGCGCGACGACTTTGACGCAATGCTGCTGTCGGCCCGTGCCGAGCTGGATGAGGCCAAGCGCAAAGAGACCTATTCGCAGATGGGTCAGATGCTGCGCAACGAAGGCGGCCTGATCCTGCCGATGTTCAACGACTTCGTCGACGCGGTGTCCAATTCGATCCAAGGCTACGAAGCCGACCCGAACGGTGCACTGATGAACTGGTATGCGTTCAAGAAGACCTGGAAAGCGTAAGGGTCGCTTCTAGATGCATCCGATTGTGAAACTGGTCGCTCAACGCTTAGCGTTGGGCGCCCTACTGCTCCTCGCCGCCTCGGCTCTTATTTTTGGACTGACCGAGGCCCTTCCCGGAGATGCAGCGCAAGCCATCCTGGGACAAGCCGCAACCGAAGAATCCCTTGCCAACCTGCGCGAGGAGATGGGCCTGAACCGGCCCGCGCTCACCCGCTA
This sequence comes from Paracoccaceae bacterium, assembly GCA_022763485.1. GTDB lineage: Bacteria > Pseudomonadota > Alphaproteobacteria > Rhodobacterales > Rhodobacteraceae > Aliisedimentitalea. Next base: position 14,730 of record JALEGX010000026.1, on the reverse strand, counting down.
TTTCGAATGGCTGGGTGGCATCATGACTGGCGACATGGGTGTCGCCCTGACCAACAAACTCGATATTGCGACCAGCGTTCAGTCCCGTATGGCGAATACGCTGTTCCTGGCCTTCTGGGCTGCCATCATCTCGGTCCCGCTGGCCATTCTGCTGGGCCTGATCGCTGTGCGTTTCCAGAACCGCTGGCCGGACAAGATGATCTCGGGCATTACGCTCGCGTCCATCTCGCTCCCTGAATTCATGATCGCGTATATCCTGATCTTCTTCTTCGCAGTGAAGCTGTACTGGGCACCGTCCTTCGCGAATATCTCGTCCTCGATGAGCCTGCTTGAGCAATTGCACGCCATTGCCCTGCCCGTGGCCGTGCTGGTCATGGTGGTTCTGGCGCATATGATGCGCATGACCCGGGCTGCGATCCTGAACGTGATGCAGTCGGCCTATATCGAAACGGCCGAACTCAAGGGTTTGACCAGCTTCCAGGTCATCGCACGCCACGCGTTCCCCAACGCCATCGCACCGATCGTCAACGTTGTGATGATCAACATGGCCTATCTGGTCGTGGGCGTTGTTGTTGTCGAGGTGGTGTTCGCCTACCCCGGCATGGGACAATACCTGGTGGATGCGGTTGTGAAGCGTGATGTGCCTGTGGTGCTGGCGTGCGGCGTGATCTTTGCCGCGGTCTACATCCTGCTCAACATCTTTGCTGACGTCGTCTCCGTTCTCACCAACCCAAGGCTGAGGCATCCCAAATGATGAAGAATATTCCTCTCTCAGCCATGATCGGTCTGGTGATCACGGCGACCTATTTCATCGCGGCTGCCCTGGCCCCTGTCATCGCCCCTTACGGCATGGCCGAAGTTGTTGGCGACGTTTGGGAGCCCTCCTCAGCGGAACATCTGCTGGGCACCGACCAGATCGGTCGCGACCTGCTCAGCCGCATGATCTATGGCGGGCGCACAACCATCTGGATCGCCACGCTGGCCACCATCCTGAGCTTCGTTCTGGGCTCGACCCTGGGGTTCTTCGCAGCCGTGACCGGCGGTTGGGTCGATATGGCGCTGTCGCGTCTGGTTGACCTCTTCATGTCGATCCCGTCGCTGATCCTGGCGCTGGTCATCCTGTCCTCGATCGAGGCCACCGTGGTCACGCTGATCGTGCTGATGGGTCTGCTCGACTCCACCCGTGTCTATCGTCTGGCCCGTGCGGTCGCCGTGGACATCTCGGTCATGGACTATGTCGAAGCGGCACGTCTGCGCGGTGAAAAGCTCAAGTGGATCATCTTCCGTGAGATCCTGCCCAACGCCCTGTCGCCGCTGGTGGCGGAACTGGGCCTGCGGTTCATCTTCATGGTTCTCTTCATCTCGACCCTGTCGTTCCTGGGTGTTGGCGTTCAGCCGCCGCTCGCGGACTGGGGCGGAATCGTGAAAGAGAACAAGGAAGGGATCAACTTTGGTATCGGTGCAGCCCTCTACCCGGCCGTGGCCATCGCCACTCTGGCGATCTCGGTCAACCTTGTGGCTGACTGGGTTCTGAACCGTACCACTTCGCTGAAAGGAGGCCGCGGATGAGCGATCCCCTGCTGAAAGTACGCGGCCTGAAGATTGGCGCGACGGTCTATCCTCCGGGCGAGAAGCCCCATGACATCGAAATCGTGCACGGGGTCGACTTCGACCTCGAGCGCGGCAAGGTGCTGGGTCTGATCGGGGAATCCGGGGCCGGCAAATCCACCATCGGTCTGGCCTCCATGGCCTATCGCCGGGGCGGCGTGAAGATCACCGGTGGCGAGGTCTGGGTCAACGGGCGTGACATCCTGAAGTCCGGTATCCGCGACGTGCGCAAGCTGCGCGGGGCCGAGGTCACCTATGTGTCCCAGTCGGCCGCCGCCTCCTTCAACCCGGCCAAGAAGATCATGGATCAGGTGGTCGAGGCTGCGGTGGAACAGAAGAAGTTCTCCCGCAAGGACGCCGAAGAGCGGGCCCGCACGCTGTTTGCAAAGCTGGGCCTGCCGGATCCCGACAACATCGGGAACCGCGATCCGCACCAGGTGTCGGGCGGCCAGCTGCAGCGCTGCATGACCGCGCTGGCGCTGTGTCCGGAACCGGATCTGGTGGTCTTTGACGAACCCACCACCGCACTGGACGTGACCACCCAGATCGACGTTCTGAAGGCGATCAAGGAAGCCATCGCGGACACCGGTGTTGCGGCGCTCTACATCACCCATGACCTGGCCGTTGTGGCCCAGGTCAGCGATGACATCATGGTGCTCCGCATGGGCAACACGGTGGAATACGGCGACGTTGATCAGATCATCAACAACCCTCAGGAGGAATACACCAAGGCGCTGGTCTCGGTGCGTTCGATCACCCATGAGGAAAAGGCCCCCACCCCGGAGCCGTTGTTGAGCGTCCGCAATATCACCGCACGCTACAAGGGCACCAACTTTGACGTCCTGCACAACGTCAACGTGGACCTGCATCCCGGTCAGACACTGGCCGTGGTGGGGGAATCCGGCTCGGGCAAGTCGACGCTGGCACGGGTGATCACCGGGCTGCTGCCCCCTCGTGATGGTGAGATCACCTTTGCGGGCCGCACGCTGTCTTCGGATCTGGCGGGGCGCAACCTGGAAGATCTGCGTGAACTGCAGATGATCTATCAGATGGCGGACGTCGCGATGAACCCGCGCCAGACCGTCGGGACGATCATCGGCCGTCCGCTGGAGTTCTACTTCGGTATGCGTGGCGCCGAGAAGAAGAAGCGGATCATCGAGCTGCTGGATGAGATCGAACTGGGCGAGAAGTTCATCGATCGCTATCCGGCGGAGCTGTCGGGTGGTCAGAAACAGCGTGTCTGTATCGCCCGCTCGCTGGCGGCGAAGCCCAAGATGATCATCTGTGACGAGGTCACCTCGGCGCTGGATCCGCTGGTGGCGGATGGCATCCTCAAACTGCTGCTGGACCTGCAGAAGATCGAGGACGTGGCCTATCTGTTCATCACCCACGATCTGGCGACGGTGAAGGCGATCTCGGACAACATCGCAGTGATGTACAAGGGCAAGGTGCAGCGGTACGGCGGCAAGACCGAAGTGCTGTCGCCGCCGTTTGACGACTACACCGATCTGCTGCTCAGCTCTGTGCCCGAAATGAAACTGGGCTGGCTGGAAGAGGTGATCGCACACCGCAAGATGGAGAGCGCCGGGAACTGATCCCCGGTTTCATGACACCTCCATGAAGAATTGAGATCCCGGCGTTTTCCCCCTTGGAAGGCGTCGGGATTTCACTATTTGGGGCGCGAACAGACAGCCCGCCCACGGCGGCTTCGCTAACCTGTCTCGAAATCCGACGGCGCAAAGAAGAAGGAGCGCACAATGGACAAGAAACTTCTGCTGATCATTCTGGATGGGGTCCCCCACCGCAATTTCCGCCGCCTGTTCGGCAACCTGGAAGGTTGGGTGGACACGGGCGAGGCGCGGGTCTGGAAACTGCGTGCGGTGCTGCCGTCAATTTCGGCCAGCTGCTATGCCTCCATCCACACCGGCGTGACGCCGCAGGAGCACGGCTGCACCGGCAATGGCAATGTGTTCAAGCTGAACCACAAGGACATCTTCAGCCAGGTGCGCGAAGCGGGGGGCGTGACCGGCGCCGTGACCCACAGCTTCTGGTCGCAGTTCTTCAACCGTCACCCCTTCGATTACGTGCGCGACATCGAGTATGACGAGCCGGACAGCAAGACCATCAACCATGGCCGGTTCCATACGATGACGGGCTACGGCAAGGACAACCAGATGACCCCGTCGGACGTGGATCTGTTCGGCACGCTCAGCAACATGTGCCTGCGCTTTGGTCTGGACTACGGCATTCTGCACACCTGCACCCTGGACAGCATGGGCCACCGCTATTTCCACGACTGCCAGGAGATGGATCATGCCTGCTTCGTCATGGATGAAATGCTGGCCCCCTTCATCCCGCGCTGGCGTCAGCTGGGCTATGACGTGATCGTCACCGCGGATCACGGTCAGGATGAACGTGGCCACCACGGGGGACGCGGGGCGCTGCAACAGGAAACCGCACTATACTACTTCGGTGACGCGGAAGGCCCGGCAGAGGACTATGTGATCGACCAGCTGCAATTGGCCCCCACGGTGCTCAGCCTGATGGGAGCCCCCATTGCCGAGACGATGAAGGCAGAGCCTTTCCTGAAACGTGCATGAAGTAAAACGGGGCGCGGCGGATCTGGTCCGGCCGCGCCCCATTTGTATCCTGATCCGTGACGCTGGCCGTCTGCCCGGCTCAATCGTAGGGCCAGATCCCCTGCCCCAATGCTTCAATCGCGATGGAAATCCGCTCGAAGCTGGCCTTTGCGCGCTCGACCTCATGACGGGCCCGCAGATAGCCGTGAATCAGCCCCTCTTCGTTGATCCAATGCGCCCGTCCACCGGCGTCGATGATCCTGTCCCGATAGGCCGGGGAATCGTCGCGCACGGGGTCACAATCCGCGGTGATCAGCACGGTTGGCGGCAAGCCCGAGAAATCGGTGTCATGCAGCGGGGCCGAGGTCACATCCGCCTCCGGCACCGGGCCGTCATAGCGCAACGCGGTATAGAACAGCACCTCATCGCGGGTCAGCATCGGGGCGTTCGCGTGCTCCAGATAGGAACCGCTGTCCACATCCCCCCCAAGGCCCGGATAGACCAGCACCTGCCCCAGAACGCCGTCCAGACGCCCCCGCGCGTGATGCGCGACCGAGGCCGCCAGATTGCCCCCGGCGCTGTCTCCTGCAAGAACGACGCCGCCCTCATAGGTGTCCGAGACCCATTGAGTGGCCGCCCAGGCGTCGTCAAAGGCGGCCGGGTGCTTGTGTTCGGGTGTCAGGCGGTAGTCCACTGAAACAACGCGATAACCGGTAAGAGCGCACAGCTCGGCGCAGACATCATCATGGCTCTCCAGATTGCCGACAACAAAGCCCCCGCCGTGAAAGAACACCACCGTGCGGGTCGGATCGCCAGCGGTGTAGACCCGCACCGGCACGTCGCCCACTTTCAGGTCCTCGGTCCCGACCCCTTCGGGATGCGGCGCGTGAAACACCCGGCACATCGCGTCATAGACGTCGCGCTGCCCGGCAATGTCCAGATCGGTCGCATTGTCGGGATAGCTCTCGGCAGTTTTGCGGATGAACGCCCAGGTTTCGGCGTCAATCATCTGTTGGTAGTCCAAATCGACCTCCCCGGCCTGTCTTGTCTTTTCAAACACCCTAGTGGCCGAAGGCTGCGAAGGGGAAGCGCTTTCTGAACGCAAAGCGCCATGCCCGTACGGAACGGACATGGCGACCTTTCAACCTAGCCATATCGGGCTAGTGTTCAGCTCTCTTCGGCAAATTCCCACGGGCGCGTATAGGCCCCCAGCACGTTTGAGATGGCGTCCTCGCCTGTCCCGTTTGCTGCCAGCTGGGCCACAAGGCCGCGCTTCTTGTCGTCGATGACGGACACGACGCGTGCCCCCACGCCTGCCTCTTCCAGCGCTGCGTTGTAGATGCGGGTGATCGCATTCTTGCGCAGGTCGGGTTTGAACACCTTGCCCACCGCAGTTTTGGGCAGCTCATCCAGAATGGTCATGTGCTTGGGGATCGCGGCGCGCTCATGGATGTGGACCTTGCAGTATTCCATCAGCTCGGCCTCGGTCACCGAGGCGCCCTCGACCAGTTCGACAAAGGCACAGGGCAGCTCGCCCGCATGGGCATCCGGCTGACCGATTGCACCGGCAAAGGCCACGGCCTCATGCCCCAGAAGCGCCTCTTCGATCTCCGCCGGGTCGATGTTGTGACCACCGCGAATGATCAGGTCCTTGGCGCGTCCGGTGATCCAGAGATAGCCGTCTTCATCAATCCGGCCCAGATCCCCGGTACGCAGATGCGTGTCCTGATAATAGAGGTCCACGTTCTTGTCGGCCTCGGTGTAGGTATTGCCGGCAAACACCCCGGGGTTGGAGATGCAGATCTCCCCGATCTCATCGGTGCCGCATTCCACCAGACCGTCAGAGGTGCCTTTGACGATGCGCACATCGGTATAGGGGAACGGGATGCCGATGGACCCGATCTTCTTCTCACCGTCGGTGGGGTTGCAGGAAACAAGGCAGGTGGCCTCGGTCAGGCCATAGCCTTCGACAATGGTGACGCCCGTGGCTTCTTCGAAGCGGCGGAACAGTTCCACCGGCAGCGGCGCAGAGCCGGAGAACGCCGTCTTGACGGTTGAGACATCCGCATCAATGGGGCGCTGCATCTTGGCGGAAATCGCCGTCGGAACCGTGATGATGAAAGAGATCTTCCAGCGTTCGATCAGTTTCCAGAAATTGTCGAACACCCCGTCCCCGCGATAACCCTGCGGCGTCGGGAACACCACATGCGCGCCGGACGCCACCGACGCCATCAGGATGACGTGGCAGGCAAAGACGTGGAACAGCGGCAGCGGACACATGATGTTGTCATTTTCGGTAAACAGCAGCTCATGCCCCAGCCAACCGTTGTAGATCAGGCCGGAATACTTGTGCTGGGCGACCTTGGGCATCCCCGTGGTACCACCAGTGTGGAAGTAACAAGCCACGCGGTCCACCTGGCTGTCGGCAAAGCTCAGCGTTGTGGGCTGCTTGCGCACCTCCTTGCCGAAGCTCAGGTAGTCGGCATGGGCGGCCTGATCCCGGTTTTCCATCTTCGGACGGATCAGCGGCACGATCCATTTCTTCGGCGGCGTCAGATAGCGGTTCAGATCCACTTCCAGAACCGTGTTGACGTTGGGCGCATGGCGCACGGCCTCGGCCACTTTCTGGGCCACATCGGTCTTGGGGAAGGGTTTCAGCGTGACAACGACCTTCGCCTTGGTCTCACGCAGGATCGAGGCGATCTGTTCCGGCTCCAGCAACGGGTTGATCGGATTGACGATGCCCGCGATTGCACCGCCCAGCAGGGTCACGATGGTTTCGTTACAGTTGGGCAGCACATAGGCCACCACGTCATTTTCCCCCACGCCCAGCGAACGGAACAGGTTTGCCGCCTGACAGACACGGCCCAGCAGCTCGCTCCAGTTCAGGGTTTCCGCCTTGTCCTGAGGACCGGAAAAGATCTGGTAGCTGACCGCCGGATTGTTGGGAAACTTGCCCGCGGTGTCGCTGAGCATCTGATACAGCGTCTTGGGGAGCGGGCGGTCGGCCCACGGCATCTCGTTCTCAATGGCGTTACGATCCGCTACACCGGCAAAACTCATGTTATCTCTCCCCTTTAGCCCTGTTCGGGCATCTTCCCTTTGCCTCAAGATGTGGTCAAATGAAGCAAAGCACAAGCGCGGCCCAAACGTAAGCCGCAACCGGTCAGACATCTGACGTTGCGCCACTTCCCGCTGCACGGTGTTGAGCGGCGCGGGTCCGCTCCGGACGCACCCGGCAAAGACGGCCGAAGCGCTTATTTTGCTGACACATCCGCAGGCAGGTGACACACCGTTTCGATGTTGTGACCGTCGGGATCCCGCACGAAGGCGGCATAGTAATCCGCATGGTACCGGGGACGCAGGCCGGGAGGGCCATTGTCGGTTCCGCCGGCAGTCAGAGCCGCGGCATGGAACGCCACGACTTCTGCCCGGCATCGGGCCCGGAAAGCGACATGGAACAGGCCGCTGGTCGCTCTTTCTTCCGCCATCCAGAAGCAGGGCTGGCTGTCACCATAGCCTACAACGCGCCGGCCGCCGTCGTGGAAATCGGCCAGACGGCGCAGCCCAAGCGGGGCCAATGCCGCATCATAGAAAGCAACGGCGCGGGTCATGTCGGCCACGCCAAAGGTCATGTGATCGATCACGCTTCACTCTCCTGCACAAGGTTCTGATCCATACGGACCCAGAATGCCCTGCGGATGTCAGTTGGCGAAGCCTTTTGAGCGGAAACGCCCTGGCGGCAGATTATTCTGCCGCCATTCCATCGGTGAACTGCAAACGCGCCAGGCGGGCATAGAGCCCCCCCTGCGCCACCAATTCATCATGGGTGCCGGTGGCCACGATACGGCCCGCGTCCATCACCACGATCCGGTCTGCCTTCTTCACGGTCGCCAGACGGTGCGCGACGATCAGCGTGGTCTTGCCCTGGCTCAGCTCGTCCACCGCGGCCTGCACAAGACGCTCGCTTTCTGCATCCAGCGCCGAGGTCGCCTCGTCCAGCAGCAGAACGGTCGCATCCCGCAGGATCGCGCGGGCGATGGCAATGCGCTGTTTCTGGCCACCCGACAGCATCACGCCACGTTCGCCAAGAAAGCTGTCATACCCTTCGGGCAGCGCCACGATGAAATCATGCGCTGCGGCTGCACGCGCGGCGGCCTCGACCTCGGCATCGGTGGCTTCAGGACGCCCGAAACGGATGTTGTCCCGCGCCGATCCGGCAAAGATCACCGGATCCTGCGGCACCATGGCGATCACCTGGCGGAACTCATCCCGCCGCATATCGGTTAGCGGCACGCCGTCCAGGCTGACCTGCCCTTCGTTGGGATCATAGAACCGCTGGATCATCTGGATCATGGTGGTCTTGCCCGCCCCCGACGGGCCGACAAAGGCCACGGTTTCCCCCGGTGCGACGGTCAGATTGACCTCTTCCAACGCGGGGGTATCAGGGCGCGCCGGATAGCGGAAAGACACATCGCGGAAGGCGATTTCACCACGCACCGGAGCCACCAGCGCGGCCGGCTGTACCGGGTCATTGACGTTGTCCACCGCATTCAGAAGCTCGACCAGACGCTCGGTGGCGCCCGCTGCGCGCTGCAGCTCGCTCCAGATTTCCGACAGGGCCGCAACGGACCCCGCAACCAGGACCGCGTAGATCACGAACTGGATCAGCGTGCCTTCGGTCATCAGCCCGGCGCGCACATCATTTGCACCCATCCACAGCACCCCGACGATCCCGGAAAACACCAGGAAGATCACGATCACGGTCAGCTGGGCGCGGGTGAAGATGCGCTTTTTCGAAACATCAAAGGAGGTTTCGGTCAGTTCGGCAAAGCGGCTGCGGCTGACCGCTTCATGGGTAAAGGCCTGCACGGTCTGAACAGCGGTCAGCGCCTCCCCCGCATTGCCCGAGGAGGCGGCAATCCAGTCCTGGTTGTCGCGGCTGATCTTGCGCAGGCGGCGGCCCAGGAACAGGATCGGAACGATCACCGCGGGAACGATCAGCAGAACCAGCCCCGTCAGCTTGGCCGAGGTCAGCAGCATCAGCACCATGCCACCCGCAAAGAGCAGCATGTTGCGCAGTGCGATGGACACCGAAGACCCAAGCACCGACTGGATCAGCGTGGTGTCGGTGGTGATCCGGCTGAGCACTTCGCCGGTCCTGATCTTTTCGAAGAATTCCGGGCTCATGCCGATGACGCGGTTGAAAACCGCCATCCGGATATCGGCGACCACCCGTTCCCCCAACCGGGTCACCAGCGCATAACGCAGGCCCGTGCCAACGGCCAGCAGCGCTGCAATGCCCAGAGCGGCCAGAAAATACTGGTCCAGCACCTCGCCTTCGGCGATGCGGAAATTGTCCACCACACGGCGCACGGCCAGCGGCAGAGTCAGCGACAGGGCGGCGGTCAGAACCAGCGCGCAGGTCGCTGCAAACATCAGGATCCGATACGGACGCATGAACGGCCACAAGGCCGCAAGCACCCCCACCTGCCGGGAGGTCGCGCGCTCTTCGCTGGCGCCGGGTGCGGCGTTTGTGTTGGATTGGGCTGAACTGGAACGCGCCATGTCGGGTCCTTTGTCTGCTCGCGGCCTATACCGGAACGCTTTCGCTTTTGCAGGCGTTTCATGACCACGCCGTGCCTGCGCGTCAAGGACACAGTTGCCGCGCCCCGCGCTGCACATGGTCGCCATGCCGCGAACACGGCCCCAAACGGCCCAGCACCGGCGGTACAAACATCTGACATCGTGGAAGAAACAGGAGATTGGAGCGGGTAGCGGGAATCGAACCCGCACCTTAAGCTTGGAAGGCTCTTATGATACCATTTCACCATACCCGCTCAGTAGGGACGGTGAATAAGTCACGTAGATTCCAGCGTCAAGACCCCGGCGGCGTGCAAATCCGCCAAAGCCCGATTTTTTGACGACCCCGCGAAAAACGGCGACCTGCGCCCCCTTTTGGCGGGGCCTGTCACAAGGATCCGGCAGGCGGGATTACTCGTCAGCCTCGGGCGGGTGAATCAGATATTTCTGAAGCCCGATGATCTGCCACCAGAGGAACAGGAACAGCGCGATCGGAAAACCGAAGGTTTCGATCTTGACCCACAGATCCGTCGACAGGGTGCGCCAGACGATTTCATTGCCCACCGCAAGAATGCCAAACCCAAGGCACAGCCGCCGGGTCAGAATCATCCAGCCTTCGGGCTGCATGGGCATCAGATCGCCAATCACATACTCCAGATAGGAACGCCCCTGCAGCAACCCCAGCCCCAGCAGCGCGGTGAAGGTGCCATAGACGATGGTGGTCTTCATCTTGAAGAACCGCTCGTCATTGAACCAGGCCGTCAGCCCACCAAAGAAGATCACCATGAAGGCGGTAAAGATCTGCAGGCGGCTCAGGTGCCCGGTCAACCGCCAGAGCGTCGCCATCGCCGCCAGCATGATCGGCACGAAGACCAGCGTCGCAACGATGAAGCCGGAATAGTCCGTGCCCATCCAAGTATACGTATTGTCGCGGATTTTCAGATAGATCAGGAAAAAGATGATCGGGGGGCCCAGCTCCAGCGCTTGTCGCAGGAAGGGGTTGATCTCTTTGCTATCGGCCATTGAATCTCGGTCTCTTCTTCTCGGGGGCGCTGTGTCAGCCACCCATCTCAACTATCACTGCGCCCAGCGCGATCAAGGTCATCAGCGCCACGCGGCGCGGCCCGACGGTTTCTTTCAGAACCAGCCAGCCGATGATCGCGGCAAAAACCGTGGAGGTTTCGCGCAAAACCGCGGCTTCGCCCACCTTGTCCAGCCGCGTGGCCAGCATGATGGAGCCGAACGACAGGAAAGCGGTGATCCCGCCGACAAAGCCGCGCACCATCAGCGGGCCGGGCGCAGGTCTGTCGATCATCGACCGCCAGCGCAGGAAGGCCACAAAGGGCATCACCGCGCCATCGATCATGAAGAACCACGCCAGAAAGGTGAACGGATCCGCCGTGGCGCGAATGCCATAGGCGTCATAGGTGGTGTAGAGCGCAACAAACAACCCCGTGATCACCGCCAGCCCCAGCGCCAGGCCCAGCGTGTCCCGGTTGGTCTCCAGATAGCGCAGGTTGTAAAGCGCCAGCCCGAAGATCCCGGCCAGCAGCACCCCGACGCCCGCCCATTGCGTGGCCGAGAAGACCTCGCCGAACAAGACATAGGCGCCGATCACGGTAAAGAGCGGCCCGGTCCCGCGGACCACCGGGTAGACAACCGTATAGGACCCCTTGGTATAGGCCAGCGCCTGCAGGGTCTTGTACAGGATGTGGATCAGCCAGACCGCGCCGAAGATCGGCCACATGTGGGGTTCGGGCCAGGGCACCACGAACAGGGCAAAGGGCGCCGCCATCAGGCCATAAGAGGCATCAATCGCCCCCCGCGACAGCCACGGATCATGCCGCCCCTTCTGCAACGCGCCAAAGACCGCGTGCAGGAACGCCGCCAGAATGGCCAGCGACAGCGCGACCTTGTGCCCGGCCTCGGTGCCTTCCAGGGCAATGATCCAATCGCTCAGCATGGTGTCCCCGGCGTTTTGGCCACGCGGTCAGCGCAGGCCCGGATCGGCCGCGTGTGCTGTCCGAACCGGCGCAAGTCTCAGGACCGGTCCAGGCCGGTCAGTGCCGCCGCGAATTCTTCTGGGTCGAAGGGAGCCAGATCGTCAATCTGTTCGCCCACGCCGATGGCATGGATCGGCAGGCCGAACTTGTCCGCCAGCGCCACCAGGACACCGCCTTTGGCCGTGCCATCCAGCTTGGTCATAACCAGCCCCGACACGTCCGAAATCTTGCGGAAGACCTCCACCTGGTTCAGCGCGTTCTGACCGGTGGTGGCGTCCAGCACCAGCAGGGTGTTATGCGGTGCGGTTTCATCCTTCTTGCGGATCACCCGCACGATCTTGGCCAGTTCTTCCATCAGGTCGGCGCGGTTCTGCAGGCGGCCTGCGGTGTCGATCATCAGCAGGTCGGCGCCGTCTTCCTGGGCCTTGGTCATCGCGTCAAAGGCAAGCGACGCGGGATCCGAACCTTCAGGGGCGGTCAGCACCGGAACGCCTGCGCGATCGCCCCAGACCTGCAGCTGCTCAACGGCTGCCGCGCGGAAGGTGTCCCCGGCAGCAATCACCACATGTTTGCCCGCGGATTTGAACTGGCTGGCCAGCTTGCCGATTGTCGTGGTCTTGCCCGAACCGTTCACGCCCACGACCAGAACCACCTGCGGCCGCTTGGAATAGATCGGCAGCGGCTTGGCCACAGGTTCCATCACGCGGGCGATTTCCTGCGCCAGGGTTTCCTTGATTTCGGTTGCGGACAGGCGTTTCCCATAGCGGCCTTCGGCCATGTTCGACGTCACGCGCAGGGCGGTATCCACCCCCATGTCCGACGCGATCAGCAGCTCTTCCAGCTGCTCCAGCATGTCATCGTCCAGAACCCGGCGCGGCTCAGACGCCTCCCCCCGGCCCAGCAGACGCCCCAGCAGGCCCGGCGTGCCCGTGGCTGCGGCCTGCTCGGTCGCAGCGGCTTGCGGCACGGGCGCCGGTTCAGGCGCAGGTTCAGGGCTGGTCTCTGCTGCTGGCGGTTCAGCTTGCGGTGCGGGGTCCGCTGCGGGCGCGGGCGCCTCTTCGACAATGGCGTCCAGCCCCTCTTCCAGTTTGGAGGAGGATTTGAACAGCCGATCCTTGAGTTTCGAAAAAAACGCCATGTTTTGCTCCGCCGAAGTTTATTTTCCCCTACTGTGGATCCGCGCCAGTTGCAAAGCGCGTCACGCAAATGCGGCGAAAAATCCGAATTGTGCCCCCCAGTAGAGCACCCAGATCGCGTAGGGCGTCCAGCGCAGCAGGCCATGCCCGCCGGGCAGCAGGAATTTTTCGGTCGCAAGAATCAGGTCCGAAAAGACAAAGGCAAAGGCCGCAGCAAGGATCAGACCCCGCCCCTCGCCCAGGGTCAGCGCCGCCAACCCCATGCCCAGAATGATCGGGATATAGGCCAGCACCGGGCCTTTCAACGCGCCAGCCTTCGGCGCAAGGATCCGCGCGGCCAGGAAACCCAGCAGCAAAAGCCCCACAGCGGGCAGAGCGGCAGGCCAGGCCAACAGTCGGGACGGGTCGGCCTCTGGCTGGGTCAGAAACAGCGCGATGTAGAACAGATGCCCCAGAGCAAAGGCCCCCACCCCGCCCATGAACGCGGTCTCACCATCCCGCGACAACAGCAGATCTCCCAGCGCACAGGCCGCAAGGGCAAGGACCAGCAGCGCGGGCAGCCCCAGCACCAGCGCCGCCAGCGCCAACAGGGCCACTGCCGCGGTCTTGGTCACGCTGCGCAGCCAGCTCTCTGCGCGGGCGGTCAGGAACAGATAGGCCACTGCCGCAAGGGCCGCTGGCCCAACCAAACTCCAGACGCTTGTCATGCTGTCCCTTCCGATTTCCGAGCCATACCTTGAGGGAACTGGGACATGGGGTCAAAGCTGACCCGACGGGACGTTGGCAAAGGGGCCGGTTTGCGATAGCCAGAATGCAATCCGCCGCCGTTTCCCGGCCGTTTTCAAGCGAAGGAGCCCCGATGATCTGGTTCGTACTGGCCAGCCTTGCACCGGTTGCCCTGTTGCTGTTGGCGCTCTTTTCGTGGGGCGGTTGGGGATTTGTCGCGCTCCTTTACATTTCTGTCTTCGTCTACGCGCTGGACCGCCTTGGCCGCAGCCGTGCGGCAGTCCCGTCCGCGCCTGCCTCCCCCGGCCTGGCCGACGCGCTGTCCGTGGCGCTGGCCCTTGGTCACCTTGCGCTTCTGGCCGCCCTGATCGCCCGTCTGCCGGATCTGCCGCTGGCCCATGCCATTGCCACGGGTCTTGGGCTGGGATTGTTCATGGGACAGGTCACCCATCCCAACGCGCATGAGCTGATCCATCACCGCAATCGCACCCTGCGTCGGCTTGGAACAGCGCTTTATACCAGCATGCTCATCGGGCATCATGTGTCGGCCCACCTGCGCGTGCATCACGTGCATGTCTCCACCGCAGCGGATCCCAATTCCGCCCCACAGGGCCAGAGCTTCTTTGCTTTCCTGCCTCGGGCTTGGGTCGGGTCCTTCATCGAAGGTGCCAGGGCTGAAACCGCGTTGCGCCAGCGTGCGACGCAGCGCAGGCAGGGGCTGCACCCGTATGTGATCTATGTCGCGGGCGCCGCAGCCCTGTTGGCGCTGACCTTTGCCTGGTCCGGCGGACCGGGGCTGATCGCCCTGCTCTGTGTCTGCGCCTATGCCCAGATCCAGATCTTTCTGGCCGACTACCTGCAGCATTATGGCCTGCGCCGTGCCCGTCTGCCTTCGGGTCGTGTCGAGCCGGTGGGGCCGCAACATTCGTGGAATTCACCGCATTGGTATTCGTCGGCCCTGATGCTGAACGCGCCACGCCATTCCGACCATCACGTCAACCGGTAGTGCCCCGTGGGGTGGTGTAAGAGGCCGCGCGCGAAGCCCTTGGCGTAGCGCAGCGCGCGGCCGGGCTGGCGGCCATCGCGCTTCTTCGT